>NZ_JBSXOB010000062.1:0-320484 GCF_056857915.1 Marinobacter sp. B-12 | reverse complement strand
CCTCTCAGGAACTCGCGGCCAATCCTTCTGGCAAGATTTCTTTCTCATGAAAAAAGGCACCATACTGTCTGGATATCCAGTAGTATAGCGCCTTTTCGGGCCGGGCCAAGCCGTTCAGATCCACTTTAAGTGAACGGCTTGAGGCTAACCTTCGGTTTTTTGTTTGAGCACCAGATTACTTGACCGGCGTGTTGAGCACATCCAATACATCTTCCAGTTCCGTGATCATCTGCCGGATCAGCTGCTTGTATTGGGAGGTATCATCCTTTACCTCGTGGCTGCTCAGCTTCTGCTTGGCGCCGCCGATGGTGTAACCCTGATCATACAACAGACTGCGAATCTGGCGGATGGTAATGACATCGGCACGCTGATAGTAGCGGCGGTTGCCACGGCGCTTGACCGGAGAAAGCTGCGGGAACTCCTGCTCCCAGTATCTGAGTACGTGCGCTTTTACAGCGCAAAGCTCTGCAACTTCACCGATGGTGAAATAACGTTTACCCGGTATCGTGGGTAATTCGTTGTTATGACTGGGTTCCAGCATACGCTTCTACTTTCTGTTTTAGTTTTTGTCCCGGGCGGAACGTAACAACACGCCGTGCACTGATCGGAATTTCCTCACCGGTTTTCGGGTTCCGTCCCGGCCGCTGCTTCTTGTCACGTAGATCAAAGTTGCCATAGCCAGACAACTTCACCTGTTCGTTATGACTGAGAGCGCCTCTGATCTCATCGAAAAAAGCTTCTACCATTTCCTTGGCTTCACGTTTGTTGAGACCCAATTCCTCGTACAAGCGCTCTGCCATCTCCGCTTTCGTCAATGCCGCCATCTGCTAACTCCTCAGTGTTGCCCCCAGCTCTTCGCGCAGTGCGTCGATCACACCGTTGAAGAGCGAATGCACCTCTTCTTCATTTAGTGTGCGTTCGGGATGCTGCCAGAACAGACTGAGAGCAAGGCTTCGGTTGCCTTCACCCAGGCTTTCACCTTCATAAACATCAAACGCACGCAAAGCTGTGAGGTGCTCACCGGCGCGCTTTTTCGCGACACGCTCGACGTCTGCAAACCCCACGTCGCCTCCAATAATGATAGCCAAATCCCGCCGAACTTCAGGGAATTTTGAAATATCTTTGAAATTAGGCACATATCCAGAAACGACCGAATTCAAGAATAGCTCAAACATCAGGATCGTGCCATTAAGTTCCAGTTTTTTCTGAACTTGTGGGTGCAATGTGCCCATCCAGCCTACATGTTCTCCGTCCCGGATCAGTTCCGCCGTCTGGCCCGGGTGCAGCGCGGGGTGCTGACTGGCGAGGAACTGCACTTCAATGCCAAGGAGCTGGAACAGAACCTCCAGTTCGCCTTTTACATCAAAGAAATCGGCATTTCTGCGACCGTTGGCCCAGTTTTCAGGCAACTGACCGCCGGCGACCACACCCGAGAGCATGGGCTGTTGATCAATCCGATCGCCATCCTTGATGAACCGGAGCCCGGTTTCGAATAGCCGGATTCGCGGCTGCTGCCGATTCTGGTTATAAGCCACCGTTTTCAGAAGTCCGCTCCACAGACTGCTACGCATCACCGACAGATCCGACGAAATCGGGTTGGCCAGCGCAATACCATCCCGCTCCGGATCAATCAGGTTTTGTACTTTCGGATCAACAAAGCTGTAGGTAATCGCTTCCTGGTATCCACACGCCACAAAATAGTTCTGGATCGCCGATACCGGGCGGACGGCCTCTTCCTGCGGGCGAAGGCCCAGTGAGCCTGTGGGCTCGGTGACCGGCAGGTTGTTGTAGCCGTATATCCGTCCAATTTCCTCGATCAGGTCCTCTTCAATACTGATATCCGGTCGAAAACTCGGCACGTGCACGCGCCAACCATCCTTCAACAGCTTGTCGATGTGCAACCCCAGACGAGTCAGAATCTCTTCTACCGTCGTGCGGTCAATCTCCAGCCCCAACACGTCGGCAACACGCGTCTCCCGAAGGTCCACCGTGCGGTCTTCAGGCAGGTCCTGCTTACTGACAACTTCAACAATATTCCCCGGCTCGCCACCGACAATAGACATCAGCAGTGCCGTTGCACGCTCCATGGCATCGCGGGCAAGCTCGTAGTCCACGCCCCGCTCAAAACGATGTGACGCGTCCGTATGAAGGCCATAATGGCGCGCTTTACCCGCCAGAGTGATCGGATCAAAGTACGCTGCCTCAAGGATCAGGTCGCGGGTTCGTTCACTAACTCCGGAATGCTCGCCCCCCATCACACCGGCAATCGCTATGGGCTTGGCGTGATCCGCGATAACCAGGGTATCCTTGGTCAGTTCCACTTCCTGACCATCCAGCAATACCAATTTTTCACCCTGCGCTGCCCGGCGCACAACGATACCGCCCTCAATTTCCTTCCGGTCAAACGCATGCAGAGGCTGCCCCAACTCCAGCATCACGTAGTTGGTCACGTCCACGGCTGCGTCAATAGAGCGGACGCCTGAGCGGCGCAGCTTTTCCTGCATCCACAATGGGGATTCAATACTCAGGTCTACATTGCGCAGGATTCGCCCCAGGTACCGGGGGCAACCTTCGGGGTCTTTCACTGCGATGTCAGGCACTTCTGAGTGCACTGCTTCCACGGGGAGAATTTCCGGGCCCTCAACCACAAGGCTGTTCAGAACCCCAACTTCCCGGGCAATCCCTTTGATCGACAGGCAATCACTGCGATTCGGTGTCAGGTCCACATCGATGGTGACGTCGTTCAACTTGAGAAACTCACTCAACTCCTGACCTACCGGTGCATCGTCCGGCAACTCCATCAGGCCATCATGGCTGTCAGAAAGGCCAAGCTCTGACTCTGAGCACAGCATTCCTTCCGAGGGCTGCCCACGCAGCTTGGCCTTCTTGATCTTGAAATCACCCGGCAACACGGCCCCGACAACGGCAAAGGGTACTTTCAGACCGTCACGAACATTGGGCGCACCGCAAACAACCTGAACGGTTTCCGTGCCATTACGGACCTGACAGACCCGAAGCTTATCCGCATCGGGATGAGGGGATACCGACACAACCTCACCCACAACAATGCCACTGAACTTGCCGGCTACCGGCTCAAATCCGTCAACTTCCAGACCCGCCATGGTGATCTGATCCATCAATGCCTGGGTACCATTCGCCGGATTGACCCATTCCCGTAGCCACTGCTCACTGAATTTCATGGTATCTGCCTTGTCCTGATGCGGTGTTGCCTGTTAGTTCGTTTACCTTGATGGCGTGTTCAACGGAACTGCCGCAGAAAGCGGAGATCGTTCTCGAAGAACATGCGCAGGTCATTCACGCCATAGCGAAGCATGGCAAGACGCTCGACACCCAGACCAAACGCAAAGCCACGGTATTCCTCAGCGTCGATACCGCAATGCTCGAACACTTTGGGGTGAACCATGCCGCAGCCCATGACTTCCAGCCATTTGATGCTGCCATCCTCTTCGCGCCCCCACTCGATATCCACCTCGGCGGACGGCTCTGTGAACGGGAAATAGGATGGGCGGAATCGCACTTCCAGGTCGCGTTCGAAGAACACCCGTAGAAACTCCTCAACGGTGCTCTTCAAGTCCGCAAAGCTAACATCTTTCTCGACCAACAGCCCTTCCACCTGGTGAAACATGGGCGTGTGGGTCATATCCGAATCGCAGCGATAGACGCGGCCGGGGCAAATCATCCGAAACGGTGGCTTGCCATCTGCCATGGTGCGAATCTGAACCGGTGAGGTGTGGGTTCGCAACAATGTGCCGGGATTGAAGTAAAACGTGTCGTGCATGGCACGGGCCGGATGGTGGCCGGGAATGTTAAGAGCTTCGAAGTTGTGATAGTCGTCTTCGATTTCCGGCCCCTGCTCCACGGTATAGCCCGCGCGGGAGAAAAATTGCTCAATGCGCTGAAGGGTGCGGGTAACTGGATGCAGCCCCCCCAGGTCCTGGCCTCGCCCGGGAAGCGTCACATCAATGGATTCACTGGCGAGTTTCTGCTCAATGGCGGCGCGCTCAAGGTCCGTGCGGCGGGCGTTGATGGCCTGCTCCACCTGCCCCTTGGCTTCATTGATCTTCTGGCCAGCGGCAGGGCGCTCCTCCGCAGACAGCTTGCCCAGTGTCTTCGCCTGCTGGGTGATCACACCCTTCTTGCCAAGGTATTCAACACGAATCTGATCCAGTGCCTGCAAACTGTCGGCACTTTCAACCGCCGCCAGGCCGTCCTGAACGAGTTGATCCAGGTTTTCCATTGACCCTGCTCCAATCCAGAAATGGAATCACTCTAAACAAAAATAGGGGAAGAGCGCGCCCTTCCCCTATCAGAAGGCGTCTTCATGAACTCATGGAGACGCCTGAATCGATCGGTTAACCGATGAAAGAGCTAAGCGATCACAGAGACGCTTTGGCCTTCTCAACAACAGCGGTAAACGCCTGCTGCTCGTTCATGGCCAGGTCGGCCAGAACTTTACGGTCGATCTCAACATTGGCCTTCTTCAGGCCAGCAATCAGACGGCTGTATGACAGGCCGTTGGCACGGGCGCCAGCATTGATACGGGCAATCCACAGTGCGCGGAACGAGCGCTTACGGTTACGACGGTCACGGTAAGCGTACTGACCGGCCTTGATAACCGCCTGTTTGGCTACGCGGAAGACGCGACTACGCGCTCCGTAATAACCCTTGGCCTGACTGAGAATCTTTTTATGACGACGGCGTGCAACCACACCACGTTTTACGCGAGGCATACGTTAATCCTTCTACCTTTAAACCTGAAAAGAAATGATTAGCGGCTGAATCAGCACGCCGTCATACGCTTGATTGAAGCCACGTCGGACTTGGCAATCAGCTTGGTACCACGAAGCTGACGCTTACGCTTCGGGCTCTTCTTGGTCAGGATGTGACTGGTGAAGGATTGCTTATGCTTGAAGCCAGTCGCGGTCTTCTTGAACCGCTTGGTGGCCCCGCTTTTGGTTTTCATCTTGGGCATTTTTAAAACTCCGCATTCTGTTTTTAAGTGATATCAATGTGCCCCTGAACGACAAATCCCCCGCGACCGCGGGGGATCAGCACCGGATCAGGTTCACTTCTTTTTACGGGGGGCCACAACCATGGTCATCTGGCGGCCTTCCATTTTCGGCCGCTGTTCTACCTGGGCAAGCTCTTCAATATCCACTTCGATCCTGTTCATGAGCTTCATACCAATTTCCTGGTGTGCCATCTCACGCCCACGGAAGCGGATAGTGATTTTGCCGCGGTCCCCGTTTTCAAGGAAACGTACCAGGTTGCGTAGTTTGACCTGATAATCCCCTTCTTCAGTTCCTGGTCGGAACTTAAGCTCTTTGACCTGCGTCTGCTTCTGCTTTTTCTTGGCAGCCGCTTTGGCCTTCTTCTCATCGAAGATTTTCTTGCCGTAGTCCATTATCTTACAGACGATCGGATCGGAATCCGTAACCTGAACCAGGTCAAGAGACACTTCTTCAGCCTGCTTGAGTGCATCTTCAATCGGTACGACACCGACCTGATTGCCTTCGGCATCGATCAGACGGACTTCAGTTGCGTCAATGTTCTCATTGATCGGCGCTTTTGGAGTGCGCCCCCGATTCGCTCGCTGTTTAATAATCAGATCTCCGTTTTGGTTCTGCCTTTGCGATTGATTTCGTCAGCCATCAGCTGCTCAAACGCTTCCAGCGATAAAGTTCCCAGATCCTCACCCTTGCGGGTTCTCACCGCAACGGCGTTGTTTTCAACTTCTTTGTCGCCGATTACAACAAGGAAGGGAACTTTGTTAATAGTATGCTCGCGGATTTTAAAGCCGATCTTCTCGTTTCTCAAGTCAGCATTAACCCTATAGCCAAGGGAATCCCACTTTTTCGCAAGATTCTGGCAATAATCCCGCTGATTGTCGGTAATATTCAGCACCGCGATCTGCGTTGGCGCAAGCCATGTCGGGAAAGCGCCCTCGTATTCCTCGATCAGAATACCAATAAAGCGCTCGAACGAGCCAAGAACCGCCCGGTGCAACATCACCGGCGTCTTACGCTCGGAATTATCGGCTACATATTGGGCACCCAGCCGTCCCGGCATGGAAAAATCGACCTGAATGGTACCACATTGCCACACCCGACCGATGCAGTCTTTCAACGAAAACTCGATTTTCGGACCATAAAAGGCGCCCTCACCCGGCAAAAGCTCCCAATCGACGCCTTCCCGGTTCAATGCTTCTTCCAGCGCAGCTTCCGCCTTGTCCCAGACTTCGTCCGAGCCAACCCGCTTTTCAGGACGGGTTGAGAGCTTGTAAAGAATCTCCGTAAACCCGAAATCCGCATAAATCTCGTGGAGCATGCCGATAAAGTCAGACACTTCCTGCTGAATGGCATCCTCTTCGCAGAAAATGTGGGCATCGTCCTGGGTAAACCCGCGAACCCGCATCAAACCGTGCAAGGCACCCGATGCTTCGTTACGGTGACAGGAACCGAATTCGGCCAGACGTAGAGGCAGGTCCTTGTAGCTTTTCAGGCCCTGGTTGAAAACCTGCACATGGCAAGGACAGTTCATCGGCTTGATGGCGTAATCGTGCTTCTCGGACTCCGTGGTAAACATGTCGTCCTTGAACTTGTCCCAATGTCCGGACTTTTCCCAAAGCGCCCTGGAAACCACCTGCGGTGTCTTGATTTCCTGATAACCATGCTCATGCTGCTTACGGCGCATGTACTGCTCGATCTCCTGATACAGGGACCAGCCGTCCGGATGCCAGAACACCATGCCCGGAGCCTCTTCCTGCATGTGGAACAGACTCAGCTTCTTGCCGATCTTGCGGTGGTCGCGCTTCTCGGCCTCTTCCAGGCGATGCAGATAGGCCTTCAGGTCCTTCTTGTTGCCCCAGGCGGTGCCGTACACCCTCTGCAACTGCTCGTTGCTGGTATCACCGCGCCAGTAGGCACCGGCGACCTTGGTCAGCTTGAAGGCCTTGAGCTTGCCGGTGTTGGGCACGTGAGGGCCACGACACAGATCGATAAAGTCACCCTGGCGGTAGAAGGATAGATCCTCCTCGCCGGGAATATCCTCAATGATGCGAACCTTGTATTCCTCACCCATCCCATCAAACAGACGGACGGCTTCGTCACGGGACATGACCGATCGGGACACCGGGATATCCTGCTTGGCCAACTCTTCCATGCGCTTTTCGATCCGGCTCAGATCTTCGTTGGTAAACGGCCGGTCGAATTTGAAATCGTAATAGAACCCGTTATCCACAACCGGGCCAATGGTCACCTGGGCGGAAGGAAACAGCTCCTTCACCGCCATGGCCAGGAGATGCGCCGTGGAGTGGCGGATAATGTCGACGCCGTCTTCATCACGCTCGGTGACAATGGCAAGCTCAGCGTCTTCTTCAATCGGAAAACTGGTATCAACCAACTTGCCATTCACTCGGCCGGCAATGGCGGCCTTGGCAAGCCCGGCACCAATGTCTGCGGCGACATCGTGAACGGTAACAGATTCGGCAAAACTGCGGTGGCTGCCATCCGGCAGGGTAACAACAGGCATAGTAGGCTCCCAGGGACTCAGAGGTGATCCGTACCAAAGACCACTTGTTGACGGTTGGCCGCGATACAAACCGCGGACCGTTGCGCGCAGGAGTTTAACAGAAAAAAGCCCGGCAGGTTAATGCCGGGCTTTCGAGGGGCAAGGAATCAGCCGTAAGCGCTGGCTTCTTCGGGTGTGCGTCGCCGCAATTGGCCGAACGCAACAAGGCCAAGCAGTATAAGCGCGGGAATGAACATAAGTTCCTTCGGCGGGCGCTCGTTCTCAACCTGCACGGCATCGATGGTCCAGCCAAAACTGACGCCGGCATTCTCTGCCTGGCTACCGTAGCCAACGAAATCCACTACCATCGTGTCGTCCTGACGCGACAGCTCAAGGCCGGCGCTCGCAAGCCTTGCTTCAGGAGATTCAGCAGCCGGCAGTTCCAGACTGAGATAGGTGGAAACCTCATCACCACTCAGAGACATGCCCGAAGCCTGCACAACCATGGACTCACCTGCGGGCACATTCTCGATATGCTCGATCACCTCGGTACCCGGTTTATCCTGCGTTGCCGGGTAGACCATGTCCCACCAGTAGCCTGGACGAAACAGGGTAAACGTGATCAGCAACAGCAAAGCCGACTCCCACTTGTAGCTCTTGGTAAACCAATAACCCTGAGTGGCCGCCGAGAAAACCAGCATCGCCGTGACCGCACTTGCAATCGTCACCAGCAAATCCACCCAACCTGTCAGGCCGATCAACAACAACTGGGTGTTAAAGATGAACATGAAGGGCAGGATCGCCGTCCGAATATCATACGTGAAGCCCTGCACACCCGTTCGTATAGGATCCGCCCCTGAGATAGCAGCCGCCGCGTAGGCGGCCAGCCCCACGGGCGGCGTATCATCCGCCAGTATGCCGAAATAAAACACAAACAGGTGTACAGCGATCAAAGGCACCAACAAGCCGCTCTGAGCGCCCAGTGTCACGATAACCGGAGCCATCAACGTGGAAACCACGATATAGTTGGCGGTCGTGGGCAGCCCCATACCCAGAATCAGGCTGATAATCGCTGTGAAAATCAGCATCAGCAGCAGGTTGCCGCCGGAGATAAACTCCACAAACTGGGTCATCACCAGGCCGATGCCTGTCAGCGTCACCGTGCCCACCACAATGCCGGCGGTGGCTGTCGCCACACCAATACCAACCATGTTCCGCGCGCCAGTTACCAGCGAGAGAGTGAGGTCAACGAGGCCGGTTTTCGTTTCCGCAAGGAAATGACCCTTTTTGCGGAAAAAAGCCTTCAGTGGCTGTTGAGTAACCACGATGAAAATCATGAACACCGTGGCCCAGAATGCTGATAGCTGGGGCGAGAACCGCTCAACGGTGAGACACCAGACCAGGACCACCACCGGCAACAGGAAGTACAAGCCGGTCTTAACGGTTGGCCCCACGTCCGGCAGCGTATCCATTGAGGACTCAGGGTCGTCCTGAGCCAGTTCCGGAAAACGGGTGGAATACCAGACCAGCGCTATATAAATGAACAGAAGCAGCGGCCCGAGCACCCACACAGCGGCTTCACCCAGAACCACCTTTAACCAGCCAATGCCGTAATAAACAATGAACGTAAGGGCACTCAGGCCAATCAGAATCACAACCCAGTTCAGCATGCGCTGGGCCAGTGTCGGACGATTTGGGCGCTCGATTCCCTTCATCTTGAGCTTGCAGGCCTCAAGGTGAACGATGTAGATCAGCGCAACGTAAGAGATCAGTGCCGGCAGGATGGCATGCTTGATCACTTCCAGGTAGGAAATACCGACGTACTCAACCATCAGGAAAGCCGCCGCCCCCATAATGGGAGGCGTCAATTGACCGTTGGTGGACGCAGCCACCTCAACAGCACCCGCCTTGGTGGCGGGAAAACCAACCCGCTTCATCAGGGGGATGGTAAAGGTGCCAGTTGTCACCACGTTGGCGATGGACGAACCTGAAATCACACCGCTCAGGCCGCTGGATACTACCGCAGCCTTGGCGGGACCGCCGCGCATGTGTCCGAGCATGGCGTAGGCAACCTGGATAAAGTAATTACCCGCCCCTGCCCGTTCCAGCAGCGCACCGAACAACACGAACAGGAAGACAAAACTGGTCGAAACCCCGAGGGCGACGCCAAACACACCTTCCGTACCCAACCACATGTGGGAAGACAGCTTGCTCAGACTGGCCCCTTTGTGGGAGATCACATCCGGCATATAGGGGCCGGCCAGCGCGTAGACGAGGAACACACCAGCAACAATGGTCAGCGGCAGCCCCAACGCGCGGCGAGTAGCTTCCAATAGCAGCACCAGACCACCAAGTGCAATGATCAGGTCTTGGGTAATAGGCGACCCCGGACGCGTCGCAAGCTGGTCGTAGAACAGGTAGAGATAAGAGGCTGCAAAAGCGGCAGCCAAGGCAAGAACCCAGTCATAAATCGGAACGTGGTCGATATTCCGGCCGCGAATCATGGGGTAAGCCGCAAACGCGAGGAACGCAGCAAAGGCCAGATGAATGGACCTTGCTTCCGTCGAGTTAAAAACACCAAACTCGACAATGTAGGGCAACGGTGATGCTATCCATAGCTGAAAGAGGGACCAGAGCAGCGGGACAACAAATAGTATCTTTGCAGCCGTGCCGGTCGCAGCCCTTCCACCGGTTTCGGTTTGGAGAACCTCTGCAATTTTCTTGCTGTCGATTGTATCCCCGGCTCTCGGTTCGCTATTGGTCATAGCTGGGTCCTGTAAGAATATAGCGGGTCGGAGATCAAGACACCGCGGACAGGCATGCCCGCGGTGTCGTTTTACCGGTTACAGGATCAATCGATCAGGCCGGCTTCTTTATAGTATTTTGCCGCGCCCGGGTGCAGGGGAGCACTCAGCGCGTCAGACACCATTTCTTCTTTCTTCAGGTTAGCAAACGCAGGATGCAGGCGCTTGAAGCTGTCAAAGTTCTCGAATACAGCCTTGACCACTTCGTAAACCACGTCCTCAGATACGTCGGTAGATGATACGAACGTTGCTGCCACACCGAATGTGGTCACGTCGTTATCAGAACCACGGTACATACCACCCGGGATCACCGCTTCACGGTAGTAAGGGTTGTCTGCAACCAGCTTCTTGGTGGCCTCGTTATTGACGCTGACGATCACACTGTCACAGGACGTGGTCGCTTCCTTGATCGCACCGGAGGGGTGACCAACGGTGTAGAAGAACGCATCAATATTGCCATCACACAGGGCCTGGGACTGCTCCGCAGCCTTCAGTTCGGCCGGAAGCGCGAACTTGTCCATGGTCCAGCCCATTTCATCCATCAGCACTTCCGCTGTGGCGCGCTGTCCGGAACCAGGGTTTCCGACGGAGACCCGCTTGCCTTCAAGATCTTCAAATGTCTTGATACCGGATCCCTTGCTGGCGACCACCGTAAATGGCTCCGGGTGCAACGAGAATACAGCACGTAGCTTCTCGTTCTTTCCGTCGTCCTCGAACTGACTGGTGCCATTATAGGCGTGGTACTGCCAGTCGGACTGGGCTACCGCCAGGTCCAGCTCACCCTGGCGGATCGCGTTCAGGTTATAGACTGAACCGCCGGTACTCTCAACAGAGCAGCGAATACCATGTTCCTTACGATCCATGTTAACCAGGCGACAAATCGCACCACCAGCCGGATAGTAGACACCGGTTACCCCCCCGGTACCGATGGTGACAAATTTCTGCTCCTGCGCATTAACCGCTGTAGAGGCGGTTCCGAGGCTGACCGCTGCCGCAACTGCAAGTGCGGAAAATTTCTGTTTCAGTGCCATGACTTTTCCCTTATCTGTTCATTATTGCTTTTTTGGGGCCCGCGTAACGACACGGACACTCTCCGCTTTCGCCTTAAAACATAGACCACTTAGCGATATAAATAAAGCAAGGGTTAGCTCGCTAACCACTTGAGCAAAAAAACAAAAAAGCCCGCTGAGCGGGCTTTTTTGTTCAAGCAGTCGCGAATCTTATTTGTTCGCGCGGGCCTTGGCAACCATTCGATCCGGACGCAGGAGAAAACGCGCCAGGGCCGGCAGCAGCCAGATAGAACCCACCATGTTCCAAATGAACATGAAGAACAGCAGCAGCCCCATATCTGCCTGGAACTTGATTGGCGAGAATATCCAGGTAACCACACCAATACCCAGCGTGACACCGGTAAAGATAACCGCCTTACCGGTAGACCTCAGGGTCTCGAAATACGCTTCCTGGAGTGTCTTGCCCTCCAGAAGGAATTTCTCGAGCTTGCTGTAGATATAGATGCCGTAGTCGACACCAATACCCACGCCCAGCGCAATAACCGGCAACGTCGCTACCTTGATACCAATGCCTGACATCGCCATGATCGCCTCGGCCAGGATCGACGTCAGGCCCAGCGGAATCAGGATACAGAGAACTGCGCGGATCGAACGGAATGTCAGCAGGCACAGTGACGCGACCACGCCATAGACGAAGACCAGCATCATGTTCTTCGCGCTTGAGATGACATCGTTCGTGGCTGCCTCGACGCCCGCGTTACCGGCGGCCAACATGAATGTGTATTCGTCGTTGTTATTGTTGCTGGCGAATTCCTCAACGCGCTCGGTGACCGTTTCCAGCGTTTCCGCCTTGTGATCCTCAAGGAAAACAAGCACTGGTGTCAGGTCACAATTGGTGTTGATCAGGCCTGCCGGGGCCTCCCGGATTGAGGCATTGATAATGGTCTGGTTGCGGGAAATCTCATACCACTTCCAGTTACCCTCGTTCAGTGCCTTGGTAACAATCTTGGACACATCGGCCAAAGACGCCGAGGACTGCACGCCGGGAGTGTTCTGAAGCTCCCACTGAAGATTGTCCATGGCGCGGAGAACATTGTACTGGGTACACTGTTCTTCCTCGGTTTTCACCATCACTACCAACACATCGGCACTCGTTGAGTAGTTGTCGATGATGTAGGCATTGTCCTTGTTGTAGCGGGAATCAGCCCGCAGCTCCGGTGCGCCCTGATCAAGGTCACCGACTTTCAGGCCCTGCTTGTAATAAAGACCAAGACCCAGACCAATAACCGCTATCAACAGCGAGATCGGTGCCACACCTGGGTGTGCGAAGTAAGACATGATACGCCATTTGCGATCCTGCTTTTCACCATGATTTTGCACATGACGAACGCCGCCCTTGGAAATGCCAAGGTACGACATGATCAATACGTGCAATACCAGGTTGGTCAGGATGACAAACGCCACACCAATACCGGCCGCAACGGCCAGATCCCGGATCACGTCAATTTCGATAAAGAACAGCGTCAGGAAGCCGAAGGCGTCTGAAATCAGAGCCAGCATGCCCGGGATATACAGCGCCCGGAACGCAAGGCGGGCAGCGGTAACGGAATCAAACCCTTTAGCGGCTTCCACTGCCATGGCATTCACAATCTGAACGCCGTGACTGATACCGATCGCAAATACAAGGAACGGGACCAACACCGAGTACGGGTCCAGGCCATACCCCAGCAGCCTCAATGTACCCAATTGCAGGAACACTGCGATAATGGAAGTGAACACTGGAACCAGTGTGCCGGTAATACAACGGGAGTACCCGAACAGCAGCAGAGTCGTCAGGATAATGGTGATGCCCGCAAACCAGGCGATGGAGCCAATACCCTCAATGAGGTCGCCCACTTTCTTGGCGAAACCCACAATGTGAATTTCAATGTCCGGGTTCTGCGTTTCGTACTTGTCCCGGATCTTTTCTTCCAACTGACGCGAGAACTCTCCATAGTCCAGCGGCTCGCCAGTCTCAGGGTTATTCTCATAAAGCGGCGCGTAAACGATGGTGGAACGGAAGTTATCGGAAATCAGACGCCCCACTTCGTTCGAGCGCAGCACGTTCTGGCGCAACTGCTCAAGGCTGGCCCGGGAACCATCGTAACCATCCGGGATTACGGTGCCGCCCTGGAACCCTTGCTCAGTCACTTCAACCCAGCGAACGTTGGAGGTCCAGAGTGATTTCAATCCGGAACGGTCCACCCCGTTAAGATAGAACACCTCGTCGGTGATCTGCTTCAGGGTTTCCATATACTCGGCTGTGAAGATATCGCCCTCTTCCACTTCAACGGCGATACGCACAAAGTTACCCAGGTTCTCCAGGTCGTCCCGATGCTCAAGCATATTGACAATGTAGGGATGCTCCAACGGAATCATCCGCTCGAAACTCGCATCCGGCTCAATCTTGACGGCGTTGTAGCCGAGAAACAGCGTCAGGAAGAAAAAGGCAATCAGGATAATGGCCCGATTGTTGAAGATCAGTCGCTCCAGGAACGGTTCTGCCTTCGGTGTAGTCAGGTAATGCTCGCCCTTGTCATGCTTCGGGTTCGACATTCAAAAGCCCCTCTAATTTTCTATCTGTTGGTGCCGCATCAGGGCGTTATTGAAGATTCTTGCCGCGGGCGTCGGTGTGCTTCACACCACCCTCGCCCACAACCAGTAGATTGGTTCCGGATACGGGGACAACATCCATCACCCCTTCCCGGTCAGCCCGGAAGTAGGGACGGAAAGTTTCTCCACCGTTGGTGCTCATTAACACTGCACCACCATTGCCAACCAACGTGATACGGCCGTCTTCGGACACCGTGCCATCATTGAGGGTTGCATCCGACTCGCTGGGCACTACTTTCCAGCTTCTGCCCAGGTCGGACGAAAAGAAGATATTCCCGCGCAAACCGAATGCGAGTATTTCATTCACATTACCGGTTCCTATGGCCCCGAACAGGGAGCCTTCATAAGGGCTCTCACGTCTCTCCCAGCTATCGCCTCCGTCTACGGACACGAAAATCTGTCCCGCTTCACCAACGATCACCAGGCCACCGCCAGTAATGCTGCCAATACTGTTCAGGTGAAAACTGCTGGGATTATCAAGCTTTGGTGCCCAGTCTTTCCAGGTCTTTCCGCCGTCTGTTGTGCGCAGAAACATGCCGTAGGCACCGACAACGAAACCGTGGTTCTCATTTTCAAACCAGACATCCAGAAACGGGTTCACCGGGCCGACCTCAAGGTCGGCCTGCAGATTTTCCAGCGAGAAATACAGGTCGCCCAATGCCCAATCGAGGTCGTCTTTCTCGTCCTCTGGGGCTTCTTCCAGCTTCTGTTCCATTTCATCGATCTGCTCCTGGCGACTTTCAATCGCCAATTCAGCAGCACGGATGCCGGTGAGCTGAAGGTCCCAACTTTCGCCTGCATCGTCTGAATGGAGGACAACACCGCTGTGCCCAACGACCCAGCCATGTTGTTCAGTGCCAAAGTCCACGCCGGTCAATGTGACGGATACCGGAACCTCGCCCTGCACCCAGGTTTCACCACCATCATCGGAATATATAATATGACCACGCACACCGGCCGCCACAATTCGTTCGCCCGCCGCATCGACATCATTGAGCAGATGCTCTGGCGCAAGCGTAGTGGGCCGGGATGGGGTTTCGATGATATCTGCAAGCGCAAACACCGAGGGGGCGGATAATGTCATGGATAGTCCAAGACAGGCCGCTCCCAGAGTCTTGCACATCAACCTTGTAGCCATTCAGATTGCCTATATGTTGTGTTGAACAGTGTCACTCTGATTTCGCCGGTCGTACCGGCTAATGCTATGAATATACCGGTGGCCTTCCGACCACCGGTATATCCGTCGCCATCCGTCTCTGGCGCAAACCGTGTCCTAACAACGAGCCAAAACGTTAACGCACGCTCCTGCGACGCAGGGAGGCTGGCGAGAAATACCGCCGATTGGGCACGTCGTTGGTAAACTTCCGGGTGGAACCCTCTTCAGTATCCAGACCCAGGACGTGATAACGACGGGCCTGCAGGTCATGGTAGACATCCAGCACCGTCCAGACGCCCGGCAATTCATAATAGTTTTTCGCCAGGCCCATGGTCACGCGCCAGAGCTCTCCACGACCATCGTACTGGTCCAGCAGCAAGGTATTCCAGCTATCGGCATCCACATAGAAGCGACGCTTGCCATAGATATGGCGCTCACCTTCCTTCAGGGTCGCTTCCACAACATGTACCCGATGGAGCTCCCAACGGGTGAGGTCCGGATTCAGATGGGAAATGCCCAAGATTTCGGAGTAAGGGGTGCCCTGCTCACCAACGCGGTAATTGTTGTAGGGAACGTAGATTTCCCGCATTCCTTCGTATTCCCAATTGTAGCGGTCCAGGGCACCGTTAAAGATATCGGTGTCATCGGCTGTTCGCAGATTGTCTGCGGCTGCAATCGGGGAATCGTAGCCCAGGTTGGGTGCACGCCGAACGCGGCGCTGGCCAGCGTTGTAGCCCCAACCATTGCGCGGGTTGATAATCTGGTTCAGAGTTTCGTGAATCAGGATGGCACCACCGGCGAGGCGGGGCGGGGACTGGGTAAACGACAGATAGTAGAAAATGACGTTGTCCAGCTCTTTCTCGCTGCCTTCCGGATTGTAGTAGTTGAAAAAAGCCTCCTGCTGGGAGGTTACGAGGGAGTAGTCACCGTCTGGTTGAACCGCCACTTCACTCGAACGGCGGGTTACGGAAACGCCACGCCAGCGAGTCAGGTGATTCCAGATAACCTGCCAGGCTTTTTGCTCGTTGTTGCCGTGCAGGATGGGGAAAGGATAACCGGCAAAGGCACCATCGATGCCCTCGCCCTTGCCCACCACCTCGGCCTCTACGGCATTTTCCCTGGTATTGTCAGCAACCCAATCTGGCACCGCGTGTGTGCGCCGGCTCTTGTAGACTGGAATACGGAAGGTGGTCGGATAAGTGTCTAGCATGGCGCGAAGGCCGTCGGTCAGGTATTCGTCGTACTGATCCATGTTGGACGCGCTGATGGTGAATAACACCTCATCGTCCGGGAACGGGTTGATGTGGTGCTGACCGCTCCCCTCATATCCGGTTGGGGCTTCGGTGAGCCCACCCGTCCAGGCAGGAATGGTGCCCGCCTCGTTGCCGGCTTTCACAGAACCAAACGGCGTGAGGTCCTGCCCCAGACGAGCAGCTTCACTGCTGGAAACGGCGGAACTGACTGGCATGGCAAAAACTGAAAGAGCAAACAGACTGCCCAAAATCACATTGTTTTTGTATGTCATTTTTTAACCTTAAACCTGTCTGAAAGCCCTGTGGAAGGCTTTTCTTATTGTGTTGTCTGGAATATCGGCTCCCGACAGAGTAGCCGATTGGCCAACATTGTCTATCGACCGAAAGTGCGATTTTGTATCCGCCTGTGACAGGCCCCGCGTTGCGGCAGACGGATACACACTTTTATCGTTTTCGCTACTTGCCAGCGAGACTCTTGTGCACCACCTCGTAGACATCCCGCGACAGGCCGGATTTGTCCCGAATCGTCTCTAGCGCCAATTTCATCTGCTCACTGTGAACCGGCGCAAATTTGCGCCAACGGGTCAGCGGAGACACCAGCCGCGCCGCAATCTGTGGGTTGCTGTCGTCCAGCTTCCGCACCTGCTCCGCCAGGAATCGGTAACCCGCGCCATCTTCTGCGTGGAAAGCAGGGAGATTCTGGCCCGCAAACACCCCGATCACCGAGCGAATCTTGTTGGGGTTCTTCCAGTCGAACGCCGGGTGTTCCATCAGTTCACGGATTTTGCTCAGACCACCGGTACGACTGCTGCCCGACTGCACCGCGAACCATTGCTCAACCACCTGCGGGTCGTCCTTCCACTGTTGGTAGAAGTCTGCAAGCGCCTGCTCCTGCTCTTTTTGGTAACCGGAGTTCACCAGTGCACGAAGGGCGCCCATGCGATCGGTCATGTTATCGGACTCGCTAAACTGGCTTGTTGCCAGCGCCCGGCCCTCTTCGTCATCTATGTGCAGGAGCCAAGCCAGGGCAGTATTCCGCAGGCTGCGACGTGCCACAGCTTCCGGCGTCACCTCGTAATGACCACTCAGGGTATTGCGATGGTAGCAGGCCAGAAGCTCATCCCTTAGCGCTCTCGCCAAATGCTCAAGCACGCGTTCACGGGCCCTGTGGATGGCCGGTACATTGGGCTGATCAGCCAGTTCGATCAGATAGGCTTCAGATGGCAGTTGCAACATTTTGGCAACCAGCGCCTGATCCAGGGACGAATCCGCCAACAGGCTGCGATACGCCTCAATCAGGCCGGCGTCCACATCCTCACCTGCTGATGCTACCCGGGAGTTAATAACGTCCACCGCCAGTCGCTGTCCCGCGTCCCAGCGATTGAAACCGTCGGAATCGTGGCTCATCAGGAAGGTGAGCTGCTCCCGCGTCCACGGGTAGAACACTCGCACCGGCGCCGAGAACCCCCTCAACAATGAAGGGACTGGCCGCTCTGACATGCCGTGGAATTCGAAGGTATGACTGGCATCAGTCAACTCCAGGACCCTATCCATTGGCGCCTCGGCATCGTCCGCGGTCAGCTTCAGTGGCAACGACTGACCATCGGCACCCAGCAGTCCGATGGAAAACGGAATGTGCTGTGGCTTCTTATTGGTCTGGCCCGGTGTATCCGGAATAGACTGGCCGATGGTCAAACGATAGATGCCGGCGGCATCATCAAACTCATCCCGCACCGTCAGCTCCGGCGTGCCAGACTGCTCGTACCAGAGACGGAACTGCGACAGGTCACGACCACTCGCATCCTCCATAGCGCGGACAAAATCGTCTGTTGTCACCGCCTGACCGTCATGCCGTTCAAAGTAAAGGTCACTGCCCTTGCGGAACAGGTCGGGCCCCAGCAGTGTATGGATCATGCCCACTACTTCCGAACCTTTCTCGTAGATGGTCAGCGTGTAGAAGTTCGTGATCTCCATGTAGGATTCCGGGCGAACCGGGTGCGCCATTGGCCCCGCATCCTCGGCGAACTGAGCGGTGCGAAGCATGGTCGCATCCTCAATCCGCTTGACGGTGGGCGACCCCACATCGGCAGAAAAACAGGAATCCCGAAACACCGTGAAGCCTTCTTTCAGGCTGAGCTGGAACCAGTCGCGACAGGTCACGCGGTTACCGGACCAGTTGTGGAAGTACTCGTGGGCCACGATAGACTCGATGCGCTGGAACGCCATATCCGTCGCGGTTTCCTGGCTAGCCAATACGCACGAGGAGTTGAAGATGTTCAGCCCTTTGTTCTCCATAGCGCCCATGTTGAAGTCGTCCACCGCGACGATCATGAAAATATCCAGATCGTACTCGCGGCCATACACCTCCTCGTCCCAGCGCATGGCGCGTTTCAGGGAGTCCATGGCGTGGTCACACTTCTCGGCATTGCGGGGCTCAACGTACATGCGCAGATCAATGTCACGACCTGACATAGTGTTAAAGCTGTCCCGCTTCTCCACGAGGTCACCGGCCACCAGGGCAAACAGGTAGCAGGGCTTCGGAAATGGGTCTTCCCAAGTGACAAAATGCCGGCCGTCGGCCAGATCGCCCTTTTCAACATCGTTGCCGTTGGACAACAGGATGGGATAGCGGGATTTATCCGCCTCGACGCGGGTGCGGAAACGGGCCATCACATCGGGCCGGTCAGGGAAGTACGTAATACAGCGAAAGCCTTCGGCTTCACACTGGGTACAGAACATGCCCGACGATTTGTACAGACCTTCCAGCCGCGTGTTGTTCTGGGGCTCAATCCAGGTCACGATCCCCAGATTAAACTGATCGGGCACTTCATGAAGGGTGAGCTTGTCGTCACGGTCTTCGTAGGCACTGCCCTCCAACGGGTTGCCATCCAGACTCACCGACTCAAGTGTGGTCAGGCTGTCGCCGTCGAGCTCAAGGCTCTTGTCAGAGGAATCGCTGTCGGGATTCCGACGCATGGCCAGGGTACAGTGAACCCTGGCTCCATCTTCAAACAATTCGAAACGCAGATCCACATGGTCCACCAGAAAGGCGGGCACGCGGTAATCCTTGAGGAAAATGGTCTGTGGCTGGCTGGTACGCATTCACTTTCTCCAGAATTCGTTGGGCCGGGCTCAATGACTTGGGAAGACCCGGAAGCGGACTTCATAACCGGTGTATTTACGGATATTGATAACACCGGTATCCAGGATCAGGTATTGGCCCTTGATCCCCTGGAGCACACCGTCCGCCGTGGGCGTTTTGTCCAGATTATGGGTTTTTACCGTCCGGGGCCATACCTCAACCGGATAACTCAGAGTCAACCCGTCTTCATCGACAGCCCGGATACTGTTCTCACCGTGGGCGGCACGCAATTCCGACAAATCGTCGGCGACCAGCTCCAGCATGCGGCGACGTTTCTCAACCAGATCGAGCTCCGGCACGTCGCCTTTAAGCATGGCCCGCCAGTTGGTTCGGTCCGCAACGTACTTCTTGCACGCAACTTCCACAAAACCCGCTAGCTGGCGGGTAGCCACCCTGACCATCGGGATGGCATCGACGGCACCCTGGTCGATCCAGCGGGTTGGTACCTGGGAGCCACGGGTTATGCCCACCTTGAGGCCGGACGAGTTGGCCAGGTAGACCACATGCTCAATCATGCAGTGAGCTTCTCCCCACTCCGGCTCACGGCAGGTACCTTCATGGTAATGGCATTTTTCCGGGCTCATGATGCAGCTGTCACAGGCGGCCAGCTTGCGAAAACAGGGATAGCAGTAACCCTGACTGAAACTTTTATTGGTCTTACGGTCACAGTTGATGCAACGTATCACGCCATCAAAATCAAACTGCAGCGGATACCCCACCATCTCGTTAAGGGGTATGAGAGTATCGCCCACCCGTATGGTATAACTGACCGGTTCACCGGCTTCTGCAGGCATCTTGCGCAGGCGACCGGTCACATCAACCAATGCGGTCAAGACTTCACCTCAAAATACTGATCTGAGCCGGCCGCACCATTTGACGATTTCCCTGCCGTGCGCGAGACGCTGGGATCACACGCAGTCCCCGCCTTTTCACCGCGGTCGAGGTAACCGACACGCTCTTCCATCGGCGTATTGTGGTGATCTTCGTAATAAATAACGGCCTCCATGCAAATCGACCGCTGCTCGTCACTCAGATTACGACCATCCGGCCACTTGCCCAGCTCAAGAGCGCGCTTGAGGCTCTGATAAACAGCCGGATCCAGCCGTTTGATCAGCTCTTCGTAGGTCATTTCATTCTCCAATTATTTGCTAGCAAAAAATGTGAGGAAACCCGTTGACAACAATAAACGATAATGATTATCATTAACCCACCAAATGACGAAGGTCGTGTTCATTTGGTCTCTCTCATCAGGAGCTATACGCTCTTTTCATGCCCCGCGGTTTCGCGGGGCTTTTTTTGGTACCGGCAAAATGGCCGCCAGGGCAAGCCCAGCCACAAAGCCTCCCAGGTGGGCTTCGTTTGCCATCTGCCCTAATCCCACCATTTCGGTAAATGGCGTAAAGCCAATCACCATCCAGGCCACCGCAAACGTCACCAGCGCAGGCGGAAACTGGAAACGGGGCACACGCCGCTGGCTCAGCCAGCAATAACCGAGAATGCCATACACAACACCAGACAGACCGCCAAACAAAGGCCCACTCACGATGTACTGCAATCCGTTGGACAACAAGCTTGTCACTACGAAAAGCGCAAGTAACCGCACACGGCCATCGAACCACTCAACCTGACTGCCCAGGAACCACAACATAACGGAATTAAAGATGATATGGGTCCAGCTGAAATGCAGGAAATCCGGCGTGATCAGTCGCCAGACCTGGCCACCAGCCAAAGTAGAAGACAGCGCCTGGATTCGATCCGCCATGGTGCCAACATCGTAGAAACGGGGATCAACGAACATCAACAGGGTGGATAGCTGATTCTGTCCCATGGCCGTCACCCAGGCCATCAATACGGCCAGGGCAATCATAGCGAGCACCATGGGTGCGTGGCGTGGCGACGGCTGCCAGCGCCCCCCGACAAACACCGGCGATTGCGCTGTCGTATTGACAGCTTCCTGCACCTCGGGTTCCTTCAGGAAGCGCTCAAGGGCCTGTAACACCGGCTCCGTGTGCTCGGGGTTCTCGAGCCACAGCACCTGTGAGCCACCCTCCTCGGTAATTCGGTGCGCCACCCCCTGCTCTTTCAGCCAACGACTGAAACCAGCCAGGTTTGTGTCGGTATCAATCTGCTTTACGCGATACACAAGCTACCTCGCCACACTGTCTTCGCTGGTGGGGTAGTCCGGCTGTTCCGGCCGCTCCACATCCACCCAAACGAACTTGTCACGGGACAGGGTACGTTCGCCATCCAGGCGATAGGCCACCAACTTGCCGTATTTGACCGCACTGAAGTCGATACAGGCCACATTGTGTTTCAGCGGCGCCGGCTCGCCTTCCATCCAGTAATGGCCCACAAACACCGGCGGCGCTGAAGCGGGGTAGCTGATCAGTTGGCTGCGCTCAGCGTCCGTCAGTTCACGGCGGGCAACGTCGTCCGGCAAGGGGTCGGGCTGGAACACCACGTCGGCGTAGGTTTTCGGGTTATCAGCCCAGAACTTGGTGCGGAAAAACTCCCGGACGTAGCCGTCCTTGCCAGTAATTTTCACGCCCGGCGGCAATCGAAGATCAGTACCGCGCAGCAGGGTATCCATGACCTGGCCCGCGAAGGACTCGATCGCTGCCGACGCATGGAGGAATTCGTCATCGATACAGGCGCCCCCCTGATTCTCCTTGAATTTAATGATCAGGTCGCTGTCCCAACAGGCGTGCACTGCCCGAAAATCGGGCTCATCGATAAACAGGGGAATGGTGTAGAACCACTCCAGAAATTCGTTCCACTCGTGGGGGTAATGCTCAAACTGCTCGAGCGTTTCACGGATCAACCGGTCATGACGGGCATTGTGCTCCCTCAGGAACGTCTTGCCACTGCCCGGGCGGGCGCGGGTGCAGTAGCCCAGGGCGTTATACTCGTGATTTCCCATCACGATGCGAGCAGACCCGTGCTCGACCATGTCCCTGACCAGATGCAGCGCCTCACGGATGCGAGGTCCGCGGTCAATGATGTCACCAATGAATATGGCCTGGCGCCGGGGATGCTCATAGACGCCGTTAACCTTGCGGTAACCCATCTGGTCCAGTAGCCGCACCAGGGTATGAGCGCATCCGTGAATATCGCCGATAATGTCGTAGCCGCGGCTCGCGGATCTTTCCTGTCCTGGCATGTTGTTAGCTCGCTGCAATCTCACTGGCCCAGCCCAGCTTGTCCCGGCATGTGGCGTAAAAATTGTGATCCGCGGGGTGAATCAGGCGAATCTTGAAGGGCTTCTTGGTGATTCGGATGATGTCGCCAGGGGCGCAGGCAATGTTCATCTGCCCATCGAAACTGATCTGCGGATAGGTTTCGTTGGTTTCACCAATCACCAGCTTTATCTCGCTCTTGCCATCCACCACGATCGGGCGACTGCTCAACGTGTGCGGGAACATGGGTACCAGCACGACCGCATCGAGCTTCGGATGCATGATCGGCCCGCCCGCCGATAGCGAGTAGGCGGTCGACCCGGTCGGCGTAGCCACGATAAGCCCATCCGAGCGTTGGCTGTATACGAAATGTCCGTCGATGTAGAGGTCAAACCCGATCATCCGGGTCGATTTTCCCGGGTGCAGCACCACGTCATTCAGGGCGGTTCCAAAGCCCAGGGGCTGGCCGTTTCGCTCCACGTGTCCGTCCAGCAGGAAGCGTGTCTCTTCGATGTACTTTCCCTGCAGAACCTTGCCCAGTCGTTCCTCCAGGTCAGACGGAGAAATATCGGTCAGGAAACCAAGGCGGCCACGGTTCACACCCAGCAGCGGAATCTTGGATTTGGCCAGTTCCCTGGCAGCGCCCAGTAGGCTGCCATCGCCACCCACCACAATGACCAGGTCACATATTTCCCCCAGCAGCTTCTTGCTGGCTACCTGAAGACCATGGCCAGGCAGCATACTGGCAGTGTCTTCCTCAATAATCACGTGATAGTTGTTGCTCACCAGATACTGCTTGAGCTGACGCAGCGATTCGACCACCTTTACGCTGCCCATGCGGCCAATCACGCCAATGTTTCTGAATTGATCCATGTAGCTTCCTGTGGGTGTCTGTGTTGGGCCGGGGCGGAGCTGATTCATCACCCGGGGGCGTTTCAGCAACCATAGTAACGAAATACGGCCCGATTCTGAAAAAAGATCCCGCAGGAAACCGCTAGAGCTGGGTCAACTGGAACCTTTCGGCTGATGCTGCTCACAGCGATCATCCACATCCGCCCGGAACTCAGCCGGCTGACTGACGCGCATGACGGGCTCACCACACGTTTTACCGTTGGTAAGCTTATGATGGCAGACCGGGCGTTCGTAGTGGTCAAGCCATTGCCGGTAGGCGGGCTCATTGAGCCCACAACGTTCAGCGGCGTAGGCCACAGGATTGAGGAAATAGCCCTCAATATCATCGTAAGGCAGGGTAATATGGCCTACCCCGGCGTGGTAGGCCACCAGGAAGACCGAATGGTTTTGCAGGTGATCCATGACTGAATTTTCGGTTGGCGGCTGGTGTCGCAAGTCGTAATTTTCCTGCTCCAGCACCACGATCTTTTCGTCCCTCAGTTCCAGTTCCCGCTGACGACGCTCCAGTTGCTCCCGGAGCAACACCACCTCGGCATCCGCCGTGGCACCCTCGCGTTCATTACGGGCCTCACCACTGACAATCTGCTCCTGCATCATCAGGTACTGCTCATTGCGCTCGGCAAGGCGTTTTTTCAGCTGCTCATTGCTGAGTTTCTGGCGCTCATACTTCTGCTGGAGTTCCGCGGTTTCATTACGCAGGGCCTGCATTTCATGACGGTTTTCACGCTGCAGATCAGACAACGCATCGCGATGAACGCTTTGCAGGGTCTTGATGCGAAGCCGCTGCTCCCGGATAACGCGGGCAAGCCGCACGCGGTCTGCAGAGACCTCAGGTTCCTCTTCAGAACGGGACTCGGCACCCAATACAGGAATATCTTCGTCCGGTGTGCGCTCCACCTTGCGGAACTTCAGTTTGTTCGCATCCACGGCGCGCCGAATTGCCTGGAAGTGGTTACTTCCCGGGGTCATATCCGGATCCCAGAAATCCTCGGCACTGGCAGACTTCGGACACTGACTGCGACACACCAAACGAATCGGTCCCGCGCCCATATCCGGTCCCTTGGCGCCTTTTCGGGCAAGTTTTTCTATAGGCAGGTTCCAATGGCTGTCGGCCCTGCCTTCCTCATCGAAATAGATTCGAAAAAAAACCAGCGAACGTACCAGGAGGTCACTGCCAAGCAACGCGTAAACGGCCTTTACATCGGTATCCGCCAGATCGGACAGACCCACGTAGCCATCAAGAAAGGCTCCGAATTCAGAGGCACGCATCTGGCGCGACACGTCGCTGCCGTCCATGAAAAACACCGCCGAATAACCATCGTTTGCCTGGTCGGCAGACCCCATTGCTAGCTCCCCACTCTCCGAAAACCCGACCGCTACACGACAAACACCCCAAAAGTGTTCCGTTTTTTCGTCAGACACCAGAAACCGGCCCTGCACAGTGCGCAGGGCCGGCCTCAAACTGACAGACTTCCGGATAATAGTCTAGCGGGTCAAAACCCTGAAGGTAGAGTAAAACTGCAACGTTTTGTGATCAGAGCCTTAGCGTCCGTGGAGCTCAGAGCTCCGCTGCCAGGCGGCTGCCCTGATTGATCGCGCGCTTGGCATCCAATTCCGCAGCCACGTCGGCACCACCGATCAGGTGAACCGTCATTCCAGCTGCCTCAAGCCCACTCTGCAACTCCCGCAAAGGCTCCTGGCCGGCACAGATCACAATGGTATCGACTGGCAACACTTTATCCTCTCCCTGCTCGGCACCTTTCGGGGTCACGGTTATGTGCAGCCCATCATCATCAATCTTGCGGTAGCTCACTCCCGGAACCATCTGCACCTGACGATTTTTCAGCGAGGTGCGGTGGATCCAGCCTGTAGTCTTGCCCAGATTTTTGCCGACTTTCGACGCTTTGCGTTGCAGCAGGTATACCTCTCGGGCCGGTTCCGGCACCTCCGGCTCCATGCCCTGAATGCCGCCACGATGACCAACGCTCAGGTCCACCCCCCACTCACGCATGAAGTGTTGTGGATCCAGTGCAGCCGAGGTGCCCTTGTGGACGATGAATTCCGAAACGTCGAAGCCGATGCCACCGGCACCAATCACCGCCACTCTCTGCCCTACGGGCTTGCGACCCAACAGCGCATCGAGGTAACCAATCACACTGGGGTGATCCACTCCCTCAATGTCCGGCGTGCGCGGGCTGACGCCGCTGGCCAGAACCACATGGTCGTATCCACCAGCCTTAAGGGCATCGACATCCACACGGGTATTCAGGCGTACGTCTACCCCGTGCTTGTCCAGCATGACCCGGAAATAACGCAGGGTTTCGTAGAATTCCTCCTTGCCCGGTATCCGCTTGGCCACGTTGAACTGGCCACCCACTTCGCTACCGGCGTCAAACAGCGTTACTCTGTGACCACGTTCCGCCGCAACCGTGGCAAACGCCAGGCCTGCAGGGCCAGCCCCAACCACCGCGATCGTTTTGGGCTCGGCGGTTTTGACGTAGGTCAGTTCAGTTTCGTGACAGGCACGGGGGTTAACCAGACAGGAGGTCAGCTTTCCACTGAAGGTATGATCCAGGCAGGCCTGGTTGCAACCGATGCAGGTGTTGATCTCGTCCGCGCGGTCCTCGGCAGCCTTCAGAACAAGGTCCGCATCCGCCAGGAACGGACGGGCCATGGACACCATATCGGCATCGCCTTCCGCGAGGATCTTCTCGGCAACATCCGGCATGTTAATCCGGTTGGTTGTCACCAGGGGAATGCTGACCTCGTCTTTCAGGCGAGCCGTTACCTTGGTGAACGCGCCCCGAGGCACAGAGGTCGCAATGGTCGGCACCCGAGCTTCATGCCAGCCGATGCCGGTGTTGATAATGGTTGCGCCGGCTTTCTCGATTTCTTTCGCCAATTGCACCACTTCATCCCAGGTACTGCCATCTTCGATAAGATCCAGCATCGACAAACGGTATATAAGGATGAAATCGCTGCCCACGCGCTCGCGAACCCGGCGAACAATCTCGATCGGCAGTCGAATGCGGTTCTCGTAGCTGCCACCCCACCGGTCAGTACGATGGTTGGTATGGGCCACAATAAACTGGTTGATGAAGTAACCTTCCGAACCCATGATCTCCACACCGTCGTACCCGGCTTCCCGAGCCAGCGCCGTGCAGTTGACGTAATCCTCAATCTGCTTTTCGATACCCTCTTCGTCCAGCTCTCTCGGCTTCAGCGGGTTAATGGGCGCCTGAATCGCAGACGGAGCCACCAACTCCGGATGATAAGCATAGCGACCGGCATGGAGAATCTGCATACAGATCTTGCCGTCGGCCTCATGCACGGCGCGAGTGATCACCCGGTGTTTGTCCGCTTCTTCCTGAGTGTTCATCTTGGCCGCATGCTGGAACACAGCGCCTTCCACATTGGGGGAAATACCACCGGTCACAATCAAACCCGCACCGCCAAGGGCACGCTCGGCATAGAAAGCGGCAAGCCGATCAAAACCATTTTTTGCCTCTTCCAGGCCGGTATGCATGGACCCCATCAGTGTGCGATTGCGAAGACGCGTGAACCCGAGATCCAACGGCTCCAGCAAATTGGGGTAACGTTTAACGCCCGGTGTCGATTCGGTCATGATCTCTCTCCTCTTATTGGATCGGCGATGCCGTAATATGGGCTATAAATTAGCCACCCAGCCCTCCCCAAACAATATCCCGAAACAACAATTTGATATCCTGTAACAACTTGTCGGACAATACTGGCACCATGAAACCCAACACCAGACACAAGAACCCCCTCGGCGATATCAGCGTGCTGTACGTTGCCGTCATGGCTCGCGCACTCCGGGCCGAAGGCCGAGACCCTACAGACCTGCTAAGCCGGTTCGGGCTTGACGAACAGGCACTGGGAGCGCCGGCGGCACGGATCAGCATCCCGCGATTCATGAGAATGGGGCAGGCAGCCATTGCCCTCACCGGCAATTCCACGCTCGGCCTGACAATGGGCCAGCTGTCTCGCCCCGTGGACGCTGGTATCGCAGGGCTTGCCGCCCAATCCGCCGCCACAGCTGGCGAAGCCATCAGCACCCTGGTTCATTATTCCCTACTCACCAGCCGCAACAGCAGGGGTGCTCCCTGGACAACCAGCCAGGGGCGTGAAGCGCATTTTTACTCCATCAAACCCTATAACGTGTTTAATTTTTTCGTGGTGGATTCGGTCCTTGCCGCCTGGGTTCAATTCCTGAGGGACATTACTGGCCACAACCGGGTCGTTGAACGGGTCAGCATTGAGTACCCTTCCCAGGGTTACGACGAGGTGTTTGAACAGTGGTTTGGGTGCCCGGTGAGGTTCGGTGCCGATGGCAACAGCCTCAGATTGGCCCCGGGAATAGTGGAAGCCGCTTCGCTACAGTCGCAGGCCGCCATGTTCGAGTCACTGTCAGGACGATGCGCGTTGGAACTGTCGCGTATTCGTGCCGGTTGGAGCACGGCCGACCGGGTGAAAGACCAGATCCCGCCCCTGCTACAGGGTGGCACCCCTACCCTGGTGGCCGTCGCCCATAAGCTGGGCATCGCACCCTGGACACTTCAAAGACAACTGGCAGAGGAGACCACCGGTTTCCGGGAACTGGTGGACGACACCCGCAGGGAGCTGGCGGTCGAGTACATACGGGAAACACGGGTGTCGCTATCAGAAATTGCATGGCTACTGGGCTTCGCCAACCCGGCCGCATTTCACAAGGCGTGGCGTCGCTGGTTCAATACCAGCCCGGGGGAACATCGAAAACAGTACCTGACGGAGCAGGCTACCAAAGGCATTCTCTAAAAACCTGAAGACATCACTACAACTCAGTGGCGTCGTCCAGAGTATCGTCGTCATCATAGTCTTCAAACTGATAATCCATCAGTTCTTCTTCGTAATCGGACATTATTCGTCTCCCATGTTTCAAACAGGAAAACGATAGCACGGACAATGTTACAGAGAGATGAATCGGGAATGACAACAAAAAGAGGTAATCAAAGAAGGGAAAATGGCGGAGCGGACGGGACTCGAACCCGCGACCCCCGGCGTGACAGGCCGGTATTCTAACCAGCTGAACTACCGCTCCGCGTGAGCCGCCACCTCGGGCGCAATCAAGGGTGTGACTGCTCGGTGACAACGAGGGCGCATTATAAAGAGGCCGCCCTGCATGTCAACGTTTTTCATGAAAAAAGTTCGGTTTTCGGAAGGCTCTTACATGGCATCAACCATGGCATCCTTTCCCTGTGCGGTCTTTCGGTATTCGATAGGCGTCATGCTCGACCAACGCTTGAACGCCCGGTAGAAAGTACTGGGTTCCGAGAAGCCGGTGAGATATACGATCTCGTCAATGGATTCGTCGGTGGTTGCCAGCAACTGCCGCGCCAGGCGATAACGGAAATCGGCCAACACCTGGTTGAAGCTGGTTTCTGCTTCGGTCAGGCGGGTACGCAGGGTTCGGGGTTTGATGCCCAGACGCTCGGCCACGGCATCCAGGGTGACCTCTCCGCTGTCCAGCAGTTCCGCGACAATTCGCTCGACCTGTCCAACGATGTCTTTCTTCTCAAGACGGGCCACCTGCTCACTGGCAAACCGTTCATGGAGATCCAGCAATTCCGGTTCCGCATGAGGCGAAGCATGGGACAGCAGGGTGGCAGGGAAATACAGCCGGTTTTCCTTGGCGCCAAACACAACATCGCAACCGAGCACGTCGATCACATGCTCCCGGCCATGCTCACGCTGATGTTCAAACTCGATACGCGATGGGTAGAAGCGGTCATCGGTGATCGATTTGAAAAAGGTTATCAGACCCTGTACGAAGCATTCGTTGAAATGCCGCAGACGGCTGACTTCGCTGGACGCGGCATCCAGCACCATGCAGGCCTCGTCACCCTCGATCAAGAAGTCGGTATTGGCAGCATCACTCAACAGGCGCTGATAGTTTTGAGCCCGCCGAAGGCCCTCGCCAAACGTTGGACTGCTCAGAAACAGGTATTCCAGAACCTGCCCCTTGTAGGCCGGTAACAACTGGCCCAGGTGGAGGCCGGCGTCAGGATCGCCCGACACATCCTCAACCACCTGCCAGAAATACAACTGGGCACTGTGAGGTGTTCTTAGCTGCTCGGTGTAGACATAGTCTTCATCCACTCCCAGCCGGACAAAAATGGCATCGGTATCAATCCCTTTGCGTTTCATGGCCTGATAAATCAAGCGCAACATCACACCCGCATCGCGAAGTTCCTGCATAAAATCTCGCTTTGTAGTTGTTTATCAATTGGCTTGGCCGGCCGGACAACCCTTGCTGGCAAGCCAGGTCAATGCTCATACTGGCCGGGTTTGCCAGACTCTGAGACCTTAGTCTTACATTAGAGCATATCAGGCCAGAGACGCACAGGTGTACCAGGAGAGAAAGCAATATGACAGATACTTCAATCTACTACAGTCACCCGCCCGGCCTGTGGTCGCTTTACAGCAAGGCCCTACTCCCGAAAAACAAGCCATCCGGCGACGACCTACGGATACCTGGTCTGTCCGCCCGATTAATCGGCGTCAGTACGGCCAACCATAACCTGAAACGCTACCAGAGGGTATGTGGTTTCGATACACAGGCTACCTTGCCCATCACCTGGCCCCACATCCTTGCGTTTCCGTTGCATCTGAAACTGCTGACCGAAAAGGCCTTCCCGCTGCCTCTGCTCGGGCTCGTCCACCTTCGCAACAACATCACGCAGCACCGCGCAATAGGCACGGGGGAAACATTGGACATCGCCGTACGGCTGGACGATCAGAACAATACATCGAGGGGACTGGAGTTCGATCTGGTTACTGAAGCCTGGTCCGCAGGAAAGCTGGTGTGGGAGGAGACCAGCACTAATCTGTTCCGGCAGCCGGATAAAAGCAAAAAGGCCTCAGGCGGCAAACCTCCCGAACTGCCCCACTACCCGGAGACCACCGACATCAGTGCCGCGGAATCCATTGGTCGGCAATACGCAGGGGTGTCCGGTGACAGAAACCCGATACACCTTCACGCGCTGACCGCAAAGGCCTTCGGTTTCCCCCGGGCGATTGCCCATGGCATGTGGAGCAAGGCCCGAGTGCTGGCGTTGCTTGAACAGCAAAGCGGCTGGCGCCCGGACGCGATATCCGTCTCCTGCCAGTTCAAGAAGCCGCTGTTCCTTCCGGGAACCGCGCAACTCAACTGGCAGGCTGGGCAAGAGGGCTGGGACTATCAGTTACTGAACGCGTCAGGTAACGCCCCTCACCTGAGCGGCGAGATACGCTGGGAGGATTGAGGGGGAGGTTATTCTGTCGGCTCTCCGGAGCCGGCAGTGGACGTACAGGGCGAGCCCACGGCCCCAGCAGCCGGCAAGGTAAAGAAGAAACAGGCGCCACCATGCCCGGGCCTCTCAAACCCGATATCACCGCCTTGGGCCTGAATCAGGGATCGACACATGGGCAAGCCAATCCCCATGCCTTCTTCCTTGGTGGTGTAGAACGGCAGGAACAGCTTTTCTTCCGCATCGTCCTGCAAACCTACGCCATGATCGGTTACCGCCACACGGACACAACCCGTACCTGACATCGCCACGGTCACTTCGACGGGCTTTACCGACTGAGCGCTGCGGGTAGACTCCAGGGCGTTACGAATCAGGTTCAACGCAACCTGTTGTACCTGAATCGGGTCCGCTATGACATCCGGCACGTTGTCGGCCACCGAGATTTCCACACCGCCCTCATTGTTGCGGATATCCACTTCTGCGAACTGGCGGGTATCTTCCAACAGTGCCGCAATCGACAACACATCCTTTCCGGCAGCCGGCTTCTTCATAAACCGCCGGATACGGCGAATCACCTCACTGGCGCGGTGTGACTGGGCTTCGATCTTCTCCAGCGTTTCCTCGAGCAACTCGTGATCCGGCGCTTCCTTGGCCAATACGCGCTTGGCAACGCGGGCGTAGTTGGTGATGGCCGTCAACGGCTGATTAACCTCATGCGCCACACCGGCCGCCATCTCCCCCATGGTGGTCAGGCGGGAGAAGTGAGCCAGTTGCTCACGCTGTTCCTGAACCATGTGCCGTGCGTCGTCCAGGGCGAGTTCACTTTCAAGTTCCGCAGTTATGTCACGGAAGACCACCACCGCCCCATGCAGTTCATCACCATCCAGTTTCGGTGTCGCTCGATACTCCACCGGAAACGGTGAACCATCGGCACGTAACATCTCGATATCGCGCTGATTTTCTGCGACACCCCTGGTGCAGGTGGCATAGACCGGAAGCGACTCACATCCGTGGCCGGCAGTGCGGAAATGGAGATCGAAAAAACCCTGACCAATCAGCTCTTCAACAGGTCTACGCATGATCAGCGCCGCCGCCGGATTGGCGAACACGATGGTACCCCTGGCGTCGAGACCATAAATACCTTCGCTGATGGAATTGAGTATGCGGGCCTGATCGTTTTCAAGCTGGCGGTTACGGGCCTGAAGTGCCCGTTCAAGGCGGATTACCCTGGCGTGGGTTTTCACCCGGGCAATCACCTCCTGAGCCTGAAAAGGCTTGGAAATGTAGTCTGCACCTCCGAGGGCGAACCCCCGGACTTTCGCTTGCAGGTCATCCAGTGCGGATAGAAACACCACAGCGCTGTCTGACGTAACGGGGTCTGCCTTTAGGCGCTCACACACCTGATAGCCGTCGAGTTCCGGCATCATGATGTCCAGAAGGATCACTTCCGGCTGATGGCGGTGGGCAAGGTCCAGCGCTTTTTCACCATCGTTGGCAATGAGAAGGCGATAACCCTTGTCTTTCAGGGTCTCATAGAGAACCTTGAGGTTCTGCGGGTTGTCGTCAACGAGCAGAACCGTTACGTCTGTTGTCTCAAGGACAGCATCTGTCATAGAAGTACGGCCGGTTACGATGATAAATGCATGATGCCGGCCAAATCAGCGCGCGTCGATAAGGTCCTTTACGGACAGAACCATACGGACCAGGTGTGCCAGTGAATGCGTGCCCATTTTGTGCATCACCCTCGACCGGTGGATTTCAACGGTACGCTGACTGATCTCCAGTTCAATGGCAATGACCTTGTTCGCCTGCCCTGCAATCATCCGGTCCATGATTTCATGCTCCCGGGGCGTCAGGCTTTTCACGCGGCGCAGGATTTCCTGCTTCTCACCGAGGGTTTTGCGCTGCTCCTTGTCCTGCTCCAGGGCGGCCTCGATTTTCTGGAGCAGGGCCTCTTCCCGGTAAGGTTTCTGGATAAAATCGACAGCCCCCTCTTTCATGGCATCCACGGCCATGGGAACATCGCCGTGCCCCGTGACGAAGATAATTGGCAGGATGGAGTGCTTTTCATTCAGTTTCTTCTGGAGCTCCATACCATCCATGCCCGGCATGCGGATATCCAGTACGATGCAGCCGGCCATTGTTTCGGAGTAATCCTTGAGAAATGCGTTGGCATTGTCATAGGTCTTGACCGGCTTGCCATCGGATTTCAGCAGCAGTTCCAGGGAATCACGAACCGCCTCATCGTCCTCAACTACGTAGACCGTTTGCTGGGTATCAGTCATGTGCCTTGTCTCTCCTTTCAATGTCCGCCGTGGCTCTCAGTGAATCGACGGATCTTTATGGTCGTCCCGGGCATGCTCCTGGCGCTCATGCTCGCGCATTTTTTCCAGACGTTGCTGGATAATGCCAAAAACGCTCTGCTTAGGGTACCTACCTTTGTCGTCAGCCTTACCTGCCGGTTTACCGAGCAATAGCGTAATCGCCTCCTCAGCACGGCTAACCGAATGCACGGCAAACTGTCCGTTGCGAACGGCCTGAACAACCTCCTGTTCAAGCATCAGGTTCTGGACGTTGGTGGAGGGCACGATCACCCCCTGGGTACCAGTAAGCTCCCCGGTCAGCCTGCAAGTGCTGAAGTAGCCTTCAACCTTCTCGTTAACGCCACCAATGGGTTGGACCTCTCCGAACTGGTTCACCGACCCAGTGATCGCCAGGTCCTGCCTCACCGGCAGCCCCGACAACGCAGATACCAGGGCACACAATTCCGCTAGCGAGGCGCTGTCGCCATCCACTTCCCCGTAGTTCTGCTCGAAGGTCAGACTGGCTGAAAGGTGCATGGGATCGGTAACGGCGAAATGGGAGGACAGCCAGGAACTGAGAATCATCACCCCTTTGGAATGAATATTACCGCCAAGCTTGACGTCCCGCTCGATATCCATCACACCGCCATCTCCATAATAGCAGGTCGCGGTGATGCGATTGGACAAACCAAATTCAAAACCGCCGGTGGACAGCACCGAAAGCGCGTTCACTTGTCCAATGCAGGTCCCCGTTGTGGACACCAGTGTGGTGCCATCACGGATGGAGTCGTAGAACTGATCCCGAATACGACTGCTGCGGTAGCGGGCGCTCTCCAACGCCTGATCCACATGGGAGTTCTGGATCAGCTTTGCCCCCGCCTGCCTCGCCCAGTAGTCGGACTCTCTCAGCAGATTGGCGATATCCGCCGCATGCAGAGACAGCCGATCCTGGTGTTCCGCCATACGCGAACTGTGTTCAATCACACGAGCCACGGCTTTGTTACTGCAGTGCAGTAGCTTCTTCTCATTCACCAGGCTGGCGATGAACTTGGCGTACAAGAGCTGGCTCTCGTCCGTACGCATCATCTCGTTCTCGAAGTCTGCCGTTACCCGGAACAGCTCGGCAAACTCGGGGTCGTATTCCTGCAACAGCATCCAGGTTTCCCGATCGCCGAACAGCACGATTTTTACGTCCAGCGGAATCGCTTCGGGTTCCAATGAAATCGTGCCTGACAGGGTCAGCTCGCGTTCCAGCGAGTTGATCTGGATGGACTTGGACCGCAGGGCACGCTTCAGCCCGTCCCAGACAAATGGCTGCTCAAGCACCTTGATCGCATCCATTAGCAGATATCCACCGTTGGCACGGTGAATACTGCCAGGACGTATGAGCGAGAAGTCGGTAAACACCGAGCCCTTGAAGGTCACACTCTCAACATAGCCAAACAGGTTGTGGTAGGTCGGATTGTCCTCCACCACAACCGGCACTTCATCGGTTTTCTGGTGGACCAGCACATTGACCAGATAGCGCCGGGGCATTTTCTTATCCAACGACGCGTAGGCGATCGCCGCCTGCTCTTCATTGTCTTCCAGAAAGATTTCCAGGCTCTCGGACAGGTCCTTGCGAACTTCCTCGAAATACGAAACCACGTCCGGCAGTTCCCCGTACTTCTCGATCAACTCGTCAATCTGGTGGCCGGAGATGCTTTCCAGAGTCTCCTCGTTGAGCGCCTGCTGGCTTTCGGCGTATTCCTGCTCCCAATCCGCCAGTTTGCGCAGTGCCTGACGCAGCTTCTTCTCAAGTTTGTTGATGTCGTTTTCAAACTTGTCCCGTTGCGCTTCGGTCAGTGCCTGGAAGGATTCAGCGGTATGGGGCTCCTCGCCATTCATCGCCACCAGTCGATAGCCACCGGGCGTCGTAATATTCAGGCTGACCTTCTTTCGCTTGGCCTGAGCTGCCACCTTCTCCAGCTCGTCTTCCTGCTTCTTGGCGTACCCATTCTTCAGCTGTTCAGCACGTTCAAGGAAACTGTCGCTGTCGAACGTCTGGGGGATCATCTTCATCAGACGCCCCATCAGCTTTTCCATATCCTGTTTGAGCTCGGTGCCTTTACCGGCCGGCAACTGAAGGACCCGGGGAATTCGCGGCTCCTCGAAGTTGGCGACATAACACCAGTCGTGGCTCTGGTTCTCAGTGTCCACATGATGCTCCAGGTAACGGAGCATCATTGTGCGCTTGCCTAACCCGTTACGTCCCACGGCATAGACGTTGTAACCACCATGGGGCATGGCCAGGGCAAAGCGCACCGCCGCCTGGGCTCGGTTCTGGCCGACAATTTCCGCCAACGGCTCGAGCTGTCGCGTGGTCTTGAACGGTAGATCTTTTAAAACACAGGCTTTGTAGAGCTGATTCAGGGACAGTGACTTCAAGGTTCGGTCCTGTAACGGTATGAAAGCATTTTGGTATTGGCCGCTCATTGTAGAATCTGGGGCTCTCCCTGTCGCGCTCTCGCTAAAGATTTAGCCCAACTTGTCGATAAATTGATCAATCGGGCATAATGACAGAGGCCTCAATCTCAGGGCAGGACACTCATTCAATGGATATTTATCGGAATCAGTCGCAGCCGTTGACGGTGCTGGAGTCACTGCGGAAACGCAAAACCTTTACCGCACCGCAACTACAACAGGCGTCATCGACGCCGGAAAAGCCGCAGGGCGACCGACGTGTACAACCAGACCGACGCCGGGCGCAGGTGGCCTTTGAAGGGCCAGACCGCCGCAAGAAACGGTCCAGGCGCAGCCCACGATTACTGAACCCGAAAACCGGCAAGGCCGCACCCACCGAGGACCGCAGGGGGCGGCTGGTCAGCACCCAAGCCTGAATGCGTTGTCATCAGGGGCATAATTCTGATGTCTGCACACTGCGACCCCATTTTGATAACCCGGTCACAGTTCTTGGCCTGGTCATTTTTCAGCCACCCTCTCGGGTACTAGACTTCAACGTCCCGACGAAAGAACGGGCCAATAACAATCACAAGATACGCAACGGATGCCAACGTATGATGAGTGATTCCGCAGACCGCAGAATCAAGGACCGCTACCCTGCCATGTGCCTGAAGGTACAGCTGCAGGAGCGTGGCTTTTTTGGTCGGGGGAAGAATTCAACCGCTGTCACCTGCCTGGACCTGAATCGTTATGGCATGGCGGTGCTTTGCCCAAGGCCAGTGGAGTCTGGCGCTCACCTTTATATGGACTTTGCTGGCAAGTACATCCGCGAATCCCGTGTCGCCGCCCAAGTGATCAGCTGCCAGCCCTATCAGACCGGTTACCGGGTAAGCATCCAGTTCAGCTACTGTTTCGACAAAAAGGGGTATTCAAGGGCCGTTGACAACGCCCTTTCCCGCATTGAAGGCCTGTACAACCGCTACGCCAGCTAAACCTTCCTAGAACAACCCTGCATCCAGGCCGGCGGCCATATAAAGTCCCAGTTCCCGGCACTGGTCCTCGAATTCGCCCTTATATTCGCCATGACAGAGCAATGGCTCCTGCACCAGCCGCCAACGCAGACCCGTGGTGATGGAATTGATGGCACGATGGGTGCCGGTGCCGTCGAGGCCCGCGCGGATATAGAAGGTGAAGGGCAAACCCTGGGTTTTCTCAAGGCAGGGGTAGTAACTGCGATCAAAGAAATCCTTCAAAGCACCACTCATGTAGCCGAGGTTTTCAGTGGTACCAAGGATAATGGCATCGCAAGCCAAAACATCTTCCGGGCCGGCTTCCAGCGGAGGGAGCACCGTGACCTCGACATTCTCGATGTCTTCGTGCTTTGCGCCCTGCTCTACCGCCTCCCGGAGCTTGAGGGTATTCCGGGAAGGTGCATGGGCGACAACCAGCAACTTTTTCTTCGCATCCATACCACCTCCCCGATAGAGCGGGAACTAACCACAGAACTTAAAGAAGCTCACCATTCGCGTCTGCAGTTGCCTCTTCGGCTTCGGCTGCCTCTTTCTTGGCCGGCTTGGGCATCAGCTTTTCACGCACGGCTGCTTCAACCTCATTGGCAATTTCCAGATTCTCTTCCAGGAACTTGCAGGCATTGGCCTTGCCCTGGCCGATCTTGTCGCCCTTGTAGGCGTACCAGGCGCCGGACTTGTCCACGAAGCCTTCCTTCACGCCCATATCGAGCACTTCAGCCATGTGGTAGATGCCCTTGCCGTACATAATCTGGAACTCGGCCTGCTTGAACGGTGGGGAAACCTTGTTCTTGACCACTTTCACGCGGGTTTCGTTGCCCACCACTTCATCGCCTTCTTTAACGGCACCGATGCGGCGAATGTCGAGGCGAACGGATGAGTAGAACTTCAGGGCGTTGCCACCGGTGGTGGTTTCGGGGCTGCCGAACATCACACCAATTTTCATGCGGATCTGGTTGATGAAGATCAACAGACAGTTGGCGTGTTTTACATTACCGGTCAGCTTACGCAGCGCCTGGGACATCAAGCGAGCCTGGAGACCAACATGGCTGTCCCCCATCTCGCCTTCAATTTCGGCCTTGGGCGTAAGTGCTGCTACGGAGTCCACAATGATGACGTCAACGGCGTTGGAACGCACCAGCATGTCAGAGATTTCCAGCGCCTGCTCACCGGTGTCCGGCTGGGACACAAGGAGCTCATCCACGTTCACACCCAGTTTTTCGGCATAGACCGGGTCCAGGGCATGCTCTGCATCCACGAACGCACAGGTTTTTCCAGCCTTCTGGGCCTCGGCAATTACCTGCAGGGTCAGCGTGGTTTTACCGGAGCTTTCCGGGCCATAGATCTCACAGATACGACCATAAGGCAGGCCGCCTATTCCCAATGCCACATCCAGGCCCAGGGAGCCGGTGGATACCGCAGGGATCGCTTCCCTGGGCTGATCGCCCATCTTCATGACGGCGCCCTTGCCGAACTGGCGTTCGATCTGGCTCAGTGCTGCACCCAGTGCTTTCTTGCGGTTGTCTTCCATCGTTGCAAACCCTCTGTCGCCAATGCCGTTATCGGGACGGGAGCCCGGCGGCCAAAATCATGGACTGCGGAACCCGGATAACCGGACTCCTGTATATTTGAACAGTATTAAAACACAACACGGAGGCAAGACCAACCCCTCCGTCTCAGGCCTTCTCCAGAAAGCTCCTAACTCCCTGTAACACATAAAGAACCGCCTGGCGCCGAACCTGATCACGGTCGCCCTGAAACTGTTCAACCACCGCTTCGGTGTCAGCCGCAGAACGCCCCCAGGCAAACCACACCGTGCCTACCGGCTTGTCGTCACTGCCACCACCAGGGCCAGCCACGCCACTGATCGCAACAGCCACATCCGCACCCGTGGTCGCCAGGGCACCAGCAACCATTTCCCGCACCACCGGTTCGCTGACGGCGCCGTGCTCGCCGAGGGATAGCTCGGTTACACCCAGCAGCCCCCTTTTTGCATCGTTGCTGTAGGTCACGAGTCCCGCCAGAACGTAGGAAGAAGAGCCCGCGCGATCCGTCAACACCTTGGCAACCCAGCCGCCAGTGCAGCTTTCGGCGGTGGCAATCGTGAGCTCGCGTTGCTTCAACACATCAGCCAATTGCGTGCCCGCTTCCGCCAATGCCTCGTCAGTCAGTGGCATATTGATCTCCTTCGTTTCATCATGGCGGTTATTTTCTTACAATCCCTGCCTCCACATAAAGCCAATGGATCCGGAACCGTTCATGTCAGCAGCCCAGACCGATCTGTCCCACCACACCCCGATGATGAGGCAATACCTCAAGATCAAGGGCGAACACCCCAATGAACTGGTGTTCTACCGCATGGGGGACTTTTACGAGCTGTTCTACGAGGATGCCAAGAAAGCCGCCGAACTGATGGATATCACTCTGACGGCCCGGGGGCAGTCCGGGGGCAATCCGATTCCCATGGCGGGCATTCCATATCATTCCGCTGAAGGCTACATTGCACGTCTGGTTCGTGCTGGTCAATCCATCGCCATTTGCGAACAGATTGGCGACCCGGCGACCAGCAAGGGGCCGGTGGAGCGCAAAGTGGTGCGCATTGTGACACCGGGCACGCTGAGCGACGACGCGTTCCTGGAAGACCGCCGGGACAACCTTCTGGTCGCGATCTTCAGCCACCGGGAGCAGTTCGGTTTCGCCTCCCTCGACATCTCCAGCGGACGGTTTACCGTGTCTGAACTGGACGATCTCGAGGGCCTGCAGGGGGAACTCCAGCGCCTGCGACCAGCGGAGATCCTGATCAGCGAGGACTTCCCATATCAGGACATACTGAACGGCTATACCGGTATCCGCCGCCAGGGCCCATGGCTGTTTGAGTCCGACACCGCCCGCCGCGTTATTACCCAACAGCTGCAGGTCCGTGATCTGACCGGCTTTGGCTGCGAAGACCTCACGCTGGCCATCTGCGCCGCCGGTTGCCTGTTGCAGTACGCCAAAGAAACCCAGCGCACCGCCCTGCCCCACATTCGCAAACTCAGCCGCGAACGGCGCGAGGAAGCGGTCATCCTGGACGCCACCAGTCGCCGTAACCTGGAGATTGACACCAACCTGATGGGTGGCACCCAGCACACCCTGGCCTGGGTGATGGACCGGACAGCAACCGCCATGGGAGGTCGCCAATTAAGACGATGGCTTAACCGTCCCTTGCGGGACATTACCGTGGTGGAACAACGCCAGCAGGCGGTTTCAGCGCTTCTGGACGGCTTTCACTACGAGCCGGTTCACGACCTGCTGAAAAGCATCGGTGATATCGAACGGATTCTGGCCCGTGTAGCGCTGCGTTCAGCGCGCCCGAGGGATCTGGCACGGCTGCGGGATGCCTTTCTAAGTCTGCCGGATTTACAGAACGCTCTGACACCGGTCAGTTCCCACCATGTCGTCAGACTCGCCACAATCATCAGCGAGTACCCCGAATTGTCCGACTTGCTGGAACGGGCCATCATCGACAACCCGCCGGTGGTCATCCGGGATGGCGGCGTTATTCGCGAGGGTTTTGACGACGAACTGGACGAGTTGCGCAACATCAGCGAGAACGCTGGTCAGTTCCTGCTGGACGTTGAGACTCGTGAGCGTGAGCGCACCGGGATCAGCACGCTGAAAGTCGGTTACAACCGGGTGCATGGATACTACATAGAAATCACCCGCACGCAATCCGGGCAGGCACCAGTAGATTATATCCGCCGCCAGACTCTGAAAAACGCCGAACGCTTTATCACCCCGGAACTGAAAGAATTCGAAGACAAGGCCTTGAGCGCCAAGAGCCGCTCGCTGGCACGGGAGAAAGCCCTGTACGACGAGGTACTGGAAACCGTCGCCGCCGAACTGGCACCCCTGCAGGACGCTGCCCAGGCCCTGGCTGAGCTGGATGTGCTCAGCAACTTTGCCGAGCGGGCCACCAGCCTGCGCTTCAATGCCCCGGAATTCAGCGACACGCCCGGCTTCGATATCGAAGAAGGCCGCCACCCGGTGGTGGAACAGCTGTTAAGCGATCCCTACGTGCCCAATGATCTGCTGATGGACCAGCAACGGCGCATGCTGGTGATCACCGGCCCCAACATGGGCGGTAAGTCCACGTACATGCGGCAGGCAGCACTGATTGCCCTGCTGGCTTACACCGGAAGCTATGTGCCCGCCAACCGCGTGGTCATCGGGCCACTGGATCGGATTTTCACCCGCATGGGGTCTTCAGACGACATCGCCGGCGGCCGCTCAACCTTTATGGTGGAAATGACTGAGACCGCCAATATCCTCCACAACGCCACGGAATACAGCCTGGTGCTGATGGACGAGGTGGGTCGCGGCACCAGCACCTTCGACGGCCTGTCCCTGGCCTGGGCGACAGCGGAACACCTGGCCAAACACATTCGCTGCTATACCCTGTTTGCCACTCACTATTTCGAGCTTACGCAACTGGCCGACGATCTTGAGCACGCCGTCAACGTTCACCTGACTGCCACGGAGCACGACGACACCATTGTGTTCCTGCACAACGTTCATGACGGCCCGGCCAGCCAGAGTTATGGTTTGCAGGTCGCAAAACTGGCAGGCGTGCCTCAGGACGTGATTCGCAATGCCAGGGAGCAGTTGTCCCACCTTGAAGGCGGTGCCGCGCCTACAAGGCCGGCAGCCGATCATACCGCCATGGCACCGGCTGAGCCTGAAAAACAGCCGCGCTCCGCCCGTGTTAGCGAGCCGGTTATGCAGGCAGACATGTTCGCCAGCCTGGAGCCCAGCAAAGTGGAAGAATGCCTTGCTGACCTGGATGTGGATGGACTAACCCCGAGGGATGCCCTGAACCGACTATACGAATTGAAAGAACTGCTGGGGAAATAGCGGAACCCAGCGGCAGAATTGATCTGTGTAATAACGATAGTACGTCTCAGCGCTTGCGACAGGGCAGGCCGCTCAATACAATATCGCGCAATTATTATTACACTGATGAGATTGACTACTGGACCAGGAAACTGACTATGACGTTTGTCGTTACTGATAACTGCATCAAGTGCAAATACACGGACTGCGTGGAAGTATGCCCGGTTGACTGCTTCTACGAAGGCCCGAACTTTCTGGTAATCGATCCGGACGAGTGCATCGATTGCGCCCTGTGTGAGCCGGAGTGCCCTGCTGAGGCGATTTTCTCGGAAGACGAGCTGCCTGCGGATCAGGTCCAGTTTGTGGAACTCAACGCCGACCTGGCTGGCAAGTGGCCTAACATCACCGAGAAGAAAGACCCGCTGCCAGAGGCCGAAGAGTGGGATGGCAAGCCAGACAAGCTGCAGTACCTCGAAAAGTAATAGCAGCTTTCGGCGCATTGCGATCAAAAAAAGGGGAGCCTCGGCTCCCCTTTTTCATACATCACCACTTTACTGTGTCGCCAGTTTGGCCCCGATAGCCACGAAGAAACCGCCAGTCAACGCGTTCAGCATGCGCTTTACACCCTGCCCCACGCCAAGTCCGCGGGATTTGACCACCACCAGCGCCAGCCCACATTGCCAGGCCATCGCCAGCACAAAATGAACCGCCGCAAGGAACAGCGATTGCTGGAATGCGTTCCCGGCAGGATCAATAAACTGGGGGAGCAACGCCATATAGAACAGCGCCGTTTTCGGGTTCAGCACGTTGGACAGCAGGCCTTCATGAAACGCCACCCAGGTTGATACCGGCTTCACCAATGCGTGCTCGGCGTTGGATATCGACGCCCCATCAGCGTTTGCGGGCGTGCGGGCCATGGCCTGACGCAGCGAACTCAGCCCCAGCCATATCAGGTAGCAGGCACCTGCCCATTTGACTGCGGTAAACGCCCAGGCCGTCTCCACCAGCAACACCGAAATACCCAGAGCGGACAGGGTGGCGTGGATAAACAACCCACAGCAGATACCCACACTGGTGACACAGCCGTCCCGCAAACCGTGATTCAATCCACCCCGCCCGGCGTTCCGCATAACCAGCAGGGTATCCACCCCCGGCGTAATAGTCAGTAACGAGATAGCCACCAGATAGGCCCAGAACAGCTCCATTGGTACCAGCATTGCTAAACATCCCACGCGAACGCAGGAGTGCTCAGTTCTCCTGCTGCAAAAGTTTTTTCGCCGCGGCCGACTTATAGAATGACGCAAGACGACGACGGATCAAGGCTTCAAGATAACCCTCCTCCCGCAGCACGTCTATCACAGGAAGTGCGTAGGCATCCACCTCCGCCATGACCACATCCCGATCAACCCCAACGGTGCCCAGCAGCTCAATCACCGGTCTGTCGCCATAAAGGGTGAACAGATGCTCCACTACCGCCCTGGTGCAGCCCTCGAAATATTTGGTCTGGCGGAATTGCAGCCAGAACTCGTATCCCAGCACCACAAACTCCTGCAGCTGCACATCTCCCAGGCCCTCATGCAGCTCCTCGATGGTGCGATCTTCCAGGGAGACCCACGCCGCCATCACACTGTCACGCAGTTCCTCGTCCGACAGCGCTTTGTTCAGGAACTGTTCGCTCCGGCTGATCAGCCCCGGCAGACTGTCCGCCAGCCAGGCCTTGAAACGACGTTCGAACGTTTCGTCCAGGCCTGGCACCGCCCTGTTCGCCATGCGTTTGCCAAACTTCATCATCGAGCCGACACCGGGAACGCTCTTGGTGATCAGGTTGTCTTCATAGAGATAATTCACCACACCCTGATACACCACATTGGAAACCAGCTCCTGGTAAACAGGGTGAGCCATGATTTCGCTGATCACCCGCTCGCGTTGCTGACGAAGCTCAAGGGCTTCTTCCAGAAACCCGGTGGCCTGCTCCCGGGTGATGATATCCCGCAACCGGGACGTGCGCTGGACCGGTGCGTTCAATACTTCCGTGGCCATTTCGGCCGCCAGTTCCGGTATGCCGGCATCCAGTTCCATGTTGATCACAACGCGCTGGATCACACCCATGACCTGTTCCGCCGAAGTCAGCCGGTTCAGAGTGATGGACCCGGCATAGTCAAACAGCTCATCTACTTCGGTTTCGAGAAAACGCCGCAACTTGGCCCCTTTCAGGGACGCCAGTTCGTGTTTTACGTGTTGCTCGAGCAAGGCATTGGCGAGATCTGTTTTACCTTTGGTCATAATCAGGGTCCGGTGCTGTCTGGAATTGGGCTTCTGGAATCAAAACGACACGAGGCTAACACGAAGCCCGACCGGCTGCGTTCGCCGCAGATACAGCCATTGGTGTGCGAGCGGGCCAAGAAGCGGGAGGCGCTTCGTGAACGCCCGGTATTCCCGGCTACTGGAAGTCGCTGAATTCGTGGGGTTCCGCGGCCAGCGCCAGGCACAGACTGCCGGGGCCGATGTAAATGCTGCTGGTAATGCCCATCTGGGAGAGCAACAGCTCAACACCGTTTTTCTCGCAGGCGTCACGCAGGCGGTTCAAACCAGGAAGATCCTCGATTTCTGTCCAGGTCAGTCCGCAGGAAAGGCTGACATAAGGCGTCAACAGACCTGCCTCGACCCTCGCGGTGGCGTAATTCATCACTTTTTCCACTGCCATGTCAAAACTCCGGGTTTTGGCAGCGGGTTGCCCTTCAGCGCCCTGACCAAAAATGACCGGGGTGATATTCAGTGCCTTACCGAGAAACGCCACCAGGGCCGACACGCTCTTGTCGCCGCGCCGTCTTGCACGCTCGCGAATGTAGTGTAAATCCCGGGGGATCACGCAGGTATAGATTTTGTCGGTAAACGTGTCGACTTCATTGCGTAAGGCGTTTTTCGAAAGCTTCTGCTCAATCAGGCGAAGGGTGTGGGCCGCCAGCAGCCCCTGGCCGGCAAAGATCTGCTTGCTGTCGATCACCCGCATGGCGAACTTGCCCTCACGCCCTGCGGCGTGACGGGCCTCATGGTAGTGCCCCATCACACTGTTCATGGCTTCCGTGGCGTTCTGGAAAATCAGGCTGCGAGAGCGGGTCACCGTCTCACAGATGGCGATGTCAAATTCAGTGACAATTTTCTCCATGAACAGGTCGTGGATCTGTTCGGCGGAGAAGGCGTGGGTTTCGGCGTGATGGCCCTTCTGCAACAGGCCGCTCTGATAGAATTCCTGGGTCCTGACCGGATCGTGCTCGTCGATGTAGGTCTGACCATCAATAACGGCGGTGACAGGTAGCACAAACAGATCGTGCTTGCGACTGAACTCATAGGGCAGATCACATGCAGAATCAACGATAAGACCAACGCGCATGGGGCCTCCAGCTATGGGAAGCTATTCCAGCCGGTCGCTTCCCTTCATTTTATTCTCATTGTTATTCGCAGCGCCCAGTCTTACACAAAGCAATCAACATTTCAGCACCTTGCTAGCGAGCTGATGGCTTCAGTTCGAGTTCATTGAGGTTTTTCTCGATCAGTTCACGGTTATCCTGTTGCCACGGATGAAATCCCTTGCGGAAATAGGCAAGGAAGTCCGGCATGCACTTGCGCAATACCCCCGGTTTACCCCATAGAAAGTTAATACCACCTATCCAGGTACCCATGTTCCATAACTTGCCGTCGGTTTTCAGCAGGCTGCAGGTGTTCAGGAAGGTGTACTTGAAGAAGTTCCAGGTCACAAACAGGAATACAACCCGGCGAAGACGCTCATTGCCAACGCAGTGTCGATAGACGTCGAAAGCCACCGACTTGTGCTCCGTCTCCTCGATGGCGTGCCAGCGCCACAGCTTTTCCATGTCCGGTGTGGCCCCTTCCATCCATTCCGGATGACGGAGAATGGCATTTGCCAGCACCGCCGTATAATGCTCTGCTCCGCAAGTTCCGGCCAGCTGTCGACTGGGCGGCAGCTTGCCCACCCATGCCATGTGCCGGCGGAATCGCTCATCAATGGCATCGATGTTGTACCCACGAGCCTTCAACGCTTCATTGTAGTGCTTGTGTTCCCGGCTATGTAGCGCTTCCTGGCCAATGAAGCCGCGAATCTCTTCCTTCAGTTTGGGGTCGTCCACCTTGTCCCGGTAAAGACGAACGGCATTGATAAACTGCTGCTCACCATCGGGGAACTGGAGCGAGAGTGCGTTGAAAAACGCCGTGCGGAACGCGTCATTGCCGTGCCACAAGGTTTTGAGGTCGTCGGCGATATCGAAATGAAGGTGTCGGGGTGTAACCGAAACGCCTTCGGGAGTGGAACTGATGGTCATGACTGCCTCCGGTTTATTGTGATTATGGAGCGGCATTCACCGTACAGCGGCAATGCCGAGTACGAAAATTGATCAGAGACTTCAGTTTAAACCCGAATTCAACACGGAAGGAAGGTGGCAACCCAAAAAATTGGACAGATTGTCACGAAATGACAGGTTGTCAAAAAACAAAAAAGGAGGCATGGCTAAGCCAATGCCTCCAAGGACACATAAGGGTATAGTGCTGTGAAACTGCCTAGAGGCCGTCGGTTTAATGCTCTTCCGCGGCTTTAACGCCCGGCGCTTCCGGGTCGGCTGTGAATCCGAGCAGTTTGGTTCGCTCAATCAGGAAATACAGAACCGCTCCAGTGGCCAGGCCCCAGCCCGCACCGTAAACTGCCAGAACCACGCCCATGGTGCCGGCGATACCGCGCTCGGTGTTGTTCTCCAGTTGTTCAAGGCCAACCATCAGGCAGATGTAACCGGTCAGTAGCAGGGTCAGGGACAACGCAATCGGCAATACCGGCTGAAAAAAGCTTACCAACGGCAGAACAAATAACGCGATGAAGCCAGTGATCCAGAACGTACCGCCGCCGCTGTAGATAGAATCCATCGCGTTGCGGCCGTATTTATAGCGCTCAGCCATGGTAGCGGTAACCGCAGTCCAGATGGGGCCGGCAAGACCAGGATAAGGCGCAAAGAATGCGTGACCGCCGTTACGAATGGCCGTCACCAGGTGGGCCCGGTCAATGCTGTTGTCGATATCCTCATCCTTTCGCAGGTGGTCTACCCGATTCATCAATGACTGGCCAACCACGATATCGCCAAAGGCAATGACATAGGCAATCACTGCTGTCGGAATCGCATACATGAACACTTCGGCATCCGGAAACCCAACCGTAAACGGCAAGTAGTTCCAGAGCTCGTCAAACGCCGGCTTGGTGATTCCCCACTCCACATTTGGAACGGCATACTCACCGGTGGCAAAGCCCACCAGAATGGCAACAACCATCCCCGGAACCATGCCGTAGTTCGCGATTTTACGGGCAAGATGGCTGGTGTCGACGAAGCCTTTGAAGGACACCGAAAACATCAGGTACAGGCAAACCAGACCACCTACTATCAAGGAGATAGGGGTTTCCGCAAGCCGTCCACCGGCTTCAATCTCTCCCATCAGCGCAGCAATACCGGCACCAATAATAATGCCGCCTTTCATGGAACGGGGAATCAGCTCCACCAGCTTGCTACCCAAGCGGGTAATCCCCAGCACCAGGAAAATAATGAATACCAGGAACTGCAGCGCAAACAACGCTTGAATTGCTTCCGGACCCGGCTCGTAGTCACCCAGGAAGAGCAGCACTACAGGGATGCCCGGAGTAATCCAGCCCGGTATCAGTGGAACACCGAGTAGCGCTGGCAACATGAAACCGATGCCGCAGATCACCACGTAGGCAAGCGCAACGTCGTAGGGCACACCGAGGTATTTCTCCAGAAGCGGAATCATCGCAAGACTGACCACAAACATGATCAGCGCTTGCACCATTTCGGCAAACTCCCAACGGTAGTGAACAAACGGCAGTCGAATCTTGAAGGGGCCAGCCGGCCAATATGGCTGCTCTTCCCCGTTTCTACGGTGGTAAACTTGCATAAAAAGTCTCCTGGTGCGGAATCCTCCACACCTGATGTTGTTTTTTTGGTTAACGGTTTCCAGACCCGGTCGCCGGGTTATAACAGCACCAGATCAATCCAGTTCTTTTGCCTGGTCTCGCAGCACGAATTTCTGGATCTTGCCGGTTGAGGTTTTTGGCAGGTCAGTAAATACGATCGTCTTGGGTACCTTGAAGCGAGCCAATCGTTCACGACAGAAGTCGATCAGATCTTCCTCGCTCACTTCGCTGGCTTCCGGCTTCAGGGTGATAAACGCACAAGGGGTCTCGCCCCATTTGGCGTCTGGCCGCGCAACCACCGCTGCCTCCAATACCGCCGGATGGCGATACAGAGTGTCTTCCACCTCAATTGTGGAAATATTCTCGCCACCCGAAATGATGATGTCCTTCAGACGATCCTTGATCTCCATATAACCGTCCTCGTGCCACACAGCCAGATCGCCGGTGTGGAACCAACCGCCGCGGAAGGCTTCCTCAGTGGCCTTGGGGTTCTTCAGATAGCCCTTCATTACGGTATTACCGCGCAGGAAGATCTCGCCAATGGTTTTACCGTCTTTGGGTACCGGCTCCATGGTGCTGGGATCACCCACCATCGTGCCTGCCAGCGTGTGATAACGAACGCCCTGGCGTGCTTTGATCGTGGCCCGCTCATCCAGCGTTTTCTCATCCCACTCGGATTTCCACGCACACACTGTCACCGGGCCGTATACCTCGGTGAGACCGTATACATGGGTAATAGCAATCCCCATTTCCTCAATGGCACCGATAACCTGTGCAGGAGGAGCTGCACCGGCTGTCATCGCCTTCACCTCGTGATCAATTCCGGCTTTTGCAGACTCTGGCACATTCAACAGCGCATTGAGCACAATTGGCGCACCGCACATGTGAGTAACCTGATGATCGCGAATCAGCTGAAGGATTTTCTCCGGATCCACCCGCCTCAGGCACACATGGGTGCCTGCCATCGCTGTAACGGTCCAGGGAAAACACCAGCCGTTGCAGTGGAACATGGGAAGCGTCCACAGGTAGACGGGGTGCTGGCCCATTGACCACACGGCCTGATTGCCAAGACTGTTCAGATAAGCGCCACGATGGTGGTAAACCACACCTTTCGGGTTGCCGGTGGTGCCTGATGTATAGTTCAGTGAAATTGCATCCCATTCGTTTTCGGGCAGGTTCCACTGGAACTCCGGGTCGCCTTCCTGAAGGAACGCTTCGTAATCCAGATCGCTCATCTGGATACCCTCACCGTATTCGGGGTCGTCAACGTCAATGACCAATGGCTTTGAGTCCAGACGACTGACTGCATCGCGAACCACACCACCGAACTCTCGATCCGCCACCACCACTTTGGCCTCAGCGTGCTCCAGCATAAAAGCAATGGCCTCTGCATCCAGTCGCACGTTAAGAGTGTTGAGCACCGCCCCAATCATCGGAACGCCAAAGTGACACTCCACCATCGCCGGAATATTGGGCAGCATCGCCGCCACCGTGTCGCCACGGCCGATGCCCCTGCTGGAAAGCGCAGAGGCCAGTCGGCGACACCGTTCATAAGTCTGTCCCCAGGTATAGCGAATGGCTCCGTGTATGACTGCCGGATAGTCCGGGTACACACTGGCGGTGCGCTCAATAAAGTCGATGGGGGAAAGGACAGAGTGATTGGCGCCGACTGGCTCGAGGCCCTGATCAAAAATTGATGTCATTGTTATGGTCCTGTAAGCGTCATTATTCTTATGGTGTATTAAAGAAATCCACTGAAAGGGCTACAATATCTGGTATCGAGATACTATTTTATAGCAACACTACTAGAAATTACACCAATGTATTATAGTATATCTACCATATTAAAATGAAAAATAACCAGGGAAGCACTATTACAACCTTCCAACTCCCAAGTTCCGACCCTGAAGCGGGGCTCATACTCGATTCCGACGGCCAGCTGCTAGGCCTGAATCAGGCAGCGAAAGATCTGTGTGCAGAGACCGGAACCGACAACCCGATCAGACTGCTACCAGTCAATTTCTCAGCTCTGATCAATGCCTGTTTTACCCAGGGGCGTGCAATTGAAGGCGTGGAGAGTCGTCAGCATTCGGCCACCCTGTCATGGACTTTCATCCCCGACCAGAACTCTCGCCAGGTTCTGGCGCGGGGACGGGATGTCACCGACAACATCCGGAAACTGGATGAGGCAACCCGATCCAGCCGGCTTTACCGATTGATTACCGAAAACACCACAGACCTTATTTCCCGACATGCACCGGACGGCCGGTTCATTGATGCCACCCCGGCATCCTGGAGGCTGTTGGGGTACTGGCCTGAGGAGCTGAGGGGGAAACCTCTTGAAGAGGTGTTCCGAAGCAATGCCTTCAGCGCCGAAGTGGAAGAAGCCCGTAACCGGCTTCGGGACGAAGGCTACGCCACCATGACCATTGAGATCACTCACAGGGATGGCAGCAGGCGATGGTTTGAAATTGCCAGCCGGGCGATCAGGGAAACCTACACCGGAGCAGTGATCGAAGTCGTCAGCGTCTCGCGAGACATTACCGCAAGGGTAAAATCAGAAGAAAACAACCGCCGCCTGGCTGAAGAACTCGCCCATACTGCTCGCCTGGCGACACTGGGCGAACTGGCATCCAGTATCGCCCACGAGATGAACCAGCCACTGGCGTCTATCGTTAACTTTGCCAGTGCAAGCCAGCGCTATCTGAAACTGGCTCAGGAGAACCCGGAATGCCTTGAGCGGGTGGACGATGGTTTGCAGCGAATAACCCATCATGCCAACCGCGCTTCGGAAGTCATCAAGCGACTGCGGGCCTTTCTACGCAAGGGGCAGCAACGCACCGCGCCGGTTAACATCAATGATGCGGTAACCAACGTCAAGCGACTGTGCCAATGGGATGCCGACAAGCATAACGTCGTCATCCAGGAGAACCTGACGCCGCTCAACCCTGTACTCACTGCCGACCCGGTCTTACTCGAGCAGGTGTTGATCAACCTGATTCGCAACGGTATCGACGCCAATACCGAAGCCCGGCAGGATAACAGCGCCCCATCTCACATTAAGATTGAAACCTGCGTAACACCGATACAGGAGACCCTGATCAAGGTGACTGACCACGGAGCGGGCCTTGACGAGGAAGGCATGCGACACATGTTCACGCCTTTCTATACCAGCAAACCTCAAGGACTTGGCCTTGGGCTTTCCATGAGCCGCTCCATTATTGAGGGGTATGGCGGCTTTCTGGACGCACAACCGGCCGAAGGTGGCGGCCTGACACTGATATGCCGCTTCCCTCCCCCTCTTTGCACTGACAGTGAATCCGGCAACCTAAGGGAGACAGATCAGGATGAGTGAATTCCCCCATACCGTTTATGTAGTAGACGACGATGCCGGCATGCTGGAATCCACCCAGTGGCTACTGGAATCCGTTGGTTTACAGGTGCGGCCTTACGCCGATGGCCGCCAGTTCCTTAACGCCGTGAACCCGGAGGAAACCGGCTGTGTGGTCCTCGACATACGCATGCCCGGACTGGGAGGCCTGAACGTCCAGGAGGAATTGCAGAAACGAGGCTCGCAGCTGCCTATTATCTTCGTTTCAGGCCATGCGGATGTGCCCATCGTAGTCCGCGCTTTTAAGTCCGGTGCTTTCGATTTCATCGAGAAACCATTTAACGAACAGTTGCTGCTCGACAGCATCCAGCAGGCGCTGCAGGAACACCAGAAAACAAGCAGGCAGCAACGAGGAGATCAACACACCGACGCCCTGATCACTTCACTCACCCGCCGGGAAAAGGATGTATTCATACCACTCGCACAAGGCTACACCAGCAGGGAAATAGCGGAACAACTGGATATTGGCATCAAGACGATTGACCTGTACAGGGCCCGTGTAATGAAACGGCTGGGCGTGGAACGCGTACCGGACGTCACAGGTATTGCAGTTGCCATCGGTCTGCTGGACCCAACGAACCTGCGCAAAAAATAGATCCGAGTCAGTCTCGGGATTCAGCGGCAACAGCGGTTGCAATGGCGCCAAGCCGGGCAACGGCCTGTTCAACCCGCTCACTCCAGGGATTGGCGCCGTTCAGCCGCAGACAATTATCGTACTTGTCGGTGGTGGAGAACATCAGGCCCGGGGCCACGTTGATATTCTCCTCCCGCGCCCGGCGAAACACCTCAGTGCCTGAGACTATGCCCGGAAGCTGCACCCACAAGACGAAACCACCCTGGGGGCGGCTGACGGCCGTACCTTCAGGGAACGAACGCCCTACAGCCGCACGCATACGGTCGGTGGCCTCGCGATAGCGTTGCCGGGCAGAACGCAGATAACGATCGTACCCGCCCTGCTCCAGGAAATGCGCCACGGCAATCTGTGGCACACTTGCCGTACCCAGGTTGCTGAAATACTTCTGCTGCCGTGCTTCGGCCAGATATTTTCCGGGCATCATCCATCCCAGACGCAAGCCAGGCGAGATGGTCTTGGAGAACGAGTTGCAGTAAATCACGTTGCCGGTGCGGTCGAACACTTTTGCCGGCCTGGGGCGGTCGGCGCCATAGTACAGATCACCGTAGATATCGTCCTCAATCAACGGAACGCCCGCCACTTCCAACATCCGCACCATTTGCTGCTTGCGAAGGTCGGACATCGTCGCTCCCATGGGATTGCTATGATTGGGAACCACTACGCAAGCCTTCACCGGCCACTGTTCCAGTGCCAGCTCCAGGCCCTCAAGGCTCAACCCCTCTGCAGGATGGGTGGGCACTTCAATCACCCGAAGCCCGACCACATCCAACGCCTGGAGAATACCCGGGAATGATGGTGACTCGACAACCACGATATCCCCAGGCGAAGTGACCGCCTGCAGGGCAAGAATTATGGCTTCCTGGGCGCCGTTGGTGGCAAGAATGTCGTCGGGCGTGGTAATAATCCCCAACGCGGCCATTCGCTGAGCCACCTGACGGCGGTATTCAATCTTGCCGGGAAAGGCATAATCCAACGTTTCCAGCCCGCGCCGCGCGGCCCAGAGAGTGGCATGCTGGATCTGCCGCACGGGCAGGAAATCGGGATGTGGCACGGCGGCCGCCAAAGGCACCATGTGTTTCTCTTCATCGGCACAGAGATCAAGCGCCATATCGCGGGCACTCACCGGCACCGGCTTGGCCTTGTGCTTCTGCATCACCGGTTCTGGCGTATCTCGCCGGGGCAGATGCACAAAATAGCCACTGCGCTCCCGCGCTTCCAGGTAGCCTCGGGCCTCCAGCGTCTGGTGGGCTTGCAGCACCGTGGACACGCTCACCCCAAACTGTCGGCTGAGCGCCCGAACACCGGGCAGCCGCTCCCCTTCGCGATAAACCCCGTCGCGAATCAATGCGTGTAACTGGTCTGCTACCTGATTATAGAGAATGCCCATTACTTCATCCTGCCAGATCAATCCGGAATGACTGCAGTACAGATCAAACAGATTCTCACCAGCACAGATGTCGAACAAAAACGCCTGTACCGGTCCAAAATAACGATATCTGAATCTGTTATGGTTGTCTGTATAAACAGAGAATGGTGATCCTGGCCATCACTCATCGAATTTCGCGAAAGGAAAGGGAATGAAAACACTACCGATTTACCAGGTCGACGCTTTCTCCAACGACGTTTTCGGCGGCAACCCCGCGGCTGTCATGCCGCTTGAAGAATGGCTGCCAGACGACACCATGCAGAAACTGGCGCTGGAAAATAACCTCTCGGAAACGGCCTTTCTGGTTGCCCTTCCCGACGATACAGAAGAAGACTTCCACATCCGCTGGTTCACCCCAGGCATCGAAGTACCACTCTGTGGCCACGCCACCCTCGCCAGCGCCTGGGTTCTTTTCAACAAACTGGGCCGGGAAAAGAATCAGATACTCCTCCAGTCCAAAAGTGGCCCCTTGGGCGTAAAGCAGACGGACGACGGCTGGCTGGAACTGGATTTCCCGAACCTGGCGTTCGAAGAGTGCCCAACGCCCAACCTGATTCTGGATGCCTTGGATGGCGCCCCTGAGACGTCGTTTTTCGTCCCCAGCGACACCAACTACATGGTCATTCTGAAAGATGAAGCCGCAGTAAAAGCCGCACAACCGGACATCCGCAAGCTGAAGCAGCTCGGCAGCCTGGGGGTCATTCTTACGGCACCGGGTAGCGACTGCGACTTTGTCAGCCGCTACTTTGCCCCCGGCGGAGGCATCGACGAGGATCCGGTTACCGGCTCCATCCACAGCGTTCTGGTGCCCTACTGGGCCGAAAAGCTCGGAAAGAACCACCTGTTGGCTTACCAGGTATCTGCCAGGGGTGGTGTTCTGAGGTGTGAACTTAAGGGCGACCGAGTCGCCATCGCCGGCCAGGCGGCATTTTATATGGAAGGAAGCGTACACCTGCGTTAAAGATGCCTTAGCTGTATAATCGCGTTCTTTGATTCGCGGGGACGGATGGGCACGATGTCTGGCAAGGTGGCGGTTAGGGGCGGTTCAGGATCGTCAAAAACAGGGATGTTTTTGTCGAGCGTACACGGATGTATTTACCGCGTATCGTGGACCGCCCCTAACCGCCACCGGAACTCCACGGAATGACACCTGAAAGCTACGACGTCATCATCATAGGCGCCGGCGCCGCGGGCCTGATGTGCGCAGCAACAGCGGGCTACCGTGGCCGCCGCGTGCTGGTTATCGACCACGCCAACAAACCCGGCAAGAAAATTCTGATGTCCGGCGGTGGCCGCTGCAACTTCACAAACCTCAACAGCACGCCGGCGAACTTCCTCTCGGACAATCCCCACTACTGCATCTCCGCCTTGAAACGCTACACCCCCCAGCACTTCCTGGACATGGTGGAACGTCACGGCATTGAGCACGAAGAAAAAGCCGCCGGCCAGCTTTTCTGCAAGGACAGCAGCAAGGAAATCCTCAACATGCTGCTGACCGAATGCGAATGGGCAGGTGCAGAAGTGCGGCTTAAAACCAGCGTTAAAATAATCAGCGGTGACGATCACGGCTATCAGCTACACACCAACAGCGGCACCCTGACCTGCGAATCCCTCGTCGTCGCCTGCGGCGGCTTATCCATTCCCACCATGGGCGCCACCGGCTTCGGCTATGATATTGCGAAACAGTTTGGACTTAGCGTGCTGCCAACCCGGGCAGGGCTGGTGCCCTTCACCCTGCACCCGGAACTGAAGGAACAGCTGGCGCCGCTGTCCGGCGTCAGTTGCCCTGTGGACGTGCACTGCAACAACGAACATTTCCGCGAGCCCATGCTCGTAACCCATCGCGGCCTCAGCGGCCCGGCCATGCTGCAGATCTCCAGTTTCTGGCGTCCAGGCGACAGCCTGAACATCAACATGCTGCCCGCAACAACGGTAGAAAAGGACCTGCACGACCTGCGGAAATCAAAACCGCAATCCACGGTGGCCCAATACCTTGCACAACACCTGCCCAAGCGCTTCGCCCAGGCCCTGAACGACCTTCACGGCTGGGCCGGCCCGCTGCAAGGCTACAAGAACAGCGATATAGAACAGGCGGCCCGAACCCTGGACCAATGGACCATCAAGCCCGCCGGCACCGAAGGCTATCGAACGGCCGAAGTAACCCTGGGTGGCGTGGACACCCGCCAGCTTTCCTCCAAAAACATGGCGGTTCTGGACAGGCCTGACCTGTACTTTATTGGCGAGGTGGTGGATGTAACCGGCCACCTGGGTGGCCATAATTTTCAGTGGGCCTGGGCGTCGGGGGTGGCGGCGGGGAATGATGCGTGAATAGCCGTGGTCAGAAATGCTCCTTTCTAGGTATTGAGATATAGCTCCGACATTCCGTCCAGCCTCATTTTGACCGCCTCCCAATCCGGCATATTACGCTTGAGAAGCCGGTAAAACTCATTGCTATGATTATGCTCTTTTAGGTGGCACAACTCATGGAGAACCACATAGTCGATGCAACGGATTGGTGTCTTCACCAGGTGTGGGTTTAGAAGAATCGTGCCCGCTGGAGAACAACTACCCCATTGGGTTTTCATGTCGCGCATCACCCAGGGCGGAGTCTGTTCCACCCAGGGAAGAGGTTCGCTCACAGCCATCAGCCGACGAGCGAAAACATCCTTCGCGCGCCCCCGATACCACTCAGCCAATCGTGCCTTTATTGCCGACGGCTTCGTGTCACTGGTTGTCACACGCAGTTGGCCTCGCAGCATTTTCACGTGCTGCGCCTCACTGGAAGGAACCACCTTCAGAGTATACCGGCGGCCCAAATAAAAAACCGTCTCGCCACTCACGTACTGGCGCTCGAGCACGGCCATCCTTCGCTCTTCGATTTCCTTTAAATGACGAGTCACCCAGCGCGCCCGCTTCAAAAGCGCTTTTTTGGCTTCTGCCAGGGTGGCTTCGCTCGGAGTTTCCACTTCTACCTGACCATTGGGATACACGTGAATTCGTGCCTTGCTTCCGACAACCTCCCGCAACCGCCAGCGGAATTCCAAGCGTTGCTCTCCGTATTGCACTGCGTGGGTTTTTCCCTGTGCTGATCGGATATCAGTCACTTTTCAACCCCACTTTGACGATGTGAACGATCTCATCCAGCATCTGGTTGGCCTTATCCAAGCCGAAACGTTTGAACAGGTCCGGCAAAAGCGCTTTGCGAATTCCAGCGTCAATGCCGCCTGGGTTTAGCGTATTTTCTGCAACAACGTCGTTGACCGTCCCGTCGATGGTAAGCGCGAGCGCAATTAAATCGTCTCGCGTTTTATCCATCTGAGCATCGACCACTTCATCACCCAGGACGAGCCGAAAAACACCGAAATAAGCTTTGGCGTGGGGCTTTCCGGCCAGCTCCCCCGGAATACCAGGAGTCTGTCGCTCAGCGACTTTTTCCTCAAAGTTCTTTAGCAAGGCGTACTGTTTTCCGGGGTAATCGAACAGTGCATCGGCTTCTTCAATCGCCTGTTTCAGCAATTCAGAGAAGACTTTTTGCGCGTATGGGTCAGAACCCATGTCCTGTTCAATGGTTTTTCGTGTTCGGCTGCGGATGGTATCCGCCTCGTTGCGGGTCTTCTGGTCGTCCCAGGCTTCCGGGTTGTCGCCCAGCTTATCCACGACATACACACCTTCGCTTTCTTTCACCTCCACGCCGACAACGTCCCGGTCAACCAGCTTACAGATCTGCTTTTCGTAAGCACTGTAGTCCACGGTTTCCTGTGCATCCTGCCGTGCAACCTGACGTAACTCGACGAAAAATTTCAGATCCTGCTTATAGGTGTTGATCATCTGCTCGCTGAAAAAGGTGTCCTCAAAGAATGAGCGCGATGAACGAGCCACCTGCAAACACATACCGAAATCCGTCAATGCCTGGTAAAAATCTTCACGCAGCTTTTGGCGACTGTCGTATTCATTACCATATTCGTCGGCCTTGTAACGCGGGATCAACACTTGCCGAAATGCCTGCATATCCCGAGTGTTCTTCACATCGTCGAAGAAAGACCACAAGGCCTTGTGTAGCCAAGGCAGTTGCTTGTATTCGGTATCCACACTTCGGTAAAGACCTTCGATGTCGTCGATGTCATAACCAGCCTGGGTATGTTCTTCCAGATTTTGGTATGTCTCGATGGCGGTATCCAGTTCTGCAAGTATGCCCCGGTAATCGATCAACAAGCCGTATGCTTTCTCTTCATGCAAACGGTTTACGCGTGCAATGGCCTGAATGAGGTTGTGGCCCTTGAGCGGCTTGTCTATGTACAACACGGCATTGCGTGGCTCATCGAAGCCGGTAAGCAGCTTATCAACCACGATCAGCAGGTCCGGCGCTCCTTCCATGCCGAAATACTCAATAGTCTGGCGCTCGTACTCATAAGGATTGTTTTGAACATTATCGGCCCACCACTGCTGCACTTCCGGCTGCTCGGCTTCGTCCACTTCCGTGTGGCCTTCACGGGTGTCTGGTGCAGAGATAACAACCCGCGAGCTAACTAACCCTGTTTCATCCAGGTACTTCTTGTAGCGAATGGCCGAGTGTTTGCTATCACAAGCCACCTGCCCCTTGAGGGTTTTACCCAGCTTTTTGACGTTTTCGCTGAAGTGCACCGCGATATCCCAGGCGATCAAACGTATGCGGTTTTCAGCGCCATAAACTGCACCGCGCTTGGCATACTTGCGCTTAAGATCCGCTTTCTGATCGCCACTCAGCCCTTGGGTTATACGCTCAAACCAGTTGTCGATGGCCTTTTGATTCACATCCAGCGCTGGGCGTCGCTCCTCATAGAGCAAGGGCGCTACCGTGCCGTCCTCGACAGCGCGGCGCATGGTGTACGCATGAACAATGGGGCCGAAGGTTTCCACCGTTTCTTCCCGATCTTTTTTCAGCAAAGGCGTGCCCGTGAAGGCAATGTAGCCCGCGTTGGGCAGCGCCTTACGCATGCGCTGGTGGTTCTCTCCACCATGGCTGCGATGGCCTTCATCCACCAGCACCAAAAGGTTTTCGCTCGGGTTATAGCACTCTTTGTACTTAATGGCGGAAAGGAACTTTTGCACCAGTGTGAATACCACCCGCTGCTCCCCCTGGCCTATCTGCCGGGCCAATTCACGGCCAGATCCCATGCGGGCTTTTCCAGCCTCACCAGTGCTTACTGACGTCAAACCCAATGCACCGGCAGAGGCGAAGGTGCGGGATAGCTGTTTCTCCAGATCCAGCCGGTCGGTTACCGCGACCAGTCGGCATTGCGTCAAAGACTCATGCAGTACCAGCAGCTTGCTGAGAAACACCATGGTGAACGATTTGCCCGAACCGGTGGTGTGCCATATCACGCCGCCCTGGCGAGCACCGCCAGCCCCCACCTGGTTGACCTTATCCAACAACGCCTCAATGCCGAAAAACTGCTGGTAGCGGGCAATGATCTTATCGCTCTTGTAAAAAAGTATGTAATAGCGCAAAAAAGCCAACAGCCGCTTTGGGCTGAGAACGCCGATCAGCAACTCATCCTGTTCCGTGGGCAGCACCGCCCCGGACCAAAGCTCCTCAAAATAGGCACGGATACGCGGCGGGCGGTCGGCAAACAGCGCGGCTACCTGTTCGTCGCCCAAGCGCCGGTTCTTGATGGCATGGCGCTCGTCTTTGCTGACGCGCTCTTCTTCCCACAGAGACCAGAATTTTCGCGGTGTGCGGGTAGTGCCGTAGCGGCCTTGGGTCTGACTGACTGCCAGCAGCAACTGTGCAAAGGCGAACAGGTAGGGAATCTCCTGCACTCCCTGATTGCGCAGCATCTGGCTGATGCTTTCATCAATCATGGACTTGTTCGGGTTACCGGAAGCCGCACGCTTGGCTTCAATAACCGCCACCGGGATACCATTCACAAAACCCACCAGATCCGGTCTCCGGTTGCCGGTGGCTGAAGCGTTCTGAACCTCCATTTCATCGGTGACCAGAAAGCTGTTGCGTTCGATATCTTTCCAGTTCACCAACGGAACCGTTGTGGCGTGGCGTTTGCCATCCGGCATAAACTCATTGACGGTAATGCCGAGGGTAAGCATGTCATGCACGGCTTCGTTGGCGTGCATCAGCCCTTCGGCCAAACCCGGGGCGGCCAGCGTGGTGAGTACCTGCTGAATACCCTGACCGGACAACGGAAAGAGCTCGCCCTTATACTCGAACCGGTGCTCGCGAAGAAAATCAATCAGCACCGGGCGCAACAGCACCTCGCGGGTAGAACCCCCACGCCATTCCATCACCTGCGCGGGTGATCGATACCCCCAGCCCAGTTTCACAAGGGTGACCATGGCAGGTATGTGTGACGCGTACAGCTCGCTGGCGTTGGGAGTGCCACTACTCACTTTTAATTCTCCTTTCCTTGATCACGCCCATAGTGGGTGAACCTTCCAGTCAGAAGGCATGCCCATCGCGATCCGGTATCGGTCTTCGCCCGCATATGGTTCCAGTAACTCGTTACAACTTGCCGCCCAGTGGTCACCGTTGTGATTGCTCCTGAGCAGTACACGCAAAATCAGCAGTACATAAAACAACCTGTCATGGCGTGGGGTTATCGGCGGATTCCAAACGGCGTCGCCGACCTTCTCCGGCTTGATGGCAAGATTTCGATTCCAGAGACGACTGTGGTGGGCACAAATATTCCGAACATACGTCAGCGTGTGTAGCCAGTCTTTCAGGCGCTTATGGTGAATGCCAAGCTGCTTTGCGATCTGCTGCTTATCCGGGTTTTTCAGGCCGGTATAGCAGAAGGACAAAGAGCCCAGAGACATCACCTCCGTCGACATCCAGATCGGCAATGTCGGAAAGCCCGTGTATTTGCTCTTGAAGTGCTCCACGAAAGCATCTTTCGATTGGGACGCCTCGCCCTCCAGCTTTGTCAGCCATTTGGCATGATCGAACTTGGGGTGGAAATTGGTTGAGTCAGTGTGGCCGAACGGCCCGTACTGGTGACCGAGGTGGTAGGTCAGCAGCGTACGGATATGCACCTCTATCCGCTCAATGGCATCCATCACCAGGAGCCGCAGCCGGCGGTCAAATTCGTACAGCCGAACAACTTGATCAAAGCTCGTGCCCGGTTCGAATGCCCCGGTCATTTGCCCCTTGTCATCGCGCTCTTTGAAGGGATACCAATAGGCACTCAGTCGGTAGTAGCTGATAGAGCTGAGCTGGCGTAGCGCCAATGCTCGGTCGGGAACCGTCAACCCGCGGTACTCAAGAAGCTGCAACTGATCAGCAAAGGTAAGTGGAAGCTTGGTATAGGGTGTCAGCATTGGACGCCCCGTTCGCCATAGGCGAAAAACAAACAGGCATAAAAAAGCCACCAAGGTTGCGCGACACCCTCTAGGAGGACACTAAGCGTGGTGGCTGTGTTAACTGAACTATAACGAATTCCCGACGCCAAGCGCAAGCGGCTATCCCGGTTTTTCCGGAAAAGAGCCAGACGATACGAGGCGCGGAGCTCGCTGGTATTGAGGGGCAGCTTATCGGGCAAAATACTCTCCGGTCCTTGGTCAGGTGCGAATCAGGCGGTGGCCGGTTCGGTCTCGGCTAATTTTACGCGGCGTTTGCCCGTGAGGAGTTGTTGCATCAGAGCTTTCTTTTCCAATGTGAGCTGCAGTAGCTGCTCATTAATGCAAGCTAGCAACTCATCTTCTCTAGCGAGAACGTCGGCTATAGCCGCCTGTTCTTCCGCACAGGGAACAAAAACCTTGATCTTGGCAAACTGCTTGTATTTTAGATTCCATGTGTCGGATACAAGACCCTGAGAGTGCCGATAAAAGCGATGAACTATTTCTGGGAGTTTGAACAAGTATGCCGCAAACCGCGAATCCACCCCGCTGTTCGGCTGGAGAACTGTATAAGCGGGACTTACGATACCTTCGAGGCCGGATAAGGCGGACACACCCTGCCACATTCGCATCGTGTTATAGGCAATGTCTCCGGAACAGACTCTCAGATACTTCGATTTATCGGCGCTGGAAGTGTCTTTCCGGCCAACATTATTGCGATTTATGACTCCATGCTCCGAGGTCACGGATAGGAGCGGTAGGTTCGAAATTCCTATTTCTCTACGCTCGCTGAAAAGTTCACCAAGAGCTAATTCGGCCCACACCCACTCAAACCCCGGCAAGCGCTTCTTACCCGTTAGCAACTGCTGCATCAGGGCCTTTTTCTGTTGCTCGCTGTTGGCCAGAAGCTGCTCTGTGGTGGCAATGACTTTGTCCCAAGTGGATAGTATTTTGGCGATTCTTTGTTGTTCTTGAGGAGGTGGAAAAACACACTTTATTCCATGAACATTGGCTCTATTTAGCGTGGGTACCGAAGAAGCTTCATCAAGTCTTTCCAACTTCAAGTAGTTCAAAAAATATTCAATGTAATGAATATCATTTCCTTTAAAGTCCTTGACCCAAAGGGTAGTGTCGTGCGGCCAAAAGTCTCCTTCGACTAAATAAACAGGGCCTACGCTTCCCTTTCGACCTGTGACTATCCCCGGCCCCTTAACCTTTGCCTCATTGTGGTAGTACGACAGACCGGAAGAAGAGTAAACTGGCACATTACCTAGCTCTGCATTCTGTTGCGTTAAATCAAACCCTCTTTGTAGAAAAAGGAAATTTTGAACCTTTCCTTCAAGCCACCCCTCAGGAACCATAATCCAGCTCCTTCAGATACCCATCCATCTCCTGCTCCAGCAAGGCCAGCTTCTCCTTTAACTGCTTACGCTCGGCCCGCACCGCCATCAAGTCAATTTCCTCCTCTTCCTCAAAGGTATCTACATAGCGAGGGATATTCAGGTTGAAGTCGTTCTCGGCGATTTCTTCTGACGTCGCCAGATGGGCGTATTTGTCCACATGGGTGCGGGCAGTATAGGTGTCGACGATCTTGCGGATATTATCGTTGGACAGGGCATTCTGATTCTTGCCAGCCTGAAATTCCCGGCTGGCGTCTATAAAGAGCACGCTGTCACCAGCTTTGTTCTGGCGGAACACCAGTATGGCCGCCGGAATGCCGGTGCCGAAGAACAACTTTTCTGGCAGTCCTATCACTGCATCCAGCAGATTTTCCTCGATCAGTTGCTTGCGGATTTTACCCTCGCTGGAGCCCCGAAACAGAACGCCGTGGGGCACCACCACACCCATGCGCCCGATTGACGGCTTCAGGGTTTCAATCATATGCAGAATGAAGGCGTAGTCGCCCTTGGTTTTCGGCGGGATACCCCGGTGAAAACGGTTGTAAGGATCGTCTGTCGCGCCTTCGTGGCCCCATTTGTCCAGTGAAAACGGCGGATTAGCGGCCACCACGTCAAACAGTTTCAGCCGCCCCTTGTTGTCCAGTAGTTTGGGGTTACGCAGGGTGTCGCCCCACTCGATTTTGTGGTTGTCTACGCCGTGCAGGAACATGTTCATTTTCGCCAGCGCCCAGGTGCTGCCGATGGCCTCCTGGCCATAAAGCGCAAAACGCTTGGAGCCATTATGGGCATTCTTCACCTGATTGGCGCATTTCAGCAGTAGCGAGCCGGAGCCACAGGCGGGGTCACAGATCTCGTCGCCTTCTTTCGGCGCCAGGAGCTCAGCGATCAGCTCGGAGACCTCTCCCGGCGTGTAGAACTCGCCGGCTTTCTTGCCAGAAGTCGCTGCAAACTGGGCGATCAGATACTCATAGGCGTTACCGATAATATCCAGCCGGCCGATACGGCTCGGCCGCAGGTTCAACTCCGGCTTGTGGAAATCCTCAAGCAGAGCCTTGAGAATTTCGTTCTTCTGTTTCTCGTCACCCAACTTGCCGGAGTTGAAGCTGATGTCCTGAAACACATCGCTCAGCTTCTGGATATTGGTTTCCTCGATGGCGTGCAACGCCTTGTCGATCCGCTCGCCGTTGGCCGGCTCATGCCGACGCTCGTATAAATCGTAAAAATTTGCCGCTGGCGGCAATACAAAGCGCTCATTCTTCATCAGCTCCCGAATCAGTTCCGGGTGATCGCCGTGCTCTCGCTGGTATTCTTCCCAGTGATCCTGCCAGACGTCTGACAGATACTTCACGAACAGCATTGTGAGCACATAATCTTTGTAGATACTCGGATCTACCGTGCCCCGAAAGGTGTCACATGCTCGCCATACGGCTTTATTGATATTGTTCTGGTTAACCTGTTCGCTCATTCAACTGCTCCGGAAAGTAATTGCTGAACCACGCCCAGCACCTGGGTTTCGCGGTTTTCTATCAAGGCTTTTGTTACACGTCGCTCTTCGTCTAGTAGGGCGTCGAGGCGCAGAATCTGATCCTGCACTTGTCTCGACGGCAGAGGGATCGTCAGTGCCTGCAACGCTTTCTTGCTGATGGAAAAAATGCTGGTGCCCGATTGGAATTCCGCCATGCGGCGTTGAGTTTCCGGGTAGTTTAAAACCCAGCAAAGAAAACCGGGGGATATTGACCACTTATCCCTGACTGACAAAACCAGCAACTGGCTAGAGGGAATCACCTGATGTTGTTGGTCTAAAAACAATGCCGCCCGGTTATAGCTTCCTTTTGCGGCGAGCACAACCTCCCCTGGCACGAGAGTTGGCAACTGATCGCTTCCTTGCCAGTTAATGACTGAGAGGTGGTCCGGGTCGACGACTTTCACGTTTCGAACATCCCGGATTTGCAGGCCCAGAATCTCCCCAGATTGCTTTCCGGACGAGGCCTCCCGAAACGTAAAACCGGTTCGAATGTCGGCAAGTTGGCTGATAGGTACTGTTTTCATAAAACTCAAACTTCTTCGGAAGCGCCGTCCGTGGCGCCATTAAGTCAAGCTGCTTGACGTTCCAGCAGGTCTTTAAGGTAGTTGCCGACTTTTGGATTCAAGTTATCCCACGCCGCTTCACCCTTTAAGCGAGTGACCAAAATACCATCGTCGTGATCCATGGCGCCCTTCAGATGGTCTCTGACCTGTATTGCACTACTTTCAGTTGCAATGACCCAAGTAGATTCCAAAGGATGACACCACATTGGGTAGCTCTCGATACGCTGATACAGGGGCTGATAGTCGCGCCGATTACGCAAGTCGTAGTCAATTTGATATACTTTCATAGCTTTAACACCTCGAATGCTAAATTGGTTTAAAGTAATTGCGGCAGGTGGCAGCCTGCCGCACACTTCCCGGGCACCCTTCCTTTAACTCTGTAGAAAGCCTACTGCAGGAAGTGCACCCTCAGGCTACATAGACCTCGCATTTCAGTCAATAGTTTTTTTACAGTAGAGCATCTACAGCAAATTAAAAACCAGGGAGTAGGTGTAGAGTTTCTAAAGATGTGGTGGCTCAGCTCGTTAATTGGCGTAAACCAGGCTAGAGGTACTTCTCGATAGGCAACCACGACAAAAACTCGGACTTGGCCCGCCGCCACCAGTGGACGGTCGGCTCGCTGTCGAACACCGCTTCACCGCTACGCCACCGAAGATTCCCGTCGTCGTCCCGGGTAACCTGCCAGCTATTGCGTGGCGCCATGGTCAGCCGCACATCCTCCGCCACACGCTTTGCCAGCTCGGCACTGTGGATAATCAATACAGTTTCACCGTTGAGATAGATGGAGCGAAGGTTTACGTTGAAAGACCCCACCACCAGGGTGCTGCGATCAAAGACCACAGACTTGGAGTGCAGGCTGACCTCGCCCGTGGCGCAGAAGGCGTCCTCACTCAGCCATTGCCGGCAGGCCTCGGCATCGGGCTTGAGTTCGTAGATGTCTATGCCCTGCTCCAGCATGTAGGGACGCCAGCGGGAATAACCGGCATGGTTGGTGACCAGGTCGTTTGAGGCCAGTGAATTTGTAAGCGCGACAACCTCCAGTTGCGGGCTCTCGTTGGTACCCAAGGCCTGCAACTGTTCCTTGGCCAGAATCAGGTAGGCGGACTCGATCAGAATTTCCCGGGTGGCTGTCTGCGCCAGGCGTTGCAACGCCAGTGCGCTTCGTTTGGGCGTCTCTGAGGGTGCGTCCATGTTTTCGGGTGGAGGGTCAAACACCAATTCTCCCGGAGCTATCGTCATCCGGTTAAACGCCTTTGCCAGCTCAGACCTACCCTGCTCCGCCCCTGTAGGCGCAGAGACGGGAAGCCGGGGTTGTGCGACGGCCTGTTGCCGAAGCCCCTCCATCGTCTCGGCTAACTCGGTGTCAGCAGGCGCGGAGGCGTATAGATCGGAAGCGGGGTAAGCCCAGCGGCTGTTCCAGTAGGCCTGAAAGTTATCCGCCATGCCCTCAACCACCGGCCCCAAGGCAAGGACATCGCGGTCCCGGAAATAGCGGCTCTGATCGAAGCCGAAATATTCATCACCGATGTTGCGGCCACCGACAATGCCAGCGGCGCCGTCCACCACAAATGTCTTGTTGTGCATTCGGCGGTTGATGCGCTGGAAATCCATCAGAAACGATACCCATCGGCCCCAGCCGCTGCGGTTTCTGGCGGGGTTGAAGATACGAATATGAATATTCGGATGGGTATCCAGGGAGGCAAACAGCTCGCCGATCCCTTCGGCGTTAAAGTCATCCAGCAGCAGCCGGACTTGTACACCACGATCCGCTGCCAGTAACAGCCGGCCAGCCAGGTGTAGTCCGGAGTCATCACGGTTCCAGATGTAGTATTGAGCATCAATACGCTGTTCAGCCGCCTCAATCAGCGCGGCTCGGTATAGGAAGGCGTCCTGACCAGAATCCAGCAGATAGTAACCGGATTGACCATTCGCCTCGGCCAGCCGTTGCCGAGACTGGCTGGAAAGGAAGCTGTCATCAGTCAGCACGGCGGTTTCAGCTCCGGAATGAGTGGCCGGCGGCAAACTGCCGGCGCAGCCTGTCAACATCGCCAGCAGCACCAGTAAGCAATGGCGTGCTGACATCAGCCGAGCAACAGAACCCCGCTCGGATGACATTAGCGCAGGATCACCAGCGGTTTTTTCGCAGTCTTCAGCATCGTGGTCGTGGTGCTTCCTACCAGGAACTGCCGAATTCGTGAATGACCATAAGCCCCCATCACCAGGATGTCGATATCGTGTTCTTCCTGATAGCCATGGAGCGTTGGCTCTACATCCCCCGCGCGGATCGCCAGGGTGATGTCGGCGCCAAGATCGCCCAGCATTTTCTCGGCTTTCCTGAGCTGTTCCCAGCGATCACTGGTGTCCGCTCCAATCATCACCAGATGGATCGGCATGCCTTTCAGTACCGGGCTACCCGCCAGAAGTTCCACACCCTTGAATGCCGTGGCGCTACCGTCAAAAGCGAGCATGGCGCTCTTCGGCTGCTCGTACTCGTCCGGAACCAGAAGAATCGGGCGGTGGACACTGCGAATCACGGTTTCCAACTGGCTACCCACGTGAACGTCACGGTCTGAGCTGCTCTCGCCGTGCAGTCCCATCACCAACAAACGTGTCTGGTTTTCCAGGGCCAGCAGGGATTCTGTCAGGTCCCCATGGCGCTGGCGCTTGATCACGTCGTCAATGCCCTGTTCCTTCACCCGGCGCTCTGCCTCATCGAGCATGTGATGGCCGTGTTCCAGAGCAAGCTTTGAACGCTTGCGATCAAGCTCGGCCAGCTCATCCATCAGCTGTTCACGGCTTCCCAAGCCAATGCTACCCGCCAGATCCGGCTCTGTTGGGTAGCGCTCCTCGTCGAGAACATGCAGCAGAGTCATCGGGGTTTCCATGTGCTTACTGGCCCAGGCAGCGTAATCACACACCGCCGGAGCAGCCCGGGAGCCGTCGATACAGGCAACTACTCGTAGCATTTCAACCTCGCCTTGATGATCCTTGTGGTTGTTATTCTGACCGGTTACGTCGTTGAATTCCTTGGCTTGTGTCATATCAGTGCGCCATCAACTGGTCAACGGCGTCGGGTTTATCGTGCACCCCAAAGCGATCAACAATGGTGGCGCTGGCTTCATTCAGCCCGATAATCTCCACCTCCGCGCCTTCGCGACGGAACTTGATCACGGCCTTGTCCAGCGCGCCCACTGCGGTAATGTCCCAGAAGTGCGCCCGGGTCAGGTCAATCACCACATTATCCACTGCTTCCTTGAAATCAAAGGATTCCGTGAATTTTTCCGAGGAGCTGAAGAACACCTGGCCGACAACATTGTAGGTGCGGGTATCGGTCGCCTCATCAAACTCGGACGTCACCAGCATGTAGTGGCCCACCTTGTTGGCGAAGAACAGCGCCGCCAGAAGCACGCCTGCCAGCACGCCGAAGGCCAGGTTGTGCGTGGCGACGACGACAATAACGGTCACGACCATCACAATGTTGGTGGACAGGGGATGCTCTTTCAGGTTTTTGATCGACGCCCAACTGAAGGTACCGATGGACACCATGATCATCACAGCCACGAGAGCCGCCATGGGAATCTGTACCAGCCACTGGTCCAGCACCAGCACGAGAACCAGCAGGAATACACCCGCTGTCAGCGTGGACAGCCGCGTTCGGCCGCCGGATTTGATGTTGATAATGGACTGGCCAATCATCGCGCAGCCGGCCATGCCACCCAGCAGCCCAGAGCCGATATTGGCAACGCCCTGCCCTTTGCACTCCCGGTTACGGTCACTGGTGGTATCCGTGAGGTCGTCAACAATGGTGGCGGTCATCATGGATTCCAGAAGGCCAACAATGGCGAGGCCAACAGAGTAAGGCAGAATGATCATCAGGGTTTCAAGATTCAGCGGCACGTCAGGCCACAGGAAAATCGGAAGCGTATCCGGTAGTTGCCCCATATCACCGACCGTGCGGATATCGATGTTGTAGACCATCGCGACAATGGTCAGCGAGACGATACAGATCAACGGAGATGGCAGTATGCGGCCAACGACCGGCACCAGTGGAAACAGGTAAATGATCCCCAGCCCGGCTGCGGTCATGGCATAAACGTGCCAGGTGACATTGGTAAGCTCTGGCAACTGCGCCATAAAGATCAGGATAGCCAGGGCATTCACAAACCCGGTCACCACGGAACGGGACACAAAGCGCATCAGACCGCCGAGTTTCAGATAGCCAGCGCCGATTTGCAGGAGCCCGGTCAGCAGCGTGGCCGCCAGCAAGTATTCCAGACCATGTTCCTTGACCAGGGTCACCATCAACAGCGCCATGGCCCCTGTCGCGGCAGAGATCATACCAGGGCGGCCGCCCACGAAGGCTATCACCACAGCAATACAGAATGAGGCATACAGCCCCACTTTCGGGTCTACACCGGCGATAATGGAAAAAGCGATGGCTTCGGGAATCAGCGCCAGCGCCACCACAATGCCGGCAAGCAAATCGCCGCGTATATTGGAAAGCCAGTCGGCTTTAAGCTTGTTCACCATATCGTTGGTATCCAGTCAGAGAGGGCAAATTCGGGACGTAAGAACCGGTTGTAGTCATCTCGGGGTGACTACCGGAGTTCAATCAGGGCATTAACCTGGGAGCGCAGGACGCTAGGGCGGAGTGATCGTCGTAACGGTCGTGGAGACGTTCATTAAGGTACGTTCATAAGCTGCGAATTAAAGGCGGCGAAGCATACCAGAACGGTGCTGGAAAAGTAACCGGCGGGCCCGGAGACCGGGCCCGGTTTACGCCACAGGCCCGGACAGGCCGTTGCTGGCGAGGTGAAAGGCAATAATCGCCATCATGGAACCAATGGCGCCATCAATGAACCGCCACGACATGGGGCTCGACAGCCAGGGAGAAAGCGCCGCCCCGCCGAACGCCAGCAGGCAGAACCACATAACTGACGCACTGCTGGCGCCGGCCACGAACACCAGCGGGCTGGCCTGTTGCGCGCCGATGGCGGGAATCAGCAACAGGGTATCCAGATACACTTGCGGATTCAGCAACGTTACCGCCAGAGTGGTCAACACCACGGTCCGCAGGCTCGAAACGTCTGCTTTCCTGGCATCCAGGGCATCGCGCCCTTTCGCAGCACGGGTGAACGCCAGCAGCGCCAGCCAACTGAGGAAGGCCACGCCCAGCCAGCGCATGACATCCAGCGCTTCTGGTACAGCCATCAACGCGGCGTTAACTCCGAACATGCCTGCCGTGAACAACAGGATATCCGCCGTCATGCAGATGCCCGCACAATACCAGTGATGTTCCCGGCGTATCGCCTGCCCCAGGATGTAGGCGTTCTGAGCACCGATCGCAATAATGATTCCGCCGCACACCAGCAGCCCTGTCAGATAACTTGTCAGCATGTTTCCCTCCGAATGTGCTGGAAGCTTAAGGGCTAATCGCTATACTTAAAAATCATAAACCTTATATCTCATGAAAATTTCTTATGTTGGACTACAAACTTCTTCAGGCACTTGCCGCGGTGATCGAGAATGGCGGGTTTGAGCGTGCCGGGGAGATACTCGGGCTCACCCAGTCCGCCGTATCACAACGCATCAAGTCACTTGAAGTGCGTTTGGGGCAGCCCGTTCTGGTCCGGCACCCGGACCTGCAGGCAACGCCGGCAGGTAACAAACTGCTGAACCACTTCCAGCAGGTACAGTTGCTGGAACGAGACCTTCGAAAGACCATACCCGCCCTGGCCGAGGACACCACGCGCCTGCGTATCGCCATCAACGCCGACAGCCTGGCCACCTGGTGGGCCGCTGTGGTTGGGGAATTCTGCAGCCGGGAGGGTTTATTGCTGGACCTGGTTATTGAGGACCAGGATGTGGGCCTGAAGCGAATGCGCGATGGCGATGTGGCCGCCTGCCTGTGCAGTAGCAGCCAGCCCATCGCTGGAGGGCGTTGCGTGGCCCTGGGGGAAATGACGTACATGCCCCTGGCGACCCCGCAGTATGTCCGGCACTTCTTTCCGGATGGCATTACGCCGGAGGCTTTCGCGACCTCTCCGGCCATTGTGTTTGGCCCCAACGACCAACTACAGCACCGATTCATGGCCGGCTGCGGCTACCACGGCCGTTTCCCTTACCACCTGTGCCCCTCTTCCGAAGGGTTCGTCCAACTTGCCAGGGCCGGCATGGGCTACGGTATGATTCCGCAGATCCAGGCCAGTCATTGGCTGGACAATGGGAGCCTGATCAACCTTGCACCGGGGCATGAACTGAAAGTGCCTCTCTATTGGCACTTCTGGCGCCACAGTGGAGAGCTGCTACAGCGTTTGACCACCACTCTTGAGGGTGCCATCACCCACCGTTACCGCGCACGGCGAAACGTCAGATTGTAACGGCTGTCACCCGTCAACGAATGCTGTGCCTGCTTGAGCGTCAACACGCCATGGTAGCGGAGCCGCGCCGGGCCTCCCCAGACCACAACATCGCCATTCTCCAGAGGCACACGCTGTGGCCGGTCACTGCGCCGGGCGCCTCCAAACTGGAACATGGCCGGTGTGCCCAAAGACACTGAAACAATCGGCTGATCGAAATCGTCCTCATCTTTGTCTTGATGGAGACCCATCTTGGCGCCGGGCGCATAGCGGTTTACCAGGCAGGCATCCGGTTCGAACTCAGAGTACCCCGCAGCGCTTGCCGCCATAACCGCCAGGGACCGAAACATTGTCGGCATTACCGGCCAAGGCTCCCCGGAAAGCGGATCGGTTCGCTGATACCGATAGCCCTGCGTATCTGTCACCCAGCCCCACTCGCCGCAACAGGTCATGGCCACCGACATGGTGTGACCGCCCGGCGTCTGCATTTGCCGAAACGGCGCCTGTTCCGCCACGCCTGAAATCGCCTCCAGCAATTCGCTGGCGTCGGCGCGGGCGAAACGGCGAAGGACAACCGCTCCCTCGCAGAGCGGCTCGTCCCAGGGCTCAGATGAAGATGACTCGAACAAATCCATAGTCATTGGGCGCTCACCGTATGATCAGGAAAACCGGGAGTTTAACGTCTACCCTTGGGTCAGTGCAGCACACTGCGCTTTGATACACCAGACCACCGTTTAAGGATGAACCATGCGTCGAAATCGCCAGTCAGCGCAGGTGTCGCTTGCTTTTCTGATTGCCTCCGCGATCACCCTCGGCATGCTGGTGCTCACCATTGTACTGGTCGGGCAAAGCTTTCGCGGTATGGAGAACGCCAAGATAACCGCCGCCAGTGCCACGGCCCGCCAGCTTGCCGTCAGTGTGGACGACCGCATCCGTGCCATTACCGGCCCGCCGTCAACCGCTCTCGCGGTCCTCAGCCACGACCCTCTGGCCATCGCAGATACATTACAACAACGACTGGTCAGGCTGCCGGTTGTCGCTGACATTCTCGACAGCAGCGACATCGTCAGTGCCGTTTACGCTGGCTATGCCAATGGCGATTTTTTCCTGCTACGAAAGATACGCAGCTCCGGCGCCACGCAGTTTCCAGATGCACCCACCAATGCGCAGTACCTGCTCCAGTCCATCACCAGGGCCGCGGATGGAAAGTCGCAATCCATGTGGCACTTCTACGATGCCGGCCGCACCCTTCTGGAACGCCGCACGCCATCCGACTACCACTTTGATCCTCGAGACCGTGGCTGGTACGAACTCGCCGATGCCTCCAGCAATACGAAACTGACCGCACCCTATGTCTTCTTCACCACAGGTGAAACCGGCTTGACACTTTCCCGACGACAAGCCATTGCGAAGGGCATGGACGGCAATACTGTGTTTGGCATAGATGTAACTGTCACCGACCTGAGCACACAGCTAGCCGAACTGCGGCAGACGCCCGGCACCCGCATTGCCATCGTCAATGCCGAGGGCTCCCCCCTGGCCCACACAGGGCCTGATGCCACCCACAGCGGGGCAATTTCCGACTCAGCTGAGCCGCAAGAGCTTTACGACGACGCCATCACCGCCGTCCTGGATCACGACAGCAGTCAGGTCTCACCTGAACAGGTAAACAGCTTTACCACTGAAAACCGGGACTGGTACGGCATGACAGAACCCCTTGAGTCCCTGGACAGGGAGAACCTGAAAATCGCCGTGGCCATTCCCGCCGACGAACTATTGGCCGATGTCTGGGCGGCCCTGACCCGTCAGACTGCCCTGGCAAGTGCCATTGCACTTTTATTGCTGGTCATCGGCTGGTTCCTGGGCCGTCGTGTGGGTAGGCCGCTGGAATTGCTGACACGCCAAGTGGGTGCACTCTCCCGTTTTCGCTTCGACACGCCCATCTCCGTCAATTCCCACATTCGCGAAGCCCGTCAGCTCAGCGTCGCCCTGGACGATATGGCCAGCACCATCCGCAGCTTCCAGAGCATTGCCACCGCGCTCAACCGGGGTCAGGACCTGGATAGCCTTTTGCAAGATATCCTTGCACAGATCGTTCACATTCTCGGGCAGACCCGGGGTGCTATCTACCTGATGAGCCGCCAGAATAGCGAGCTCTCGTTAGCCGTAGACCGTGGCATACACCCGCCGGAAACCATCTTTGGCATCAACGCCTCGGATGACGACAACGAAGTGATACAAGCGCTTCGCCACGCCCTTTCCGGCCACCCAGTGTTCGCCATTCTCAGGAACCGTCGCAAACAACTGATTGGGGCCCTGATTATCGAAATGGAGCATGGGGACCATACCCGCCTGAGCAACGACCTGATCGTATTCGTCGATGAGATCGCCGGCTCGGCCGCCGTCGCGATCGAAACCCGTGAACTGATTGAAAGCCAGCAGGCGTTGCTTGAGGGCATCATTCGCCTGGTTGCCAACGCCATTGATGCCAAGTCACCGTATACGGGTGGCCACTGCGACCGTGTACCCAAACTTGCCCAGATGATGGTGGATGAAGCCATCCAAAGCCCCGCCGAACCCTTTGCCAACTTCACCATGAACGACGACGAGCGCTACGAGTTCCACCTGGCAGCGTGGCTTCACGACTGCGGAAAGATCACCAGCCCCGAGCATGTGGTGGACAAGGCAGTCAAACTGGAAACGATCTACAACCGCATCCATGAGATTCGCACCCGCTTTGAGGTTCTGCACCGGGACGCGGAGATCAGGTGCCTGAAAAGACAACTGGCTGGCGAAAGTTCTCAGCAGTCGGAAACCGACCGGGACCTTGAACAGGAAGAGCTGCAGAAAGCCTTTCGCGCAGTCGCCAACGCAAACACTGGTGGCGAATTCATGTCGGAGAACGATATAGAACACATCCGACAGATCGGCCAACGCACCTGGGTACGTCATTTCAGTGACAGGCTGGGATTGTCCGGCGACGAAAAACAGGTGCTGACTGACACGCCGGAGCAGGCGTTACCTGCGACCGAACCTCTGCTGGCAGACAAGCCCTCTCACCTCCGCTCCTGGGGTGAGCACAAACCACCCGTTACCAAAGACGACCCACGGAACCTGTGGGGATTCGACATGACACTTCCAGAACATGCCGTCAATCAGGGTGAGCTCCACAACCTGACCGTGGCAAAAGGAACCCTGACACCCGAGGAACGCTTCCGGATCAACGACCACATCGTACAGACCATCTGCATGCTGGACGCCCTGCCCCTGCCTGACAGGCTTGCGAACGTGCCGCACCTGGCAGGCACCCACCATGAACGCATGGATGGGCAGGGCTACCCCTGCCGGTTGAATGCAGACGACATGGGCATTCCCGAGCGAATCATGGCGGTGGCGGATATTTTCGAGGCGCTGACCGCCGTAGACCGCCCCTACAAGGAGGGCAAGACATTGACCGAATCCCTGACCATCATGCAGAGAATGGTAAATGACGGACACATCGACCGGGCGGTGTTCCAGTTATTCGTCCGGACAGGTATCTACCGCCAATACGCGGAGCAACACCTGCGCCCGGAGCAAATTGATACCGTGAATGAGGAACGCTATCTGACATGAACATTCCTCCATCGCAACGGGTTGCTTTCGAATTCTCCGCCGAAACCCGTATACTTTGCGCAGTTTTAAACACTTGAAAAGGACACTGACATGTTCGGCCTGTTTATCGGCGGTTTGATCGGCTACCTGTTTGGCCGCTTTCCCGGCCTATTGATTGGCGCTGTGGCAGGCGTACTGTTGACCCGATACATCAAAAGCCGTCTGTGGCAAAAGCTGCGCAATGTGCAGACGGACTTCCTGGAATCCGTGTTTGCGGTGATGGGAGCGCTCTGCAAAGCCGATGGCGTTGTTACTCGCGATGAGATCCAGGTGGCGGAACGCCTGTTCGACCGGTTCCGCCTCTCCGGTGAACACCGGGAGCGTGCCAAGGCTGCCTTCAACCGGGGCAAAGCCGATGACTTCGACCTGGATGCAGAACTCCAACACTTCCTACGAGTGAGTGGCCGCCAGCCCGCATTGCTGCAGATGTTCCTTCAGGTACAAGTGTCTGCCGTTGCCGCCGATGGTGTGGTACACCCGGCCGAACACGAAATGCTGGTGCGCATTGCCCGGGGGCTGGGACTGCCCGAGGCCCAGGTAGACCAGCTGGAAGCCATGTTGAGGGGCGCACATGCGGGCCAGGCTGGCGCGTCTGGCCAGGCATCGTCCGCCAGCCAGATTGATGATGCCTACAAGGTTCTCGGGGTGTCGCCTTCCGCCAGCGACGCCGAGATCAAGAAAGCTTACCGCAAACTGATGAGTGAAAATCATCCGGACAAACTGGCCGGACGAGGCCTGCCTGAAAGCATGCGGGAAATGGCGGAAGAGCGCACCCGAGAGATCAGCCACGCCTACGACGTGGTCAAGGACGCCCGCAACTAAAGTACCGGCGAACCAGACCTACAGCCAGCGAGGCACCTGCCTGCGGTAGGCCTCGTAAGCCTCGCCGAACAACTCGGCGAGGGCCTTTTCCTCCACCCTCGCCTGCCTGACCAATACCGTTACCCCCGCAAGCAGGCACACCAGCGAAAACACCGAAGGCAGCGCCAGAAAAAAGCCCAACTGGCCGAGCATAACCGCCATGAACACTGGGTTGCGGCTGCGGCGATAGGGGCCACCAGTGAGCAGATGGCGATCCTGTTTCGGGTCAACACCCGAACGCCAGTCCTCGTGCATGTAGGCCTGTAGATAATTGACCAGGCTGAACGACAGCAACAGGAGTAACATTCCGATGACCAGTACCGGCCCATGGTAGAGCGCATCGAAAACGCCCAGCCAGGGGTCAATATCCACAAAGACACGTGCTAATACCACCGCCAGGATTGAAGCCCGAAAGGCATTGAAAATGTGCCTGTGCCACCACCCGGCAGTGGCCCGCTCGCCGTAGTTTATAAAGGAAAACCCCATCCTGGCGTGGAGGCCGAGACTTCGTGCCGTGAACTGGAGGCCGATCAACAGGAAGAAAATGCCGAGAAAGTATCGGACGAGTGGTTCGGAAAATGAGTCGAAAGTGTCCAGGAGAATCATTAAATTCGCTTATTACCGTGATGGTGACCAGAACAAGCTTATCGCCTGTCAAAACGGTCTGAAACTGGATTCTTACCTTTTGTGCAGAGCGATGCAATTTCCTGATATGACATATCATCACGTTTAGTCTTTGTATACAGTGGATGCAGCCCCAGAGCCACACGGAGTATCCGCTTTGACCATCCAGCCTCGAGCACAATCCCTGCACACGTTCAGTGACGATCTACTTGACCGGCATGATGCCACCGCGCTGGCCGAACTGATTCGTAACGGCGACGTCTCACCAGACGAAGTGCTTGGGGCAACCCTGGCACGGGCGCGGCTGGCAGAACCCATTATCCATGGTCTAGTCGCTACCATTCCTGACAATGCGGAACTCGTCGCGACTGAAGTCCGTTCCGGGAAAAACGAGCCTGGCTTGTTTTCGGGAGTCCCCACGGTAATCAAGGACAACACCGAGGTAAAAGGGTTCCCCACCTCCCATGGCACCGCAGCCATCGGTTCCCATCCGGCGGACAAAACCAGCCCTTTCGCCCGCCAGTTGCTGGCCCAGGGCCTGGTGTGTTTTGGCAAAAGTACTCTGCCTGAGTTCGGTTTCAACGCCACCACAGAACCCGTCCATGGCGCCCCGAGCCGTAATCCCTGGCACCTTCATTACTCCACCGGCGCTTCGTCAGGGGGCTCTGCAGCATTGGTCGCGGCAGGCGTTGTCTCGATCGCCCACGCCAACGATGGTGGCGGTTCTATCCGTATTCCGGCCGCCTGTTGTGGGCTGGTCGGGCTGAAACCAACTCGGGGCAGGCTGATTGACAATGATGCGGCAAAAACCTTACCCGTTAATATTGTCAGTGATGGTGTTGTAACGCGCACGGTCAGGGATACCGCCAACTTTTATTACGGAGCGGAGCGCTATTTCCGGAACCCAAAACTCCCGGCCATTGGAAAGGTGGAGGGGCCCGGCACTCGCCCACTCAGGATTGGCCTGGTAACCGACTCCCTCAACGGTCACGCCACAGACACTCAAACCCGCGCCGCTGTTGAAAATACGGCACAGTTGCTGGAGACGCTGGGACACCGCGTGGAGCCAATGGACATTCCCGCTGCCTCCACCTTCCCCGATGATTTCGCGCTCTATTGGGGAATGCTGGCCTTCGGCGTACGCGCCAATGGCAAGCGGCTGATTCATCCAAGCTTTGACAAATCACAACTGGATGGACTGACACTTGGGCTCGATAAGGCCTTCAGAAAACAGTTCTACAAATTGCCGATGGCGCTCTGGCGCCTGCACCGATCATTTCACGACTACGCCCGCACCATGGCCAGTTACGATGCCATTCTCACTCCGGTGCTCGGCCACACTACGCCTGAGATCGGTTATCTGAGCCCCACGGTTGACTTTGACACCCTATTCGACCGCCTGACCCAATACGTAAGCTTTACGCCACTGGCCAACGCCACCGGCGCACCCGCCATCTCGCTGCCAGCCAGCCTCGATGAGCAAGGCCTGCCGGTTTCCGTCCAGCTGATGGGCAAACACGGGGGTGAACAGACATTGCTGGAACTGGCGTTCCTGCTGGAAGACGCCACACGCTGGCCCAGAATAGACCTGAACGGACGAGGGCTCGCAGGCGATAAATGAATGCCACACCCCTTATGACTTCAAAATGGACAGTGTCAGGGCCGGGTGCCAATATGAGAGAGTCGGGAAATGGGAAATGCTGGCGCAAATACGACCAATCGCCACTCCTTGTCGTAAACCCAATATAATTCCCGGAACTGACAGCCAGAGACTATGCCCGATACGGACACCTTCGTGACCTTTCACAAGGCACTGACCAAACTCAGCCACAGTTCCGCGTTTGTCGACAAGAAACGCCCGCAGAAACTCGCGGACCTGACGGCGCTCTGTGCACAGCTGCTCGATGTTGATCGGGTCAGTGTCTGGCAGTTCCCGGAAGAACGTGATCGCATTGAGTCCGAGTGGCTTCATACTGCGGACACCGCCTCCGGTAACAAGTCCAGCCTTTACCAATCCGGCAACCCGGAGTACTTCTCGGCCCTGGAAACAGAGCGCGTGCTGTCTGTTCACGATGCGCAGAACGATCCCCGAACCCGGGCCTTCACGCCTGGGTACCTGGCCCCTCTCAACATAATATCGATGCTTGACGCACCGGTGTTTGACGGTGCCCGGCTTAGCGGCGTTGTTTGCCTGGAGTCAACACACCGGCGTCAATGGACCCTGCCGGAAATCTCCTTTGTCGTCGCCATTGCCGATACCATCAGTCTGATCAATACCTACGAAGCCTGGCTCGACTCGCAACGCGCACTCGAATACGCCACCCGTTACGATTCACTGACCGGGCTATCAAACATCGACTCCCTTCGAAGCCGTATCGACCACCTTGCCGGCAAAATAGAGCGACGGGGTCTTGGTAGCCTGGCCCTGATATGGATTGATGTGGATCGCCTGAAATCCATTAACGATGGGCTTGGCCCGCAGGTGGGAGACAACGTTATTGCCGAAGTTGGCCGCCGCCTGAAAAAGCTCTCCGTTCCGGGCAAGGACCTATTGGCCAGGATTGCCGGTGATGAGTACGCCCTGATTGTGCGCAACCACACCATGCGGGACTCTCTGGAACTGACTGCCTCTCGGATACGGCGGGAAATTAACAAGCCCATCCGCCTCACCGGCCACGCCATCAACGTTGGCGCAAGCCTGGGTATCTGCCACCTGCCCGGAGACTGCCAAACCACCGGAGATCTGTTACGGGGCGCCGAAGCCGCCATGTACAACGCCAAGCAGCGAGGCCGGGACCAGGCCTGCTTCTTTGACTCCAGCATCCAGACAACGGCCCGTTCTCGTTTCGCCCTGGAAAACGAATTGCGGGCGGCCATCAGCCACCACACTCTGGACGTGTTCTACCAGCCGATCTTGAACGCCTCCGGTCTGAAAGTAGAGTCCCTGGAAGCCCTGGTGCGCTGGCAGCACCCACAACGCGGCTGGCTGTCACCCATCGAATTCCTGGGTATAGCCAGAAACGGTGGCCTGATGTATACGCTGGGGGAATTTATGCTCCGGCGAGTATGCGAACACTGGCAACAGGCCCGCAACCGGGGCATCACGCTGCCAGAGATTTCAGTCAACCTGGCGGCCGAGCAGGTTTCGGTGCCGGAACTTCCCAGCCTGATCCGGGGAACCTGTCGTGAATACAGCGTGCCGGTCAGGGCACTGCATTTCGAGGTAACCGAAGATTCCATTCAAGGGGATTTCAGCTCACTGACCGGTATCCTGGAAGAGTTGGTCGCCGACGGTGCAAGCCTGTCGATAGACGACTTTGGAACCGGCTATTCGTCGCTCTCCCGTCTGAAGAGCCTGCCTTTCTCACGGATCAAGATTGACCGCTCCTTTATCAGCCAACTGCCAGACGACGAAGATGACTGCGCCATTACCCTGTCTATTATTGGCTTGGCGCGGGGGCTTGGGCTATCGGTCGTCGCTGAGGGCGTTGAAACCAAAGCCCATGAACAGTGGCTTTTCGACCAAGGCTGTAACTATCTGCAAGGTTATCTATACAGCAAGCCGCTACCCTTTGAGCGCCTGATGGACCAGTATTTCACCCCCCTCTAGTGGCCAGCCGCTATTCCTGATCGATCATATGAAACTTTTGTGACACCCGCCATTTCGTCGTGTGTGAGCCCACAAATCGTGCTTTAATGCGCGCGCAAAAAATACGCGCGAATGAAACCTCCCGCTTTAAACAGGCCCCCACTACGTCATGAATTGGTATTCCCGAAGTATTCTCAATCGTGTGCTGAGCGTTGTTATAGCGGCAAATCTGGTAGTCGTACTGGTTGCCGGCTATTACTTCAACTATTCCCTTCAGGCTAAGAATGACTACCACCGGCTGGCCAGCCAACGTATGGTCAGGGCATTGGAGGCGCAGGACATACTCAGTGAGTTCAAGACCCAGGTCCAGGAGTGGAAAAACGTATTGATTCGCGGCTCTGATGCCGGTCAGCGTACGAAATACTGGACCCGATTCCAGGATCAGGAAGCCCTCGTCCAGCAAAAGCTGGATGGTCTTATCCCAAGGCTGGAAGATGATCAGGCCCGTGCACTGATGAGTCGGTTCCAGCGCTCCCACCGAGAGATGGGTGAGGCCTACCGGATTGGGTTCGCCGACTTCGTGGCATCGGGTTTCCAGCACGGCGAAGGCGATAGGGCCGTCAGCGGCATTGATCGGGAACCGTCAAAGCTGATTGAAGACGCCTCCGCACTGATTCGTCAACAGGGTGTGGACGAGGCAGCGGCCCTTAACCAATCCGTCACGACAAATACCTGGCGCGTCGGTAGCCTGATGCTACTCGCGGTGATTCTGGGAACGATCGCCTGCGTCATTGTCCTGATTCGTTCCGTCGTCCGACCAACGCAAACACTGATTGGCCAGATGCACAAACTGGGGGAAGGTGATCTGTCTGATCCTGCGACTCTAATCCGTCAGGATGAATTGGGTCGACTGGCTGATAGCGCCCGCAAGCTACACGACTTTCTCTCAGAAACCGGCGATTTGATGGAAGGCAACGCTCGTGAACTCGAACACACGGGCTCAACGATCAGGGACAATGCCAAAAAAGTCTCATCACAATCCGAACTTGCCCATCAGCGGATTGACCAGATAGCAACCGCCATGAACGAGATGTCGGCAACCGCCCAGGATGTCGCGCAACACGCCGCATCTGTTGCAAGCCAAGTGCAGGAGACCTCCGGCCAAACGGGAGAAGCCGACAAGCAGGTTAACGCTGCAGTGGACAGCATGAATCGACTCGCTGTCCAGATTCAGACCTCTTCACAGACCGTCAACCAGCTCACATCCGACGGCAAAAAAGTTGGCGACGTGATGAAGGTCATCCGCGAAATCGCGGACCAGACCAACCTACTGGCGCTGAATGCCGCCATAGAGGCAGCCCGCGCTGGAGAGGCAGGCCGTGGATTTGCCGTGGTCGCCGACGAAGTCAGGAACCTCGCAGCCAAGACCCAGGAAGCCACCGTGGAGATCGATCGAATTATCGACACCATAGCCACCGGATCCAGAGATGCCTCTGAATATATGCAGGCAAGCGAAATCGTCGCTCAGGAGAGTGGTCAGTCGGTGGAGGCAGTTAGACAGACCCTGGGCGAGATTAATCGCCGCATGGGCAGTGTGAATGATGCTACCACCCAAGTGGCAACCGCGGCCGAGGAACAAACCAGCGTCAGCGAGGAAATTAACCGTAACATCACCGAAGTTGCAGAGATATCTGAAACCATGAATCACGCTGCCGAAGACAACCTCACCATGGTTCCAAAGCTGGAAAGCATGGCAAAGGCGGCGCGGGACTTATCCAGCAGAATTCGGCGTTAAGTGCCGCGCGCCCGGCCAACGCGGTTCGTTGATCTCATGATTGTCGATTAACAAATCCACGTACCCGTTGGCCGGCTTTGTCACCTAAAACCAGCAATGCTGGGGTCAGCAACAGTGTGAGCACCGTTGCAAACGCCAACCCGCCTGCGATGGCGCTGGATAGCTGGGTCCACCATTGCGTGGATGGAGCACCGATGCCGAGAGAGGGCGTCAGAAGATCCACGTTTACCCCGAGCACCATTGGCATCAACCCGAGTATGGTGGTGATAGCCGTCAGCAATACCGGTCGCAGGCGCAGGCATCCGGTTTCCAACGCGGCCTCGAAGGCTGCCATACCGCTTTGGCGCATCTGGTTGTAGGTGTCGATCAGTATGATGTTGTTGTTCACCACGATGCCGGCAAGGGCAATGATACCCATGCCCACCATCACAATTCCGAACGACTGCCCGTTCAGCAGCAGGCCAAGCAATACACCGGCCGTGGAAAGCACAATGGCCGACAAAATCAGCAGGGTCTGGTAGAGCGAGTTGAACTGCGTAACCAGGATCAAAAGCATCAGGGCAATTGCGACCAGAAACGCCGATGCCAGGAAATTCGACGCCTGCTGCTGGTCCTCGTTCTCGCCGGCGAATCGCACGGATACGCCTTCAGGGGTTTCGGGCATTTGCTGCCGCAATGCCATGAGCAGTTCGTCCACACGACGGCCCGGTTCTATATCAGACTTGATCGTAATGGTGCGCTGTCCGTCCACCCGGGTGATGCTGCCGGTCTTGTCACCCGGCTGCAAATCGACGAACTCGGACAACGGCACCTGCCCACGGCTGGTGTTGATCGTCTGACGCTGGAATTGGTCCAGTTCCCGCCAGTTATTGGGCACTCTTACGGCAATATCGACTTCGTCGCGCACGTCCTCAGGACGATAGGTGGCGAGCACCAGACCGTTGGTGATCAGTCGCACCGCACTGCCCACGCTGAGCACGTCGGAGCCAAACCTGGCAGCAGCTGAGCGGTCGACATTCAGGCGCCATTCGATGCCCGGAAGGCTGCGGTCATCTTCTACATCCACGAAACCATCGATGCCAGACATCCGTTGCCGGATGAGAGCGACATACCGCTCCAGTTGGTCACTGTTCATGCTGCTGACCTTAAGCTCAATGGGCTTGCCATCCGCGGGACCGCCCTCCTGCTTGCGAAACTCCAATTCGATACCGGGAATATCAGCCGTTAATGAGCGAAAATCTTCCAGTATCTGTGTCGCTGGTCGGCGTTCAAACCAGTCTGTGAACTGGAACTGCAGTACACCGATGACGTCCGGCGCCATCTGGTTTCCGGGGTTGATCATTGAGCGGGCATAGAGGGCTTTCACCTCCGGCATTCCCTGTAAACGCTGCTCGACCTGCCGAACGATGGCATCGCGCTCCTGCACAGACAGATCCCCCCTGGCCCTGACATGTACCTGCGCTGAATCCGGCTCCACGCTCGGGAAGAATTCCACACCATAGTTGAACTTGCCATAGGCCGCATAGATCACCACAACAACGCCAAGCACGCCAAGCAGGGTAAACCCCGGCTTTGCCAGCAATCGCCCAAGAAAACCACGGTAGACGTCCGTCATCCGACCACTGATCGCAGACTGGGGACGGCGTTTTCCGCCGCTGATGCTTCCAAGGACCGGCAGAAACACAAGGGCCATGGCCAATGAGGCGGTCAGGCAGATGATGACGGTGGTGGGCAGAAATTTCATGAACTCGCCAACCACGCCCGGCCAGAACAACAGGGGAATGAAAACCGCCAGCGTGGTGGCGGTTGACGCGATGATGGGCCAGGCCATGCGGCTGGCGGCTTCGCCCCATGCGGACGTCACACCCTGGCCTTCGGAGAGGTTCCTGTCGGCAAGCTCGGACACCACTATCGCCCCGTCCACCAGCATCCCCGCTACGAGTATGAGGCTGAACAACACGACAATATTCAGAGTAAAGCCCATGCCCCAGATCACCAGGATACCGGTCAGGAACGCACCAGGAATGGTGAGTCCCACCAACAGGGCAGAACGGGGGCCCATGGCGGCAATGATCAGAATGATCACCAGCACGATGGCGGTCAGAACGTTGTTGAGCAGGTCGCTTAGAATATCCCGCACGTCGCCGGACTGGTCCATAATGTAACGAACCTCCAGCTCATCAGGTAGTTGCGGGCCAGCGCTTTCGATCAGCGCTTTCACCTTTTCCACGGTTTCAATAATGTTGGCGCCAGTGCGCTTGGAGATTTCCAGCACCAGCGCCGGCTCGCCATTGATCCTGGCGAACCCGCTCGGATCCTTAAACGTGCGTTGCAGCATCGCCACGTCGCCAAAGGTCACAACCGTGTCACCGCCCACCTTGACCGGCATGGCCATGACATCTTCCACAGACTCGATAACGCCGGGAACCTTCATGGTCATGCGACCGGCACCAGTATCCAGGCTTCCGGCGGCGACCAGTTGATTGTTACGAGTGACCAACGTCGCCAACTGATCAAAGTCCACGCCGTAGCTTTCAAGCACCTGGGGATCGACAACGATCTCAAGGAGGTCTTCCCTATCTCCTCCGATGTCCACCTCCAGCACTTCCGGAATGCCTTCAATGGCGTCCTGCAAACGCCGGGCAATGGTGACCAGTTCGCGTTCGGAAAGAGGCCCGGAGAGACCAACCGACATGACCGGAAACAGGGCCACGTTAATTTCATTCACCCTCGGTTCGTCAGCTTCCTGGGGCAGCTTGCTGCGGGCAGTATCAACCTTTTCCCTAACGTCCTGGAGCGCAATGTCCGGGTCAAACCCGGCATCAAATTCCAGCATTACCGAGGCATGGCCCTCCGAAGCGGTACCTCGCATTTCCTTGACGCCCTCCAGAGAGCGCAACTCCTGCTCCATGGGCCGGATAAGCAGGCGTTCACCGTCTTCCGGGCTGATTCCCTCCAGTGTCATTGACACATAGATCATGGGAATGGTGATGTCCGGATTCGCTTCTTTGGGGATGGTCTGAAAAGCCGCGATTCCGCCAAGAATCAGGAATGCCAGTGTCAGGAGTGTCGTTCGGCTGCGGTCAAGGGCCGCAAAAATCAAGGTTCGCATATCGGTTAGCCCCGGTCCGAATCACGATCGACCGGGCGTACCTGCTGCCCGATGGATACAAAACCCGCTCCCCGGGTAATCAACCGGATTTCATCCGGCAGGCCAGTGACCCAGGCGCCATCCGTGGTGACGTTCAGGAGTTTGACCGTGGTAAACACCACTTCGTTATTGTCACCCACATAGCGAACACCGGGCCGGCCATCATCCCCCAGGCTGAGATAGGCCGGCGAAATGAACATCGCCTCCACTTCCGGCAGGGCAATACGCAACGTGGCACTGCCGCCGGCAACCCGCTTGCGTTCCGGGTTGTCTATGGACACTTCCACCGGGAAACTGCGGGTGTCGGGGTCTGCGGCACTGGCCACGAAATTCACCACGCCTTCCAGGCTGTCGCCATCCAACGTGCGAATGGTCACGGCCTGCCCCTCTTCGACGGCACCCACTGACTGTTGCGGAATTTGCCCCGTCGCTTTCAGCCGATCTACGCGCACCAACTCCAACAGTGGTGACCCGACCTGAACCAGATCACCAAGATCGACATCCCGCCGATTCACCGTTCCTTCAAAAGGCGCGCGTGGCTCCAGGTTGTCAACCGCAAGACGTGCCTGAGCGAGTTCGGCTCTGGCCGCGGACAGTTCACTTTGCAGGGTCAACACTTCGGATTCAGATGTGAGATTCCGGGAGCGGAGCTTCTGGGCTGCCGATAGATCGGCCTCCAATTTGCGAATGCGGGATTGCCATTGGTCCACCGACGTACGTCGGCCATCCTCGGAGAGGCGAAGCAGGACCTCCCCTTCCTCAACCTGGTCACCCTGCGCCACCATCAGCTCGTCTACCGTGCCGGCAACCCGAGCACCAACTGACACGGTTCGCCAGGGCTCCAACTGCCCCTGCAGCATTAACCCGGGCTCGTAAAGCCTGGTCCTCAGGACATCCACCTGAACGGAGGGCGCGGTGACCGACTCTTCAGATGTATCCTCTGGCGCCTCGTCCAGCGCTTCCTTGACGTCACCGGTTGTCATCCAAACCACCAGTAAGGCCAGTACCAGAAAGGACAATCCGATGGATCCCAGTTTTGCTTTGGTCATTGATCGCTCACAGTTACATTCGGGTGATGTCGGTTTACAGCCCAGGCACTCGTTTTAAAAACTGTCAGAAAACGGTTGCATCCGGTTGTTTTCGTGGGGTAGATTCTACACATAAATTTCTCACAGATTCAGAGCAGATACTGATTTTATGAATCTCAACACAGTGGTTGTCCTTGTGAAGCTAGTCCTGGTGGTCGTGGTACCGTCCGGGGGCTTCTGTGTGGACAAGCGGGTGAGATAGCAACAGACTCAACAAACACACGAAAGCCCCCGGCACCGAAAGGTCCCGGGGGCTTTTTTTTGCACCAGAAAAAAGGGAAAACGACCATGAACGGCGCACAGCACATTCTTGATGCGTTCCACCGTCACAACGTCAGCACGGTTTTCGGTTATCCGGGCGGCTGTATCATGCCGCTATACGATGCGCTGGTGGACGATGTCGGCGTGGAGCATGTGCTTTGCCGCCACGAACAGGCCTGCGCCCTTGCCGCCGACGGCTACGCCCGTGCAAGCGGCAAGCTCGGCGTATGCATTGCTACCTCCGGCCCTGGCGCCACCAACCTGATCACCGGCGTAGCCAACGCCCACCGGGATTCCATTCCGCTGCTGGTCATCACCGGCCAGGTGCCCTCCGGCCTGATCGGCACCGACGCCTTCCAGGAAACCGACGTATTGGGCATGACGTTGGGCATCGTTAAACACAGTTACCTCATTGACGATGCCGACGCGCTGCCCGCTGTCATGGAAGAAGCCATGGAACTGGCTCAAAGTGGACGACCGGGACCGGTGTGGGTTGATATTCCCAAGGACCTGTTGTTGACTGACGTCAGCGATGCCCCCTACTTCCATTCCGAACCCCAGAAGACCAGCTTTCCAGATCTGGCCGACGCACTCACGATGCTTCGGGCGGCCCGCAAACCCATACTCTATAGCGGAGGTGGCATCAGTCTGGCACACGCTGAAGACCGCTTTCGCACGTTTGCTGAATCCGCCGCTCTGCCTTCGGTGGTAACGCTCAAAGGCATTGGCAACCCCGGCAAACACAACCCATACAACCTGGGCATGTTGGGCATGCACGGCTCCCGGGCGGCCAATAAGGCCGTGGATGAATGCGACCTGCTGCTGGTTATCGGTGCCCGCCTGGATGACCGCGCCACCGGCAAACTTGATGGCTTCGCGCCCAATGCAAAGATGATCCACATTGACGCCGACGCCGCCGAGATCAACAAACTGCGCGCGACCGAACTGGCTATTCGCGGGGATCTGAATAGCATTCTTGAAGCATTGACCAACGCCTTACAGGATAAGCCGCTCGACATTGGTGGCTGGCAGAAACAGTGCCGAACCTGGTACACCACCGGCGGCTTCCACGCCGCCGACAACGAAGAACCCCTGGCGCCGATCACCGGCCCGGCCTTTGTTCGCCAACTCTCCCGAATCGCTCTGGACGATACCGTCATAGCGTGCGACGTTGGCCAGCACCAGATGTGGGTGGCCCAGCACTACGACTTTGACCACCCTCGCCACCACCTCACCAGCGGCGGCCTGGGCACCATGGGCTATGGCCTGCCCGCCGCCATCGGTGCCCAGTTTGCCGACCGCAAGAGCACGGTGATCAACGTAACGGGCGACGGCTCGTTCATGATGAACGCCCAGGAGCTGGCCACTATCCGCCGCTATAACCTGCCGGTGAAGTTAATCGTAATGGACAACCAATGCCTGGGCATGGTGCGTCAGCAACAGGAGCTGTTCTATGGCAACCGGGAAAGCCAGATCAATCTGGATGACAACCCGGATTTCGTCGCCATGGCACGCGCCTTTGACATCCCGGCGTTGCATATCAACCGCACCGACCAGATCCGCCGAGGCATCGAAACCATCCTGGCCTACAACGGCCCGATGCTGTTGCACGTGGCCATCAGCCGTGAGGATAACGTCTGGCCCATCGTCAAACCCGGCGCCAGCAACCGCGAAATGATCGACGAAACCCGACGCACCAACAAAAAGGAACACGTTGCATGAAACCGCAAAGCCAGCCCTCAACACCGAGCTACAACATCAACTGCCGCATGTCGCAGGAAGCGGCCGCCCTGGAGCGCCTTTGCCAGGTGATCCGTATTCGCGGTTTCCGGATTGCCACAATGGCGGTGGAATCCGCCGGGGAGCATCTCGATATCACCCTGACCCTGGAGGGAACCCGGCCAATCGCCATGCTCCAGTCGCAACTGGAGAAGTTGCATACAGTGGCGGAGGTTGCCCTTGGTCAGGTTTCGGGGGTTCGGGTTCAGACTGCCTGAAGTTTGGGAGTTGCCTTCTGTTCGTAGCCTGCAGGTTTTGGGGCGGGCTTGCGGGGTGGTATCTGTATTTTTCTTGAAAAAGAACTCGCTTCGCTCAGACATCTTTTTCTGGCGACAAATCCAGATACCACCCCGCGCCGAGCTGACCACGGCGGGAAAGCCGATCACCAAGCCTTATAAGGCAGGAACTTACCGTTCATGGTAACCACAACCCGGTCACCCTTGGGGTTCTCCTCCTTGTCCACGTGCATGGTGAAGTCGATGGCGCTCATGATGCCGTCACCGAATTTTTCGTGGATGAGCTCTTTCAGGGTGTCACCATACACACCGACCACCTCATAGAGACGGTAGATCAGCGGATCCTGGGGAACGGCGCCGTCCCAGGCCTTTTTCGGGCAAACCTGCAGGGCTTCGGCAACTACCTTGTCGAGGCCAAGGGTTTCGCACACCGCGAACGCTTTATCCTCGGTCAAGCTGTTCATGCCCAGGCAGGCGGAGGTTGTAAACACCGGCGACAGGCCAATGGCTTCGGAAAGAGCTTCCCAAGAAACGCCCTTGGTGGCTTTTGCTTCCAGGATTTTTGCAGTCATCAGTTCTTTGCTGATCATGATCATTTCCACTTGTGACACCTTTTTCTGTTGGGCATTGCCTGCCGCTTATCAGGCAGATCATAGGGGCCACGCTTAGGTTTGATCACTTTGAAGCCAATTCCACAAAACACCATGTCACCACGGTGGATATCCCCAAACTGGGGCTTATCGCACCTTTCTGGTGCGCTTTTGGGGGCTCACTCTGTCGGATGCTTACCAATCACGGGCCCGCATCACAACCAGAGCAGTGTTTGTGCCAGGTTCCGACATCAACCCGGCTGGTTTTCGTCCACGCGTGCGCTGGTAAGGATGTGAGTAAGGCCCCCACAGTCCACCATCGGGTCATCGCAATTAACGATGATATCGGCCCGGTTCAGGACGTAGCTCTTGCCGGTAATGGTATTCTCGACCACTTGGTGTTTCCCTTCCTGGCGCACGCCAGTGAACTCACCGATAAATCCGGTTTCACGGAGGGAGACGGTTTCCAGGCGGTCGCCCGGGCTGATTTTGCCCTCGTAGTTCATTAACGCAAGCCGCGCTGAAGTACCCGTGCCGGTGGTGCTGCGGCAGATGACTCCAGGATGCACATAGGTGGCTGACCGTGAACGATACGAATGGTCAGACAATTGTTCCACGGGGCCCATGAAATGGAGGAAGGGCAGAGGCCCAACATCACCCAGCGTGTAGTGGGAGAAACCGCGCTCTGCCTGGATGGCCTCTACTATCTGATAGGCACATTCGCTGAGTTTGCGCTCTTCATCCAGAGTCAGGGAGAACCCCAGACTTGTCGCGTCCACCAGGGCGTAGAAACCACCGCTGTAGGCCACGCTGTAGGTTATGTCGCCGATCGAGGGCACGTGAATGCTGGCCTGGTAGGTGTCGATGTAACTGGGCAGCCCGCCACAGGTAATGGCTTCCACAACCCCATCCCGTACAAGGGCGTCGATGTGGACCAGGCCCGCAGGTGCTTCCAGAGCAAAGCTCTGCCACCCTTCCCTCTTGGCAACGATGCCACTCTCCAGAACGGCCGTCGCAGTGCAGATGGTGTTGGAGCCCGAGTAGATCGGGTATCCCATCACTTCCATGATGATATAACCGGCGACTGCTTCGGGGTCCGTGGCCGGCACCAGCAGGTCCACAGACATTTCCGGGATGCCGTAGGGCTCTTCCAGTAGTAACGTGCGAAGCCCATCCGCCTTGTCCCGCAGATATTCCATCTGGGCGCGCACGGTGTCCCCCGGAAGCGGGCAGATCCCGCCCGTCACAATCCGGCTTACATCGCCGCCGGCGTGGGTGTCCATCAGTTGCAGTTTGAGTTCAGGACGCATCAGGACTTCTCCAAGGCAAACGGGGCGCCATGCTCGGCCCATTGGGCATCAGGAACGATCACGATTTTGCCCAGGTAGTTGCTGTTGCGATTGACGAAGTAACGTTCGGCTTCGTGCAACTCTGAAAGTCTGAAAGCGGCGTGAAGTACCGGCTTCAGCTGACCGCTGCGAATCCAGGCCACCAGTTGTTCCGCTTCTTCACGGGTGCCGTGTGACACGCCGAACACCTGCACCTGATACAGATAGATCCGCGTCCACATGATTTCGCTGACGTTCCCGGCACTGGCGCCGGCGATGCTGAGCCTTGGATAATCCCTGCGACTGTTCATGTCGAAGATCATGGTATCGATAAACTGGTCGGTCATTTCACCACCGGCCAGATCCATGACAGCGTCTATCGGTCGGCCACCCGTGACGGACCGTACCTTATCCGTGAAGTTGTCCATGTCGGAACGATCCAGCACGGCTTCGGCACCCAGCTTGAGCAATGGGTCTGCTTTGTCACGCTGGCTCAGCGCATAGGGAATCGCCCCCATGATGCGGCAAAGCTGGATAAGAGCGGTGCCAACGCCACCACTGGCACCAGTCACGAGGATGTGCTCGCCTGCTTTTGCCCTTGCGGATGTGAGCATGTGCAAGGCGGTCTGGTAGGAGCACATGCCCATGGCGGCAAGTTCGGCATCGGCCAAATCGGCATTCTCGACATGGTGAAACTGGTTGGAAGGCACGGCGATATATTCCGCGAAACCACCATCGGCGCCGTGACCGTAGTAGTCCGGGGTCAGGTTGATATCCCGACGGTCGTCGGCGTAGAGATTGAAGTCCAGAAGGCCCCGTTGGCCGACCCTCGTTTCGTCCACACCCTGCCCCACAGCGACAATACGCCCAACAACGTCCGCGCCCTGAACTCTGGGGAAGGCCAACGTAGGTGAACCTCCCATCTGGAAGGAAGTTACGTCGCCCTTATCCTTGGTGGGGTACAGGCCCTCCCGGGCTTTGCGGTCGGTGTTGTTCTTGGCGGTAGCAGTGACCTGGACGAGCACCTCTCCCGTTCCCGGGGTGGGGGTGGGCACGTCTGTGGTGTATTCCAGTTTCTCGACGCCACCGTGGCCGGTGAGCAGCATGGCTTTCATGGTCTTCGGGATCATGGGCGTTCTGCTCCTGCTTTGCTGAATATCAGGTCAGGATAGGCCAGATTCATACCTGTGTCAGGGCCCCCTGACAGCTTTTACCGCGCAATAACCCTGTAGATCGGCTGCAGTTTCGGGATCTGCTTTAGGACCACCTGGATGATGGTCATCAGGGGGACAGCCAGCAGCACACCCACCGGCCCCCACAACCAGCCCCAGAAGAAGATGGACACAAAGATGACCACCGGGTTGATGGCCATTCGGAAGCCGTGGATCCAGGGTTCGATGAAAAAACCGACGGTGGAGGTAAGTGCCAGGTAGCCGAGCGGAGCGATGGCCATCATCCAGAGCGTGTCGAGGCTGGTGGCGGACACAACCGCAAGCAGGATGATGGTCAGGATGACGCCAAGATAGGGGATGAACCTGGCCAGGCCGGCGACGAGTCCCCACACGGCCGGGTCCGGAAGCCCCACTGCCCAACAGATAAGCCCGGTAGTGATACCAACCATCAGGTTGCTGAGGCTGAGTACCGCCAGATACTGGGCGATCTGCTGCTGGGAATCGCGGGCAATCTGGAGCACGTTGCGGCGCTGCCGCTTGGGGAGCTGCCGCACGAAGTTGAGGATGATGCGGTCCCCGCCCACCAGCAGAAAATAGGTCAGGGCCAGCGCAAGTGCGAGGCCCGCCGCACCGTTACGGGCCTTGGTCAATAGTTGGTTGCGCCACGAGTCGGTTTTCAGGACGACGGTGTTGGTTGTGGTCTTCTCGTCCTTGGACAGTTCGTCCATGGACTCTTCCACTTTCTTTGCCGATTCGTTGACCTTGTCAATCTGGTTTCTAATGCCGCTCTCTCCCATGAGTAGTCGGGAGATTCCCTGCGGTGCCTGCTGCGCCCACTCCAGGGCGGGAGTTGCAACGGCGGCCCCAATACCCGCCAGACCAGCAATCACCACGATCATCAACACCAGTGAACTGAGCACCCTCGGAATCCCGGCTTTGTCGTACGCTTTTTTAACAAGCGGGAACAGCAGCAGGCTGGTCAGGACCGCCAGGACAATGGGCAGCACAATCTGGTGGGCGACATAGAGGGTATAGAGTATCCCGAGGGCAAAGAGGCCATTCAGTGGTGTCGCGAGATCTGAGCGTGCGGGTTGTTCGTTATCGTTATCCATGCGAGTCCATGCACCTTGTCGAGCTGTATTTGGGGGTATGATACCTGAGGCACCACGAGCCTCAGTGTACCTGTCGCTCGGCTGCCATTCAGCCCTTATGGGCCAACGTCCGGTCATTGCCAGCACGTCACTTTTGTTGTAACACATAACCGGCTACCCTGTTGAAAACCGTCTCTGAAGAGTTCATACATGGCGAACTACAAGATTGAAATTGATGAAACCTTTGATGTGCCGCGCAACCGGGTGTTTGCAGTGTTTGCGGATCATGAGCGCTTCGGGAAGTTACTGGGAGCACCGGTGAAGCGCATTCGCGACAGCGACCAGGCTGACCCCAACGGCCTTGGATCCATCCGTAAGATCGGCATCGGCCCCATCGGCCTTGAAGAGACCGTCATTACCTTCGAGCCCGGGGTACTCATTGAGTACACGATTTCCAGCATGAGCCCCATCCGCAACCATCTCGGCCGTATCCGCTTCGACGATGACGCCAACGGTAGAACTCGCGTTCAGTACACCATTTCGTTTGACGACATCGTACCCTTTACCGGCAAACTGGTCAGCTCCGCGCTCGACCAGGGCATCCGCAAGGGCATTCGCCGGGTGCCCAAGTTGGCCTGAGCAGCAATAGAACGCATTGATGGGGAGTATTTGGCAGGGAAGTAACGATCAATCTGCGGTTGCAGCGCGCTCCCGCCAATGGCTGGCAAGTTGTGGGTCTGCCTGGGTCCCTGTACCCGCTTCGTAGGCCTTTGCCACTTCGTACATGCTAAGCTTGTCGCCAGCTTCCGCTGCCCTCAGATACCACTTGAACGCCTTAGAGTTGCTCTGTGCCGTACCTTGCCCGGCAGCGTACATATTGGCCAGATTGTACATACCCTGCTGACTGCCCGCTTCGGCAAGTGCCTGATAGCGCTCGAACGCCAAGTCGTACTGTCCCATTTTGTAGACGGCATAGGCTTCCAGAACCTTGATCATTTCGCGGGCCACGTCCATCTGCTGATCCGGCTCGGCGCTGTTTCCGACCGTCGGCGCTCCGGTGAAAAGCAGCAGACTCACGGCAGCAATGAGCGATGTTCGGGCTGATCTCATGGCAATCTCCGCGTTCGGTAACATTGACAGTGTCTCGACCCTAACACGCAGCCCCTCGACAGTACCTGACCGAAAAGTTCTGGAATCCTGGCACTTTGGTACCATGGCCGGACCATTGGCGAGCTTGCAAATAAGGCTGTCGCCAGCCTGTCTAGTCGAGTAAAATCCGCACTTTTGAAAACGACATTGAGGCAGCGTAATGGGCAGAGCCTATCAGAACCGCAAAGACTCCATGGCCAAAACGGCCGCCGCCAAAACCAAGGTCTACAGTAAGTACGGCCGCGAAATCTATGTGTGCGCCAAGTCCGGCGGCCCGGACCCGGATGCCAACCTCAGCCTGCGTGGCCTGATCGACCGTGCCAAGAAAGATCAGGTGCCCGCGCACGTCATTGAGAAGGCCATCGAGAAAGCCCGGGGTGGCGCTGGCGAGGATTTTTCCCCTGCTCGCTATGAAGGATTCGGCCCCGGCAACTGCATGGCCATCGTGGATTGCCTGACCGATAACCCCAACCGCACCTTCGGTGACGTGCGCCTGGCGTTCACCAAGACCAAATGCAAGATCGGCACCCAGGGCAGCGTCAGCCATATGTTTGATCATTGCGCCATTCTCGGTTTCAAGGGCGACGACGAGGAAGCGGCCCTGGAAGCACTGATGATGGCGGATGTGGATGTCACTGACATTGAGCACGAAGAGGGTATGATTACTGTATTCGCGCCCCACACCGAATACGCCAAGGCGCGACAGGCACTGCAGGAAGCGTTTGAAGGCCTGGAGTTTGAAGTGGACGAGATCCAGTTCCTGCCCCAGACCACCACCACTGTCGAAGGCGACGACATTGAGCTGTTCGAGAAGTTCATGGACATGCTGAACGACCTCGATGACGTCCAGAATGTATACCACAACGCAGTCATCGCGGACTGACGGGAGCAACACCTTGGCCAGGGTCGTCATACTCAAAACAGGTAATACCTACCCGTCCCTTCTGGAGTCATTTGGGGATTTCGATAGCTGGTTTTTGGCCAGGCTGGCTCCGGAGCTCGACCTGCACGTAGTCGATGTCACGGCTGACGATCTACCGGGCAAACCCGGGGATTGGGACGGGATCGTGGTGACGGGATCACCAGCCATGGTCAGCGACCGGGCGCCCTGGAGTGAGAACACTGGCGCGTGGCTGGCTGAGGCAGTGACGGAAGAGGTGCCAGTTCTGGGTGTCTGCTATGGCCATCAGCTACTGGCCCACGCTCTGGGTGGTGAAGCCGGCTACCACCCACGTGGCCGGGAAACCGGCACCCATCAGGTAGAGTTGCTGGACGCTGCAATGGATGACCCTTTGTTTAAGGGGTTGCCCCAGACATTCCCGGCGCAATTGACGCATCGGCAGTCCGTACTCCGATTGCCGGAGAATGCCGTCCTTCTTGGCCACAACGATTTCGAACCGCACCAGGCCTTTCGTGTGGGCCGCTGTGCCTGGGGTATACAGTTTCACCCGGAATTCTCAGCAGAGGTGATGCGCGCTTATCTCAAGGTGCAGGCACCCGATCTGGAAAAGGAAGGGCTCGATGCCAAGGCACTGATTGAGAACGTGATCGACGCGCCCAACGCCACGTCCCTGCTCGATCGATTCTCCCGACTGGTGCTCGACGCCCAGCCAATGCACCACTAATCCAGTATGTAGGCGGTTTTCTCCAGCGCATTTTCCTCTTCGTCAATGAAGCGGAACTCGTTCCAGCCAATGCGAACCAGGTCGTTACTGTTCAGGCGCTGGCGTCGGTCAATCCGGAGTTCGTTCACAAATGTCCCGTTGGTGCTGTTCTGGTCGGTGATGTAGTAATCCACTGTGCCTTCCAGATAGGCATTGGGTACCGCCTCGATCAACGCATGATGGCCGCTGACCGAAATTTCGTCGATGCGGATATCGTTATCGCCACGCCTGCCGACATGAATCTCCGGCTGATCCAGCTCAAAGGTGGTCACTACAACGTTGTCCACCAATTGGGAAAATGACGCCATACAGGCCTCCTCTATTAATTAAGAATCAACAGTACAACGGACACGTTGTCGGCCGCCTCATTATCCAGGCTCGCATCCACCAGCGCCCGGACCTTCTCGTCGGCTGTCTCGCACACGGATATAAGCGAAAGCCATTGATCCTCTGGCAACGCACCCGTAAGGCCATCGGAACATAGCAACAGGGAATCTCCAGCCGCCATCCGCACGCGGCGGAAGCTGGCAATGGCCGATGAGGCACCAAGCGCGCGCGTCAGCACATTACGGAAAGGCACATGGGGCACGTCATCAGGGCGGATGCTGCCGTCATCCAGCATGTTCTGTACCACGGTGTCGTCGCGGGTCTGGCATGCCAACTCTCGCCCTTGAACGAGATAGCAGCGGGAATCCCCCAGATGTGCAATGTGAGCTTCACCGTCAATCACCCAGGCCATAACCAGCGTGGTCCCCATTTTGGCCAGATCCGCGTCGGCAGCCCTTTGATCGGCAATTCGCTCACTGGCCAGGTTGATCGCAAACTGTATGGCGTCGTCCGGCTCCTCCGGCACTCCCTCGTCCGGCGACAACCAGGGCACCAGCACTTCCATCACTGTGTCCACGGCTATGCGGCTGGCCACTTCCCCGCCGTGGTAACCGCCCATGCCATCGGCAACCACAAGCAGCACCTGCCGGTTGTCCTCACTGACCCGCCAGTCGATGGCGTCCTGATTGGCTTTACGCAACGCCCCTACATCCGTTATGCCAGCCACATGGGGGTTCATCACGATGCTTCCTCCCTTGCCTCACGGCTCGCCTGTCTTCGCAACGCTTCTGCCATGGTGGCGGCACTCAGGAAGCGTTTGTCAGGCTCCCGTTGGATGGCTTTATTAATCAGACGGACAACACCGTTGGGGAGTTCCGGGTTGAACTCGCGGACGCTCCGCGGGCGCTTATTCAGAATCTGGTAGGTCAGGTTGGCCAGGGTGTCACCCTGATAGGGTGTCTCCCCGCACACCAGTTTGTACAGCGTGATTCCCAGACTGTAGGTATCGGTGGCGCCAGTTACTTTCTGCCCCTTGAGCTGTTCCGGAGACATATAAAGTGGGCTGCCCATGACACTCCCGGTGCGAGTCCGCGAGTCGTCCGAGATCTTGGCAATGCCGAAATCGGTAATCTTGATCTCACCGTTGTCCGGGTTGAAGATGATGTTACCCGGTTTGATATCGCGATGGATGATCTTTTGACGATGCGCGTAATCGAGGGCATCCGCCACCCGAGCGACGATATCCAGCACCTTCGCCAGCGGCAGTAACCGCCCCGGCTTGCCAAACTCACTAAGCGGCCTGCCCTTTGCGTAATCCATGGCGATAAACGCAAGGTCGGCCTCTTCCCCGACGTCATACACGGTGACAATTGCCGGATGGCTGAGGCGGCCCGCTGCCTCGGCTTCCCGAAAGAAACGTGATTTCAGGTCCCGCAGCTCGTTGTTCTCAAAGGCCTGGTAACTGAGCGTCTTGATGGCCACGGTACGGGCTATTTTGGGGTCCTTGCCGAGATAGACCACGCCCATGGCGCCTCGCCCTATCTCGCGCTCGATTTCGTAGCGGCCCAGGGTGGGCCGGCTGACGCTTTGCTCGGGCATGACCAGGGTTCGCGTATTGTCATAACCACTCGGGGAAACAACGGTTGCCTCGGCAGTCAGGCTCTCAAGAGCCGCCAGGCGTTTTTCCACGTCCCGGTACTTCCGCTTCTGCTGAAGAATCTGCTGGCAGGTAGCGGACGCCCGGTCGTACTGCCGCTTGCGCTCCTGCTGAATGGCAATGTCATATTGCAGTGCCAAGGTGTCTTCGGTGGGGGGGCATTCGGCCAGCACCTCGAGCGCCTCATCGGACTGCCCCTGTTGTAGCAACAGACGGCCAAGGCGGGTGCGGGCTGCACGAACGTTCTCAGACAACGCGACAATATCACGCCTCGGCTGCAGCCAGAACAGCATGATGACGTAACCGACCATCAGCAGGGTGACCACTTCACCCAAGGGCAACCAGGCGCTCTGATAGAACATGAGCGCCGCTTGTAGAACCACCAGAGCCCCGGCAACGAGCAACAGCACCGGTAGAGCAACCGCGCCTCCCATTTGGGGAACCGCAAGCACCAGGATCAGTGCCGACGCCATCAAACCGGCGCGAATCGCCAGCGCCGACCACTCGGGTTCGACAAGCCCCCGGGCCTGCAGCGCCGTTGCGAATGCGGCCGGTGACATATCCACAACCTTAACGGCGTCCTCAATGCCCGCAGGGTTGCCAAGAGTGCTGAACAATACCCGATCCAACCAACCCAGCAGTGGCAAGGCGTCGCCCACAAACACACAGGCCAACGCCAGCACAACAATAAGCAGGCGCAAACTGAACAGATGGGAACCAATTAGAGCCAGTGAATTCACAAGAATCGTTGTCGTAAATGATTGATACGACAAGTTTAGAAAGTGAATGCCGGCAGCGATAGCTCAAGACGGACCTTTTTTGTAAGTGTTTGTTTAGCTGGGACCAGGATCACGTCGCGATCATTATTAATCCAGGATGACAAGGGTGTAAGGACGACACAGGTTCCGGTGCAGTATAGTTTCGTCTTTGGACTCTTTCCGTCAGGAAGTACGACGATGACAGTGAAGTTACTGATCGGCTTGGTTATTCTGGCCGTTACAACAACCGGCTTTTACCACACATTGAAGCCCCTGCCACCCGGGTTCGGTTACGAGGGCACTTCCCATCCTCTGACAAATGCCAGGCTGCTCACCGACAGAACACTGCACTTCGGCAACGAAGAGCCTCGACTGGACCACGAGATTTTCGACGAGGCCCTCGATATGGTTTCGAACGCCCGCCGCTTCGTACTGGTGGACATGTTCCTCTTCAACGGCACCCGTGCGGAAGGCAGCCGTCAGCGGCCATTGGCACAGGAACTGACTGACGCCCTGCTCAAGCAACGTAAGGCGAATCCGGATGTGCGTATTGTTGTTATTTCCGACCCCATCAACACCGTATACGGCGGCACAGTCTCGCCCTATTTCCAGCAACTCAGGCAGGCAGGCATTCCGGTAATAGAAACCAGGTTGGAGCGCCTTCGTGACAGTAACCCGACCTGGTCCAGCCTGTGGCGCTTCTGTTGTCAGTGGATGGGCAACTCGGCGACCGGTGGCTGGCTACCGAATGCACTCGGTGAACAGCCGGTCACCCTGCGCAGCTACCTGGCACTCCCCAATTTCAAGGCCAACCACCGCAAAGTCCTGATCACCGACAACGCTGAGGGCTTTCACGCCCTGGTGACCTCCGCCAATCCACACGATGGCAGTAGCCGGCACAGCAACATCGGCCTGCGATTCGGAGGGCCAGCCGTGGCCGATTTGCTGCTCAGTGAGCGTGCCGTTCTGGCGATGTCCGGTGCAGACACCGGGGTGGTGGACGAAATGATCAGCAGCTTGCCTCAAGCCGCGGCCGGCATCGACTCGGTCGGTACCATCCAGGTCGTCACAGAGTCGGCCATACGGACAGTCGCCAGCGACCTCATTGGCACCGCAAAAACGGGCGACAGACTGGACCTCGCCATGTTCTACCTGTCACACCGAACGTTGCTGAAGGAATTGAAAAAAGCCCACGAGCGCGGTGTCGAAGTTCGGGTACTGTTGGACGCCAACAACGATGCCTTCGGCATGGAAAAAAGCGGCATACCGAACCGACAGGCGGCCATGGAGCTTAGTGGCGCCGGCATCACGGTACGTTGGTGTAACACCGAAGGTGAACAGTGCCATAGCAAACTACTGATCAGGCGAGACACCCAAGGCAACGCCCAACTGCTGCTCGGCTCGGCCAATTTCACCCGCCGCAACCTCGACGATCTGAATCTTGAAACCAGCGTGCTCGTGCGCTCCGACGTACACTCGGAGGTCGTGCGCAAAGCGAGTGGCTTCTTCAACGAGCAATGGGTCCACGGCCCGGGTGAGACTCCGGTAATGAGTCTGCCCTACAATGCCTGGGCTGATGAATCCCGAATACGGTATTGGCAATACAGATTGATGGAGGCCACGGGGCTGTCCACATTCTAAGCGTACTTGATCATAAGGAACCTGGCCCCCCGAAAACGCGTGCTAGTATTAGGTCAGCTTGAATGTCGGATGTAGCAGTCGGCTACGTCGCAGGCAGCAGCCGGAAAGACCGCTTCTTGAATGAAAAATAACAGGAGAGTGTAATGCAAACCCTGAGAAACCATCTGCGGTACGTATCGTTTGTCATGGCCATCATGATGGCTTTCGGCTCCGTTTGGGCATCCTCCGCCTCAGCGGGGATGGTTGGAACCGATGAGCTGCTGACCGAGCAACGCACCGATCTGGACCGCCAGTCACTGCTCAATATGCTTGAGCGGGATGAAGTAAAGGAAAAGCTGGCAGAAATGGGCGTCAGTCAGGAACAGGTTGAACAGCGCATCCAGAACCTGACGCCGGAAGAACTGTCTTCCTTTGAACAACAATTGGCCGAGGCTCCCGTTGGCGAGGGCGTTGTCGGGATCATCGTTCTGTTCCTGTTGGTGTTCATTATCACAGACATGCTGTGCGCCACCAACATCTTCCCCTTCATCAACTGCATCCGGTAGCGTGACGACGCCTATCCAGCCGCGCCTGCTGCGAACCGTTGTCGGTCTTGTACTGGCAACGATTCTGGCAGGCTGCGCCAGCCGTCCCCAATGGCCCGATACCACCCTGAACACGGCCGGTGCAGACCAGCGAAAAGTGCTGGATCATGTTCCCTTCCATGCTCAGGAGCTCTACCAGTGCGGCCCGGCGTCCCTCGCCATGATGCTCAATAGCCAGGGCCTGAACACCAACCCCACCGTACTGAAGGAGCTGGTATACCTGCCGGCACGCCAGGGCAGCCTGAAAGTTGAAATGGTGTCTGCCGCCCGGTCCCATGGCTTGCTGGTTTACCCGCTGGACGGATCACTCAAGAGCCTGCTGGAGGAGATAGCGTCTGGCCACCCAGTGTTGGTAATGCAGAACCTGCGATTCGACTGGTGGCCACAATGGCATTTCGCCGTGGTGATCGGTTACGACGCCAACGACCGCACCATCATCCTTCATACCGGTACCCAGGAGCGGCACGAGCAGGCACTGGACGTGTTCATGGCCACATGGAACCGCGCAGACAACTGGGCCACGGTCATCCTGCCACCCAACCAACTACCGGCGACAGCGCAGCCTCTTCGCTATCTGACATCCGCCAACGACCTGGAAACCACCGGCAGGACCATCGCCGCCACTATAGCCTATCGAACGGCCGAACAGGCATGGCCGGACCAACCAGCTGCCATCATGGGACAGGGAAATATTGCCTGGCAACAGGGCCAGGTGGACCTGGCCGCGCAACATTTCCTGAGACTGACCACCAAATTCCCGAACCTGGCCGCAGGCTGGAACAACCTGGCCCACGCACTGGCCACGCAAGGCTGCGCCACGGCATCCAGGAACGCAGCCAGCTGTGCCAGTGCCATTGATCCGAAGCGTTTCGGCGGTAATATCCAGAGCGACAGCGATGGACCCCGTCCCATCAAGTGTCCTGTACTGGACTGCCCTACCCCGATTCGCTAACTCTTCTGGAACAGCGCGACGTCCTTGGCCGGAATTTCCAAGTGCCACCCATGCCTCCGGGCCAACCAGGCCATCGTATACTCGCGGTAAAATACAACGTGGGTTGGGTCCCGCCGGTAATGCCAGTTGGCAAATCGTCGGTCGTCTGTCTGGAAGCAGGTCATCACGCCCAACCAGCCACCCGGTTTCATCAGCCTGTTCAACAGACGAAACGTATCCGCCGGGCGATGAAGGTGTTCCACCACCTCTGTGCAGGTTACGAAATCATACTGGTGTTCCAGAACAGACGTGTCCGAATGAAAGAAGGGATCATAGAGCGCCATGTCCATCCCCGCTTCCCGCAGCATCCCGGCCAGCGCCGGGCCGGGGCCACAGCCAAAATCCAGGCCGCGCACACCCGCCTCCAGTCGCTCGAGCAACGGGCTGGTCAGCTTCGAAAGAAAGCGTCGGTAGCCCTCATCTTCCGGATGATTGTCGTGGAGGTTGTAAATCTCCCATTCCCGGCGCTCGTCCAGCCAGCAAGACGAGTCCATGACCGTCGCCTCACAGATTTCACACCGATAATAAGGTATGTCTTTGATTGTCTGGAAGGGCACCAATGAGCGTGCTTCACACACCGGACAGGGCGCTTTCAATGGCAGATCTCCTGCAGAATCTAACGAATGTTTCATTGTCATTTCCGGCCATCACACCAGAACCGTGACCGGTGAGCAAAATCAACCAGGGCAACCCTGCCTATACTGGGCCAAGACAGAGTAAACAACTGTGCGCTGAACGCGGCAGTTCCCCTTAAACAAGGCTACCTCTCATGGAACGAACGGTGGAAACGTCCAGCCCGATGGCGCTCGAAGTGCCGCTGATCTCGGCGCGCTACGCCCGACAGTTTATTCGGTTTATGGAGCGCAAGGGCGTTCGGCGCCACGCCATCCTTGGAGATACCGACATCTCCAGCGACATGCTGGACGATCCCGATGCGAGCCTGTCCATGGGGCAGGTCCGGCAACTGTTGGGCAAAGCGGAGTGGCTGATGGGCGATGAGCGGGCCGCCTTCCAGTTCGGCCAGCAACTGGACCTTCCGGCCCATGGACTACTTGGCTTCGCCGTACTCGGCCAGGAAAACCCCCGCCGACTGATCAGCATGATTGTACAGTACTTGCGCGTAGGCCTGCCGCTGATGGACATGGACCTCAGCTCAACCGGTTCCACCTTCCGGATACAACTGATCGACAATTGGAGTCTTGGTGACCTGCGCCCCTGCCTCACCAAAATCTATATGGGCAGCATCCATCGGATTTCCTCCCAGGTGTGCAAACACTTCTGTTTCGAGTTCGATTTCGACTCCTCACTGGAGCCGGAGCAGTGGCGCAGCATTGCTGCCGACTGTGAGTTTCGCTTCAACGCCCCTGCGAGCCGGGTCACCATGCCTTTGTCCGGCCGCCCTGTTCGCAACGACGACACCGGCCTGGAGTTCATCCTGGCCAACGCCCGCTCGCGAGAGCGGGAACCGTCGGAACAGGCTGATGAAACCGTCATGCAGGTGCGGGAAATGATCATGAGCCAGCCGGGCCGCCCCTGCACCATGGACAATCTTGCCCGTCGGCTCGACATGAGCCCCCGCACCCTGCGACAGCATCTGTCGACCGCAGGCACCTCATTCAGGACGCTCAGAAACGAGATACGTCAGAACTTTGCCACGCTGTACCTCAGCGGCACAGTCATCCCACTCGACTCCATTGCTGAAAAGCTGGGGTTCAGCGACCAGGCCGGCTTTACCAAAGCCTACCGCTCCTGGACGGGCCAGACGCCCGGCGATATCCGCCGCCAGGCCCGCGACCGCAAGTAACTCCAATCCTTAAAGAGCTCTCATCCTTAAAGAGCTCTCGCCCCTGATAGCCCGCACTGAATGACGCTCGGGATTTGAAGGGCGTCACGAAAACGGAATTTCCCCGGCGCTCTCTCCGCTTTGAACAAAAACCTTGCCGGCCTTAGCAATGACCCGAACCGCTCGGCGACGGCCTAATGGCACTGCGTGGAGATAGTAACCTCCGCGCAGTCATAAAGGGACACATTGCAAGACCGATACAGCAGTCCTCATCGGTGATTTCTGCATACCCACACAACAAAGATTGAAACCCTAGAGGACGAACTCATGAAACTCAGGAATCCCAACAAAAGCGTCCGCACGCTCGGTACTGCGATAGCAGCCGCGACGCTTATGTCCGGTGGTGGCAATGCCTTTGCCGAACCGGTGTCACTGGAACTGGAATTCACCTGCCCGTTCCCGTTGATTGGCGAACAGCCCATTCGAGCGCAGATCAGTGCCGATGTACCCAGCCAGGCAACGGTGGGGCAGCCCACACCGGAATTCACGGTGGATGCCCTGACAACGGTGAATGAAGATTCGAGGCTGGGCCTCAAGCTGGTGGGTTCTGCCACCATTGAAGGCACCGCTACCAATGAAACCATTGTTGTCACGCCAAGCCGTGAGATTGATCTGACGGTACCGCTGACCATTCCCCAGTCGCCCATTCCCGATGAAACCGGTGAATTTACCGTTCCGGCTCAAGGCACCTCCCCCGCCATCACCTTCACCGAGGATGATGTTGGTGAGGCGGTCATTACCATCGGTGGCCTTACACTCGACATGATCGCCCGTGTCGAAAACGGCGATATTGCGCCTGCGCCCATTGGTGAGTTCACCTCCGAGTGTGTCCAGAACGCTGGCCAGGACAACATTCTGCAGACCGTGCAGGTAGTCCCCGACGAACAGTTTGAACCCCGTATCGCCGTCAGCCCGGAAAATATCGACTTCGGCAACGTGCAGGCCGGCACCACCGCGGAAGAGGTGGTTACCATCTCCAACACAGGCCAGGCCGAACTTGGTATCAACAACATCAGCCTTGGTGGTGCGGACGCAGCAGCGTTCACCCAGACCAGCAGCTGTACCACCGTCACTGCCGGTGAGAGCTGCGACGTGAATGTCACCTATATCCCCGACGGCGAAGGTGACCAGAGCGCTACTCTGAGCATTGAGTCCGGCGATGCCGGAAACCCTGTGGTCGACGTACCGCTGACGGGCACCAGCGTGCTCGCGCCCGTGCCGGAAATCAGCGTTACGCCCGCTGACGTCAGCTTTGGTTCCGTGATGCTGGGTGAAGCAGCCACCGCACAGGTCACCATTGCCAACGAAGGCAACGCATCGCTGATGATCAACGCCATCGAGATCGCCGGCACCAACAGCAGCGATTTCACCCAGACCAACGACTGTACAACCGTGGTACAGGATGGAAGCTGTACCGTTGAAATCAGCTTCATGCCTTCGGCCGCCGGTGGGCGCAGCGCGACACTCAACATTGCCTCTGACGATCCGGAAATGCCAGGCGTGACCGTGGCACTGAGTGGTCAGGGCAACGATGGCAGCGACGACGTGCTTGAGGTTCTTCTGGATCTGGAAGGCCAAACCGACATCAAGGCGTCTGGCAGCTCACTGCCGCTGTCAGGCAGCATCGCCACCCAGCTCGAACTGGCAACAGGCATGTTCGAAGCAGACCTTGCGCTTGCTCCCACCCAGGGTCAGTTCAAGATTCCCCTGCTGTTCAAGAGTCTGACCGCCAATGCAAAAGTGACATTCGAGCAAGCGGACGTAACCACTGGCACGTTGATCAATGGCAACCTCACGGCCAATTCCTCGCTGTATGTGGAGGTACCGAAGGTAACCGTACGCCTGTTCGGCCTGAAGATTCCGGTGGGTGGTGGCAAGGACTGCCGCACGGCGGATCCGGTCAACATCGAGTTGGCTTCGGTGGAAGGCACCAACTTCTCGCTGTCCGAGGGCGGTGATGTGACAGGCAACTACACACTGCCACCCCTGCAGAACTGCGGTCCGCTGACCGACGTTCTCAACCAGTTCCTCGCTGGCCCGGACAATGGCATTGATCTGACATTGACCCCGAACCTCTGAGGGAAATAAGGGAGGCTCCCAGAGGCCTCCCGGTTTGCCGGTAGCCGCAGCTTCGGGTGCCGGCAAACCACCATAACAACACCAGGAAGGATGATAACAATGAAAAGCCTGAAGCAATCAGCGTTAGTGTTAGCCATCGCGGGCCTGCCCCTGAGCGGGTATGCCGAACTCAAACCACTGCACGACGCCGACATGGGCCAGATTACCGGCCAGGCGGGCGTTACCATTGAACTCGAAACCCAGGTCACCATGGACGAGTTCACCTACACCGATGAGGGCACGCTGGGCATCAGCGACATCTTCATTGGCGGTGCGGATCGCATCGACATGTTCGAGGAATTCACCTCCGGGCGCGATGCCATTTTCGGCACCAGCAGCACGGATCTGATCGACAACATCAAGATTGAACTGGATGTCGCTGACGATGGCGATGCCATTATTAACGTATTCCCGATCACCGCGCGCCCTGTGGACTTTGCCGTGCGCACCGGCGCCTGGGAGCTACGGGGCAATGGCGGCGAAAGCACGTTGCTGGCGGACAACTTCTCTGCGGAAGGTCTTATACTCCAGGCCCAGGCGACCGTGGATACCGACACGGACACCCTCAACCTGACCACCCGGTTTGCCATTGACGAGCTGGAACTGGATGTGCCCTTTATGGCAGTGGGGATTCGTGACATGCGGATTACCGGCGCTGGTTACGACCCCGACACCCCCTCACTGTTGCCACTGTTCACACTGGTGGACATGGACATCTACAAGGATGCCAATGCCGTGGGCACCGACAGCCTGGCTATCGATATCAACACCTTTGAAGCCGATATGTCCATCGGCCAGGTGCTGGTGGGAGGCACGTCCATCGGATCGGTGGGATTGGATGACCTTGCTATCCGCAACACCGCCATGCGGGTTTACGGGCACTGACACCGGGAATCACTCTCCGGGCGCATGCCCGGGGAGCCCCCTATCCCTGACCTGTCGTCACAAAGCGCCAAAGAGCACCACCATCACGACCGCCAGGAACAACAGAAACCAGGTGGCGTAACGGTTCGCCCGATCTTCTCCATGGGCAGAAGCACTCTCGGGGGCATTTGCCGATTCGTATTCAGAGACCAGAGTGCGAGCCAGAACGTAATCTTCATCCTCGACATGGACATTGGTAAATCCAGCGGCACCGATCTCACCCATGGCGCCTTGCAGATAATGACCGCCAACATGGCACTCGATACCTCTGGACTGCAGGAGGCCGGCGACGATATGGGCTTCGGCCAGATCTCGGGCGCGATAAGCTATTTGCATTGGCAAGCTCCTGTCACTTCCAGGGATGTCTTAATTAAACCCTAGCCTGCTTCATGACATTCGTCGATTCCCGCGGGGTTATTTTGGCAGTCGACCGGTTCTCTCCAGCCGCTCACCCACCCAGCGGTGATAAAGCTTTGCGAGTGCAGGGCGAATCACCGGCAAGCCAACCAGCCAGGCCAGTGGCTTCAGCAGCCACACCCGCGACATCAGCAAAATGTAGGCATCCAGTTCCCGATGAATGTTACCCCGGCCATCTTCAACATGCAGTTCCTGAAGCGCTGCAACCGGGTCAATACCCAGCTGTTTCAACTCGTCGTCGCGGCCGGTGATATCGACCCACTCGACAGCGTCTCCGGTTTTGCCCGCCAGCCGTTCATAGAGTTTGCGATCCCTCACACAGCTTGGACAGGCGCCATCATAAAACACGCGAAGCCGATCTTCTGATTCAGTCATAGCCCTCTCCATTTGTTGCATCGCATTCACTTGATTACACGATAAAACAATGATTATTGTTATCAAAACAATCAGAAAATCGCCGCAAGGGACCAGGTGTAGCGACCATGACCATAGCCAGCCGTATCGACACGATTTACCAAACCGAGTCACGCCGGGTGCAGGCCACACTTATTCGCCTGCTTGGCGACTTTGACCTGGCCGAGGAGTCCATGCAGGAGGCCTTCGCCGCTGCCGTGAAACAGTGGCCTGGACAGGGCATTCCCGATAATCCTGCGGCCTGGCTGATCAAAACCGGCCACCGACGCGGCATTGACCACATTCGCCGACGACAGACCGCCAGGGACAACCTTTCACGCGTCGCCGAGGACGAGCCCTACACCCCGGAGCCAAACACCGACCAAATTGATGACGACCTGCTGCGGCTGATTTTCACCTGTTGCCACCCAAGCCTCGCCATCGAGGCGCAACTGGCACTGACGCTACGCGAGATATGCAGCCTGACCACCGAACAGGTCGCCAGCGCCCTGTTGCAAAAACCCACCACTACAGCGCAACGAATTGTCCGTGCCAAGCGCAAGATACGCGAAGCGAATATTCCCTACGAAGTTCCGGAACGAAAGGAGCTCCCTCAGCGCCTGCAGAGCGTCCTGAAAGTCGTATACCTGATCTTCAACGAGGGTTATTCCTCCAGCGAAGGCAACACCATCGTCAACATCAGTCTCGCCTGCGAGGCCATCCGCCTGGCCACGCTACTGGCCGAACTGCTGCCGGATGGGGAAGTCTTCGGCCTGTTGGCGCTGTTGCTCCTGCAAGATTCACGGCGGCATGCTCGACAGGATGCGAAAGGCGAACTGATAACCCTTGAGGACCAGAACCGCTCCCTTTGGGACCAGGAGCAGATTCGCTCCGGACTGACCTGGCTCGCCCGAGCCCTGGAACTGACACCAGCGGCACCCTACACCCTCCAGGCCTCCATCGCGGCTACCCATGCCAAGGCCGCCACCTCATCGGATACCGACTGGGCTCGTATTGCCAGGCTATACCAGGCTCTCTATCAGCGTCAGCCCTCCCCGGTCATCGCCCTGAACCACGCCGTGGCAGTGGCCATGCGAGACACACCGGAGGAAGGCCTGAAGCTGCTCGACCAGTTGGCCGGCCACAAAGCCATTCAGAGTTACTACCTTTATCACGCCGCCCGCGCCGATCTCTTTCGCCGTTCTGGCAATCTCGCAGGTGCCCGCACGGCTTATCAAAGAGCATTGACCCTAACACAGCAGGGGCCGGAACAACGCTACCTGAGCCGGCGGCTGACGGCTCTCGACAGCGCGCGATAAAAAATTATCCCCGGCTGTCGATTCAGCCACCTTCCGGACGACATACAGATAACCAAAGCAAAAAGGGAGATTCACATGAAGTACGTGGCTCTGGTGTACTACCAGGAAAGCATCATCAACAACATGACTGAACAGGAGTGGCACGACCTCAATCAGGAGTGTATTGCCGGCGTGGAGAAGCTCACCAGTCAGGGCAAGTTTGTCACAGGCCAACCTCTGCAGCCTATCGACACGGCTACAACGGTGAGGGTCCGGGATGACGAGGTGCTGATCTCAGACGGCCCGTTTGCCGAAACCAAGGAACAACTGGCTGGCTTCTACCTGCTGGATGCCAACGACCTGAACGAGGCCTTGCAACTCGCAAGCCGTATTCCCCCTGCGCGCTTCGGCAGCATTGAAGTCAGGCCCGCGCGCGAATTGCCTCCCAAGGACTGATACCAGGAGATTCAACATGACGTATGTCGACGGATTTGTAGCAGCGGTCCCCACCGCCAACAAAGAGCAATACATCAAACACGCCAGCGATGCGGCCGTGGTGTTCAAGGATCACGGCGCCCTGAAACTGGTGGAATGCTGGGGTGACGATGTGCCTGACGGTGAGGTTACATCGTTCCCCATGGCGGTGAAGTGCAAGCCCGATGAGACGGTGGTGTTCTCCTGGATACTCTGGCCGTCACGCGAGGTCCGGAACAGGGGCATGCCAAAAGTGATGGAAGACCCCCGTATCCAGGCGGATGTAAATCCCATGCCCTTCGACGGGAAGCGCCTCATTTATGGCGGATTCGAAACGGTTGTGGACGAGTAGTCTACTCCGGGCGTTTCAACGCGTTTTCGATTGCCCCCGCCCAACCATCCGGAGTCTCTTCCCTGAACCCGGACGTGCCAGTAAATGCACTGGAGATAACCACGTCCGGTTTCAGGGTGCCCAGTAACCTCACGCTGCGAGCCAGCTCCTCCCTGTCACCCAGAAATCAGTCTGGGTGCGCCGCACCGTTTGCTCCTGCTGTTATGCGAGGTTCGACAGAAATTTAAAACCTAAAGTATACTTGAGGTCAACAAGCCCGGTGATTGGTGTCGACTATGGCAGGCATAGAAAACGGAGAAATCAGAACCGCCCTGAGCGTTGGCGAGGTTGCTGAACGCAGTGGAGTCGCAGTCTCAGCCATACACTTCTATGAGAAGAAAGGACTGATCGACAGCTGGCGCAATGCCGGAAACCAGCGACGTTTCCATCGGGGCGTGTTGCGTCGAATCGCCGTTATAAAAGTAGCGCAACGGCTTGGCATTCCGTTGTCAGAGATCGGCGAAACCCTGGCAACCCTGCCAACCGACCGCACCGTGACATCCCACGACTGGCAGCGACTCTCCGAGCAATGGAAGTCCGATCTGAATCACCGCATAGAGCTACTGGTCGGACTTCGGGATCAACTCACAAGCTGCATCGGCTGCGGCTGCCTGTCTATCGACGCCTGCCGGCTACGCAATCCCCGGGACGAACTGGGTAATGAAGGGCCAGGTGCGAGATTGCTCGATAAAGACGAGTAGCCGATGGCAGGGGCAGGGCTAAAGAGAAACCTTCCCCCGCAAGGCCTTGGTTTTCCCCTTGCGGGTCTTTTTGTCCACGCGCCGGCGCTGTGATCCCTTGGTGGGGCGTGTCGGCCGGCGGGCTTTCTGCTGCTTTACCGCTTCCTGAATCAGTGCTTTCAGGCGTTCAAGGGCATCTTCCTTGTTCAGCTCCAGGGTGCGAAATTTCTGAGCCTTGATGACAATGACACCTTCCTTGCTGATGCGCTGGTCGGACAGCCGCATCAGCCGTTCTTTATAAAACGGTGGCAAACTGGAATTGAGGACGTCGAAGCGCAGGTGAACGGCGGAGGCCACCTTGTTGACGTTCTGGCCACCGGCGCCCTGGGCCCGGATCTGGGTGAGCTCGATCTCCCAGTCCCCCAGTTCCACCGCATTGGAAATTTTCAGCATGACGGTTCCGTTTTCTCGATGGATTCACGCAAGCTGCCATCCAGTTCGTCGACGTCCAGGCTTTGCTCGCTAATGACCTCGATACGGGACAGTTCTCGTGGCTCGCACTCGGACACCGACAGCGCGCCGTCCGCCATATTGATCGTCCGCCAGCCATCACTGGTTCGAGCCACTGCCTTGAACCGGACAAAACGGCTATCGAGCGACAATGCCAGCAGTGCGGTTTCTGAAAAGACCGTGTCCGGATGGACGCGCCAGCCCACGCTGAAATGCCCCTGCCCCCGGTTGCTGACCCGCTGCCACGGTTCGTCCTGGATATCGGGAATCGGCGCAGCTTCCGAAGAGTCATGGTGATGGTGCGCGTGGGGCGTACTGACCTCGGAGAGCGCAGTCTCCCCATCGAGCCAGCCAATGTCCAGTTGGCCTAGCCGGGTGTGGAAAACGGCCGTCTTTTCCGGCTGCAACTCGGCCACCCAATGATCAAACCGGGCGACCTGCTCCAGTGTGCAAAGGTCCGTTTTATTGGCGATAACAATATCAGCTGCCGCAACCTGATCCTGGAACTGTACGTTTTCCAGAACCTTCTGCTCCTCAAGCCTTCTAGGGTCGACCAGGCAAAGCACGGGGCCCAGCTCAAGCACATCCTGATAATGCTCGCCCGTCAGGGTTTCAATAATCTGGGAGGGATGCCCAAGACCCGTGGGTTCAATCAGTAACCGGTCTGGTCGGGCTTTGTGAATCAACTGGTTGAGTCCGATTTGCATCGGTAACCCGGCCACGCAACACATGCAGCCTCCCGGCACTTCCCGCACGAAAGCACCTTCGGTTTCCAGCAAGGCGCCATCAATACCCACTTCACCAAACTCATTCACGAGAACGGCCCACACCTCACCTTCCGGCTTTTTTTTCAGCAGGTCCAGTATGGCAGTGGTCTTTCCCACGCCCAGAAAGCCGAGCACCAGATTGGTGGGTATTGGTGAAGTCATAGATCGCCCGTGTGGTTCATTGAAAAGGTCGGCATAACACAGTGTTATAACATAACACTGTAGTATTCCCCTAATACCCGCTGCGATTCGCCCGCTGATACTGTAGTCAGGCTACCACCAACAAGCACAAGGAGACGGGTATGAACGGTAAAAAAATACTGATGATCACCGGTGATTTCACCGAGGACTACGAAACCATGGTGCCCTTTCAGGCACTTCAGGCCGTTGGCCACACGGTGCACGCCGTCTGCCCTGACAAAAAGTCAGGAGACACCGTGGCCACGGCCATTCATGACTTTGAGGGCGACCAGACCTACACCGAAAAGCCGGGCCATCGGTTCGCCCTGAACGCCGATTTCGCCGGACTCAACCCCGCGGATTATGACGCGCTTGTCGTACCCGGTGGTCGCGCCCCGGAATACTTACGTCTGAACGACGACGTCAAGAAACTGGTCCGCCACTTCTTTGAAACCGAAAAACCAGTGGCGGCCATTTGTCACGGCGCACAACTGCTGGCCGCGGCCGGTGTGCTCGAAGGCCGCGAATGCTCTGCCTACCCGGCTTGCCAACCGGAAGTGGAACTGGCGGGAGGCCGCTTCGCCGCCATCGACGTTGACGCTGCGGTCACCGATGGTAATCTGGTGACAGCACCGGCATGGCCAGCTCACCCGCAGTGGTTGGCACAGTTTTTCAAACTGCTGGACAAGTGACGGAAACGGGGCTGCCAATGCAGCCCCGGATTCACGAGGATCACACCATGTGTAAACTCTTCGTCCACGCGGATTCCGAACTCTGGATCAGCCGTACCCATTCTCTGCGCATCGACGGCATGGTCACCAGCATTCGCATGGAGAACGCGTTCTGGAACGCACTCACAGAAATTGCTGCCCGGGACGGCATGAACCTGCCCCAGATGATCACCAGGCTTTACCACGAATCTATTGATGCAGGGCATGACCTGGGCAATTTCACCTCGTTTTTGCGTGTATGTGCCATGCGTTACGTCGCCCTGCAGCTAAGCGGCGATATTCCCCGCGACACCCAGATACCCATTGCTTCCCTGGATGCCGACAAAATCCTAGCCAGGAACATGGATCAGAAGCCCGCCAGCGAAACCACGCACTAAAAACGCAAGTATGAGGGCTCTTTTACCAATTTCAGGTAAGATGCCCCTATACACGCTGGTCGACACCCGATGACCCGCCAGGCCCAACCAGCCGACCGAAAGGATCTATGAAGATACCCAAACGATTGCAACCCCTTGTCGATGACGGCATGGTGGATGAAGTGCTCTACCAGTTGATGAGCGGCAAGGAGGCCCAGGTGTTCGTGGTCCGCTGTGGTAACAGTGTTCGCTGCGCCAAAGTGTACAAGGAGGCTCAGAAACGCAGCTTCAAGCAGGCCGTTCAGTACCAGGAAGGCCGCAAGGTTCGTAACAGCCGACGCGCCCGCGCCATGGGCAAGAAAACCCGCTACGGACAAAAGGAACAGGAAGACGCCTGGCTGAACGCCGAAGTGGATGCCCTTTATCGTTTGGCAAGCGCTGGCGTGCGCGTACCGGAACCGTTCGGATTCGTGGATGGCGTGCTGCTGATGGAGATGATTGCCGACGAAGACGGCAAAGCCGCGCCTCGCCTGGACGACGTCACACTTACGCCAGAACAGGCCCGGGATTATCACAGCAAAGTCATTGCTGACGTGGTACGCATGCTCAGTGCCGGCCTGATCCACGGTGACCTTTCAGAGTTCAATGTGCTGGTCGATCCTACTGGCCCGGTCATCATCGACCTGCCACAGGCGGTCAATGCCTCTGGCAACAACAGTGCCGAAAGAATGCTGGAAAGGGACGTGGACAACATGCGCCGATATTTTGGCCGTTTCGCCCCTGAACTGTTGAATACGGATTATGGCAAGGAAATCTGGGCACTCTACGAGTCCGGCGATCTGCACCCTGATAGCCGGCTGACCGGGTGTTTCGAGCACGACACGGAAAGCGCAGATGTGGACGAACTGATGGCGGTTATTGATGCCGCGAAAGAGGAAGAGCGCGAACGCCTGGAACGCCTGAGGGATGCCGAGGCCGGCGACGACTAACCCACTTTCTCCACAAACCGACTTGCCACACGGTCTGACAACATCAGGTGGGCCAACGCCGGGTACGGCAGGTAATGGCTAAGCAGGAACAGTACTCCTGAAGAATCCAGCCCGGCAGACAGACCCACATAAGCACCCCAGGCCACGAACAATGCGCCGAGAAAGCCGCCATAGGCCCACAGCACGCGCCCGCGTTCTTCACTGGTCGGCACCCGTTTCAATACCCGGGCCACCGACCAGCCGATGTAGGCCGCAATCAGTGCTGCGATCACCACGGAAACCACTACCCCTGTCAGCCCGAACAGGAAGCGCGCCAGATAGTTGGTGAGAAAAAACAGCACAACTGCGCTGACGGCGACAATGGTTACCCGCGAACGCTTCAGATCTTCCATACACAGATTCCCGGTCAGTTACATCACAAGGTCTGCACTGTTTTAACATTCCGGGCGCTTAGAAGCGACTTTGCTTCCTGTACCTGTTGTGTGTTTTCTGCGTGCACGGCCAATACGTACTGTCCCTTGCGCAAGGCGGACTGCGCCTTCATCAGGTAAGGGGTATGGTCCGGACGGATCGTTACGCCCCCTGCGAGCAATAGCCCGAGCATCAAACCAAGCGCAGTGAGCGCAAATGCTGAGACCACAGCGTTCTGCGAGATAAAACCAATGCCAAGGGCGTTCAGTATCACATAGACGATAAAACCCGATACGGCACCGCCGACACTCAGGCCCACATGGGAACGAACAAGCGTCTGCCAGATGCCCTGGTCCTCAGATTCAAGTTCTCTTCCCTGGTGCCGGTCTGCAGGGCTCAACACCGATACCTGATCGTCGGTCAGGCTTGTCTCGGCACGCAGTGCTTTTGCCGTTCCGTTGGCGTCTGACTCTGTCTCGAAAACGGCAGCCACTTTGTGGCCTTCGTGCTCACCGGTCAAACTCATTGAGGGTTTCATAACAATACCTCCTGAGTCTTTCAGCGAATGGATGGGGCTTTCGCTCTGGAGCATCGGCCCCCTACCCATAAACATACAATACACATACCTGTATTTCGAATGACCATCCGGCAATAAGGCCCTCGGAGGGATTGCTCTACCAGGCCAGCCAGATGACGTGGCGCGCGCCCTTACCCGGGCGCAGAGCCCTGACCGTCACCGGCTCGACGGAAAAGCCTGCGCGGCGCAGTCTTTCGGTGAATGCGTGCTCAGGGCCGGCGGACCAATAGGCCAGTATGCCGTCGGGGCTCAGTGACTTCTGGGCAGCTGCGATACCCTCTGGAGAGTAGATCCAGTTATTCTCCTTGCGGGTGAGTCCTTCCGGGCCGTTGTCCACATCCAACAGGATGGCATCCCAGTTGCCATCGCCTTCTCTCAGCAACTCTGCCACATCACCCACATGAACACTGGCGCGAGCATCGTTCAGTGGATACCCGGCGGCAGCGCCCAGCGGCCCCCGGTTCCAGTCCTCGACCTCCGGCACCAGCTCCGCCACGGTTACCCTGGCATCCTCTGCCAGAGCCGACAACGCCGCAGCCAACGTGAACCCCATGCCCAGTCCACCAATCAATACCCGGGGCCCAGCCACGCCGCCGATACGCTCGCAGGCAAGCGTGGCCAGCGCGTCCTCCGAGCCATGCAGGCGGCTGTTCATCAGCTCGCCGGTGGTACCGGCAATCTTGATAGAGAACTCATCATTGCGTTGCAGCAGTCGCAACCGCGTCCCGTTGCCGGGAATCGTCGCTGTACCGATTTCCTGGAATCGGCCCATCTATTTTTTAACCCACTGACCATCCTTCAGGATGTACTGCCCCGATGGTGTTTTTTCCAGTGCTTTCTGGCCGGCCACCGTTTCCACCTGGGTGACGGGAATATCGTGTTTCTCCGCAATGCGGGCATATTCATCCCGACGGGCCTGGTTGATGGCGTCGACAATTCCCTGGGCATTTCCGCTTGCCTTGACCACGTCCAGATAACCCGTTGGGGTTTCCCCTACCAGTCCTTGCTGTTTGGCGGTATCCAGCTGGCTTTTGGCCTCCTGCAGCCCCATGGCTGCGGCCGGCACAGCCAGGCAAAGCACAAGGATAAACGCACCGAGTTTGGAAAACCGTTTCATGAGTGACTCCCTGGGTTCAGAATTGACCATCAGAACAACCCCTTCTCGCCGAAGAGTTCATCCACCTCTTCATCCACCTTCACGTAGATTTCATGCTGGATCTTGACGTTCAGGTTCACAGTGATGGGCTCTTTGGGCGCCTCCATCCTGACCGTAGGCGTGCAGGCCGCCATACCCAGGGCCAGTGCCAGCAGCACCAGCGTGTAACCACGTTTTCCGGACAAACCGCCCTGCCCAAATGCGACCATATGCCTGACTCCTGATTGTTTTGCGTCCCGGTGGATTAACGTTGCGATTCCCGCTCCCGTATCAGGTTACGCACTTTTTCTGTCACGGCGTCATTGACCCGTCCACTCAGTTGAAGGCTGGTCAGCAACGCAGGAATGTCCTCTTCCAGGTTGATATTCAGGACAATCGGATGACCATCTTGCACTTCGGGACTACCACCTTCCAACCGCAATCCCAGCATAAGGGTACCATCCTGAGCGTAGTCTATCGTGCTGTTGAGAACGGAGTAGTGAAAGTTTTCCATGGCCTGGACCACCAGTGCCATCGCCTGGTTACCCTGTGCCATACCCTTCAAACGATCGGCGGGTAACTTCAGCGTTCCGCCAGGGGCCACCGCGTGGACCTGCCCGGCATCGATGCTCACACCCTCCGGACCGACCCGGACCGGAATAGCGCCCTGAAGCAAACCACTGCCCGCCAACCCTTCAGCGGGGTATACCTGCATCAGTTGCGACAGCTCAATGCCGCTGAGCTCAAAGGGAACCCGCAGCGGCATGTCAGTGAGTTGCCATTCCCCGGGTGTGATCCGAACCTCGCCTCCCAGAAACTCGGATGAAGCCCGGTCCAGAACCAGGGTACCATTGGCAACCAGATTCCGGGGCGCGCGATAGAAGCCGGCAACCCGCACATCGCGCAAGGCGATGCCTGGATTGAGGGTATCCAGTGTCAGATCGGATGTCCGAACATTTACGTGGTCATTGTCCAGGTTCAGATTCACCCTGCCGTCGAGACCGCTCCAGGCCGTCCGGGCGTACAGTCCACCAAGATAATCGAAATCAATGTCCCCCTGAACGCGGACGCCCTGGGATGGGAAGCGCGCACTCAGGACCGCCTCGACGCGACCGTCACTCACCTCCAGCGCCGCTGGCCAGGCGGTGAACGTATCCGCCAGCGCGCGACCGCCACTCGCGCCCCCAGCATTCATGCTCACCTCAAGCGCCGGCACGCCTTCGAACGGGTAGTTCATGTGCGTATCGGCAACGGCGCCGGCGTCCGACGATAGCCTGCCGTCGATCTTCAATTCGGTAAGGGTGCCGTCCAGTTGCCCATCGAATCGCCAGGGCTGGGGAATCAACTGGGCGTTGTGAATGGTGGCGACGGCCGCTTCAAACGGACCCTCAACCGCAAGACGCTCCAACGCCATGGGGGCCAGCTGATAGTCCCCGACCAGAGTCACACCGGTCAGGTTGAACCCGAGGTCATCCAATCGGGAATCCTCACCGGGTGCGGCAATATCGTCGAACTCGACACGGCTTTGTTCGCCGAGAGTCAGTGTTGCAGACCGCTCGCTGGCTTTACCGCTGACCGTCAGGTTTATCCGGCCTTCACTCATGGCCCAGCCAGCGATGTTCCGTTCGGCCAAGCGCCCTTCGATCTTCATGTCGTTGGTGGTGAGCTGCCGTTTATCGGGTTCCAGGGGACTTGAGATTGTCAGATCGCCCTCGGCATGGAGACCTTGCGGTAGAGTCAGTGCCAATTGATCGATGACAATGGCCTCGGGCACTGGGCCATACCAGTGCCAGCTCCAGGCCAGCGACAGTTGCTTCCCCACCATGTGATAGCGCTGCCCTTCCCGGCTCTGGGTCGCCGACAAACGGTCCAGCCGCAGGCCCGCCCACGAGACGTCACCCCATTGCCATTCAAGATTGCTGATGCCGTTTGCCTTCCGCCAGGTCTCCCACGCCACAAGAGCGTACAGGCCACCCGCCATCGACAACATGACAATAAGGCTCAGAAGCAGCAGCAGGCATCTGCGTAATGTCATGAAAGCAGCCATCAATGGGTCAATGTCCGCGCCAGTTCACCGTGTACAGGTCATGGCGGCGATCCTTGAGGTTTTTCACGGTACCACTGTTGCGGGCGGTAAGAAGCGTTTCTGGCCGTAGATCGGCAAAGGCGACGGTCTCCACATTCGGCGTGGTATCCGCGGCGATGCCATCACGGGCAAACGGAAAATCACAGGGTGTCAGGATGCAACTCTGGCCGTACTGCAACTCCATGTTGGGCACATTGGGCAGGTTGCCGACATTGCCGGACATGATCACGAACAGCTGGTTTTCCACAGCACGGGCCTGACAGCAATACCGTACCCTCAGATAGCTCTGGCGCTCATCGGTACAGAAAGGCACGAACAGGATCTGGATGCCCTGGTCCACCAGGTGACGCGTCAGCTCGGGAAACTCCGCGTCGTAGCAAATCAGCACACCAATGGGCCCGCAGTCGGTTTCAATAGCGGTGACACGGCTACCACCGGTGATATTCCACCAATAGGCTTCATTCGGCGTGGGGTGAATCTTGGGCTGAGAGAACACCTGCCCATCCCTCAGGAAGACGTAGGCAACATTGCGAACCCGGCCGTCCTCTTCCTTGACCGGCGTGGAGCCACCAATAATGTTGATGTTGTGCCTCAGGGCCAGATCTCGCATCAGGTTGCGGAAAGGTTCGGCGTATTCCGTCACCGCTTCGATGGCTTCCGCAGGGGTACCCTCACGGCTTTCAATGGACAGCAACTGCAGCGTGAACAGCTCCGGGAACACGACGAAATCACCTTTGTAGGTGGACACCACATCCACAAAATACCGGACGATGTCGCTGAACTCCTCGAACGATGCCACCCGGCGCTGCTGGTACTGGACAGTGCCGATCCGAACGGTGTCCGGCATTCGCCGACCGTATCGCTTGCGTTTGCCGTTGTCGCCGTTGCGAGCCACCTTGGGATTCCGCCAGGTCAGGTGAATACCGTAGCCCAGGGAAGCGTGGTCAGCATCCAGGTAGTGCGGAATAATGCCGTGAATTTCAAAACCGTTGTGTAACTGGAATGAAAGCACCGGATCCCGCTGCTTTTTCGATTTCACCGCCTCCACGTACTCTTCCACCGATTCAAACTTCTTCAGGCGCTTGGCCAGCGTCGGCAACCTGCCTGCGAACACAACTCCCTGCAACGCCAGCGCCTGGCAAAGCGTTTTACGTTCGTTGTACAGGCGCTCACCAATGCGGTAGCCACGGCAGTCGGGGTCTACACACACCTCCATGCCGTAAAGCCACTCCCCTTCCGGGTCATGGCGCGAGGCGTAGCCGTTGCCGGTGATTTCGGTCCAGTCGTGAGGCGTCAGCGCCACGTCTTCTCCAATGCGAAACGTGGCGCAATACCCCACCACGCGATCACCCAACATGGCGACAAACTGGCCTTCCGGGAAGGTGTTGAGCTGTCCGGTCAGGGGGCCAGCGGTGTAGCCGTACATCCCTGTGCCCGCATACACCCGACGACTCAGGGTAATGATTCCCGGTATATCGCCAAGGGTGGCGTTTCTTACGTACAGGCGCTGTGTCTTGTCCGAAAAGGGAGGACTCATAGAAACCTCGGAAGCTGGAAGCCTAAAGGCATAGTTCGCGAAATGTGCTTGAGCCGTCAAGTGGCCTCTGCAGAAAACAAATCGAAGCAAACTTTAACCTGACAAACCGACACCAGGCCTTTTAGAGTAGGCCCAAATAGAACGATTAGAGGTTTTCCCATGAATCGGCGCCCAGTGCTTCCGATGCTCGCAATCCTGATGGCCCTCGGTCTGGTGGGCTGCGCCAGCAATCAGAGCCTGCCTCCAGCGAGTGGCACCACCTGGCAATCCTCTCACAGCGCCACACCGGAGGATACGGCAACAGCGGATCGGTTATGGCAGGTATTCGAGCGTTACGAAGGTACGCCCTATCGCTATGGCGGCACGTCAGCCAATGGCTTCGATTGCTCTGGTTTCATCGCCACTGCCTTCGATGAAGCCCTCGGCCGCCAGTTACCGCGTACAACCTCGCAGATGCTGGCATCCGGTGACGTGGTCGGGCGTGACCAACTACGTGCAGGCGACCTGGTGTTCTTCCGTATCAAAGGCAAGGACCAGCATGCTGGCATCTACATGGGTGGTGACAGCTTCATTCATTCCTCGACCTCCGTCGGCGTTACCCGCTCGTCCCTCAACGGATACTACTGGCGGGATCGTTTCAGCCAGGCAAGACGGTTTGATTAGCCCGCCAGTAGCAGCACCACGCCTAGCAGATAGAGAACCATGATAACCACGCTTTCTGTACCGATCTGACCGATACCGTGGCGCTCACGGCGGATCAGCCCCATCATCAGCACACCGGACATCAAGAGGGTGAGCGCCGCCCAGAATACCGAATCCTCCGGCATGGCATGGTAGATCGACCCGTCCCGGTAGGCGATATCGGAGGCTGCAGTAAACAGCGTGTCGAACGCGTTGCCGCCAATAATACCGCTTACGGCCAAGGTCAGCGCGCCTCGGCGAACCGCGGCTATGGACGTCACCAGCTCAGGAATCGACGTACTGATCGCCGTCAACATCACGCCAACAATCGTCTGACTCAGGTTAGCCCTGTCAGCAATCACCGTCGCAGCTGGCTCCAGCATCCAACCTGCAATGCCGAGTACCAGCATCAGCGCCAGGAATTCAGTCCAAAGCCGCAGCAGCGGCGGCATGGCTGTTACGTCGTCAGGCTCGTCTTCCCATGTTTCCCTGGTTATTGATGGCCGCCACATGGGCGATTCCGATGCGTCCTTCACCAGGTAAATTCCGAAGATGTAGGCACCCAGCAGAACCGGCGTGACCGGATGAACACCGAAGAACGTCACGTCCGGCAGGTGGGGCGCGAACAGGATCAATGCCAGCAGGCAGATCAGCAAGCCATTCTGCATCATGTTCGGGACCGACGCGGCCGCATGCTCGAGATTGGCGCGACGATAAACCATGTCCGCCACCGCGAGGAAAAACGTCTGGACAGCAATGCCACCCAAAGCGTTGCTCACGGCCAGTTCCGCGTTGCCTTGCCAGGCTGCAGTCACCGATAGCACCGACCCACCCAGGGATGTCGACGCCCCCAGAAGTACCGCACCCGCAGCGGCCTCTCCTATTCCAGTGCGGTCAGCGAGTTGGTCCACAACCCGTGTGATACGCGTGCCGGCCAGCGCGATAATGGCGGCACACACGAAAAACACGAGACTACCCTGAAGAAGGGTCCAGCTTCCGGGAGACGATAGCTCCACGTTAAAAGTCTCCTTGGATAAGAGGGAATGGCGCCTATCTGCGCGAGCGAGGCGGAAACCACCACCAGGTAGCGACGACCAGAAGCCCAAATACCGTATAGGCGGCTATGAACACCCAGGCAGGCGCATCGTAATAGAGAATCTGCTGCAGCCAATGCTCGATAAAGCTGCCGGTGTAGCCATCAACACCGGCTTTTGACCGTAACCATATTTCCAGTGTGGTCAACGGGCAGACAATGCCAAGCCAGGCCTCCGCAACCACGATGGCAATCGCGCCCAGATGAGCCAGCCGGAACCACAAATTGTTCACCCAGCGCCAACCCAGGCCGTTGCCCGCCAACACCAGAATCAACCCGAACAGAACGAAGGCCACCACAAGCACATGAATGGTCAGGACGGTATCGGCGAGAATCTGATAAACGTTGTCCATGACGGTTGTCTACTCTAACAAATTGCCAGAGTCCAATGATCACGCCAGATAACATCGGTTGGCAAACGTGGACGCCCGCACGGAATGCACGATAATATCTGTAGCAAATACCTACAATCTTCTGTGGTTATGTCGGCGCGCCAAGCGCGTTCGCAATAAACGGAATTACAAACGCTATGGACCCAGCACCCGGAAATCACCTCCAAGCCGTCAAAATAGAACTTAACCGCCTTGAGACCTACCGGCGGCGCACCTATCTTGGCGTACTGGCCCTGACCGTGGCTATCATGATGCTCAGTTGGGCCTTCCGGGAACAGGGCGACCCATTTATCACCATCGCCTACCCCGTTTTTTCCGTCATTCTCACCATTCTTGGCTTCGCATTCTGGCGCCGATCCTTGCAGCTCAGAACCATGGAAATCACCCTCGTCGCCATGGTCGGGACGATGATTCTCAGCCGCCTCGCATGGCATTTTGCGGTTGGCGACCCGCTCGGCGAACACCTTCTTCTGCTCACGGGCGGGCACTACTGGGCAGTGGGTATCATGATCGTTGGCGGTTTTATCGCGCTTGGTTTTCGGGGCGGCATGGTGACAGGTGTCGCGACCTTGCTGTTTTCGGGCGCGCTGACCGCTCAGGAAGTCTCTCAATGCTTCCTGGCAGCAAGCGATCACTGTCAAAACTGGGTATACCTGCTGCGCATCCATCTGTTCCTCACCGTTCTGTTGGTGCTTACCAGCGCCGGAACGCTGCTGCGTGAACGCTCCTGGAGTGCCTTTGCGCGAGCCGAAACCCTGCACCATTGGGCGAACACAGATCCGCTATGCGGCCTGGCGAACCGCCGGGGCGCTGACCGCTTCCTGTCAGCCGAAGCTGCCCAGGCAGACCGATACCAGCGCCCTCTGACCATCATTCTGATTGATATTGACGAATTCAAGAGCATCAACGATGACTACGGCCACGAAGTCGGTGATGCGGTGATTCGCGGATTTGCAGACATCCTTTCAAAAACCGTTCGTGAAGTGGACCTCGCCGCACGTTGGGGCGGAGACGAATTCCTCGTAGCCACACCGGGTGTGGACCTTCGCAGCGCCCGCCACGCCGCACAACGCTGCCGCCGCGCCATTGAGAGGGCACCCATCGCGGGTGTCTCCGTGACAGCAACCATCGGTATTGCCGAGTACCTTCCGGGACAGGGCATCGAGGATGCCATCAGCCGGGCCGACGCCATGCTCTACCGCGCCAAGGCCGCTGGCCGGAACCGGGTGATTACCGAAGCCTGCGAACTGACCTGAACGCTACGCGAACATCTCTGCCGTTTTTGGACGACTTGGTGTCGTATTGGATTTACCACACTTGACCAATCCGGGCCACATTGAATCAAGGCCGCGCACGCGGCTGCCATTGTAGGTATAGGGGGATCGAGATGGCACAACTACCGAAACGTGCAAAAGTCGTCATCATTGGCCAGGGCGGTATCGTTGGCTCATCGGTAGCCCACCACCTGATCGAACAGGGCTGGGACGACATCGTAGGGCTGGAGAAGTCGGCCATCCCCTCGGATATCGGCTCTACCTCCCATGCCTCGGACTTCTGCTTCACCACCTCCCACGACAAGCTGAACATCTATACCACCAAGTACAGCCAGGCTTTCTATGAGAAACGTGGCAACTATGTAAAATGCGGTGGCATGGAAGTGGCCCGCGCCGATGACGACGAGCGCATGGACGAACTGCGCCGCAAGGTCGGTTCCGGCAAGGCGTTCGGCACCAACGTCAGTATGATTTCACCGAAACAGGCGAAAGAACTGTTTCCCCTGCTGAACGAAGACTGTATCCAGGGCGCCATGTGGGACCCGGACGCGGGGCTGGTGGTGCCCCGCTCTCAGAGTGTCGCGGGCGATCTGGTTGAAGAAGCGGTAGCTACCGGCAAACTGCAGGCCTTTGCCTACACACCGGCCATCCGCATCGACGTACAGGACGGCCAGGTACGGGGCGTTGAAACCCACAAGGGCTATATCGAAACCGAGTACGTGGTGCTGTCCATGGGCATCTGGGGGCCCCTGATGGCCAATACCGCCAACTCGCCCCTGCCGCTGATGCCGCTGGAGCACCCACTGCTGTTCTTCGGCCCCTACGAGGAGTTAGCCGGCACCGGCAAGCAGATTGTCTATCCCTTGTTCCGCGACCAGGGCAACTCCGCCTATGTGCGTGACACCGGCGACCCCACCACCACCGAAGGCGGGCGCATTGAATGGGGCTACTACGAAGCAGAAGACCCCAGGCTGGTCTACCCGGGCGCTATTGCCGAGCCCGGCGAGGCACGGATGTCGCCCTCCATGCGGGACCTGACGCTGGATCAGGTTATGGACGCCTACGAAAAAGCCATCGAAATGACGCCGATCCTCGGCGAATTGGGTTGGGAGGAAAAGCACTCTTTCAACGGCCTGCTGTCGGTGACACCCGACGGTGGATCACTGATGGGGGAATCCCCGGAAGTGCGCAACCTCTGGTTCTGTGAAGCAGTCTGGGTCAAGGACGGCCCCGGTGCAGGCAAGGTACTGGCGGACTGGATGACCCATGGTTCTCCGGAAATGGACCCCCACAGCATCGACATCGCCCGCCACTATCCGCTGCAGAAAACCCCCGACTACGTGTACAACCGCTGCTACGAGACCGCCAAGAAAATCTACACCCCGGCGGTTCACCCCCGCGAGCCCTACATGACTGGTCGAAAGATGCGCACCAGTCCCTTCTATCTGCGGGAAGTCGAGCTGGGCGCCTATTTCATGGAAGCCGCTGGCTGGGAGCGGGCCCATGGCTACGCTGCCAACGAGTCCAGCCTGCTGGCGAAGTATCGTGACCGCATTCCGGTACGGGAACATGAATGGGATGCCCGGCATTTCTGGGAAGTGTCCAACGCCGAGCAACTGGAAATGAGCGAATCGGTGGGCATGATCAACCTTTCCCACTTCGCCATTTTCGATATCTCCGGTGATGATGCCGAAACCTTGCTTGAGTATCTGTCCGTCGCCAAGGTGGGCGGCACCGTTCCTCATGGCAAGGGTGTCTACACCCACTTCCTTGATGCCCGTGGCGGCATCCGCTCAGATCTGACCATCATCCGGCGGGGCGACAACGATTACCGGGTTATCTGCGGGGGCGACACTGGCCATCGGGACCATTGCTGGATCAAACGCATCGCACGGGAGAAAGGCCTGGATAATATCCGCCTGCAGGATCGCACCGATGAACTGGCCACCCTGGGGCTTTGGGGACCGAAGGCGCGGGAAACGCTGGCACAGTTTGTCACCAACCCGGACGAATTGTCAGCAGAGAATTTCCCATTCGCCACCGCCCGTGAGCTGAACATTCATGGCGTGCCCGTGTGGGCGTTCCGGATATCCTACGTGGGCGAGCAGGGATGGGAACTTTATTTCCCGTTCAGCTACGGCCTGCGCATCTGGGACCTGCTCTACGACGCTGGTGTTACCCCCGTGGGCATCGAAACCTACGCCAACACCCGACGCCTGGAAAAGAGCCTGCGGCTGCAGAACGTGGATCTGGAAACGGAATACAACCTTTACGAAGCTGGGCTGCAACGGCCCAAGGTCAAGGAAGCGGATTTCCACGGCAAGGCCGCCTATCTGGAGCAGCGGGAATGGCCTCAACAGGCCGCCTACCTGTGCACCATGACCATGACAGACCACCGGGACGCCAACGGCGTGCTGCGCTATCCGGTGGGCCAATGGCCCATCCTCGACCCGCAAACCGGCGAGGTACTGATAGACAGACACGGCCGCCGTTCCTACAACACCAGTGCGGTCTGGGGGCCTTCTGTGGGGCGGATTATCCTGCTGGGCTACGTTCCCGTGGAGTACGCCCAGGAAGGGCGGGAACTGATGCTGGAATACTTCCTGGAGCACTACCCTGTCCGCATCGAGGCGGTGGGCTACCGAGCGCTGTTTGATCCGGACAACGAAAGGGTGAAGTCCTGATCAGCGTCAAGTTTCGCTATCTGGCGGTCAGCATTCGATGATGTTGACCGCCAGCCCGCCCCTTGAGGTTTCCTTGTACTTGTCCAGCATATCGTGGCCGGTTTCCCGCATGGTGTGAAGCACCTTGTCGAGGGAAACGAAATGCTTGCCGTCGCCTCGCAGGGCCATAATGGCCGCATCGATGGCTTTCACCGACGCCATGGCGTTGCGCTCTATACACGGAATCTGCACCAGCCCTCCGATGGGGTCACAGGTCATACCCAAATGATGCTCCATACCGATTTCGGCGGCGTTTTCCACCTGCTCAGGTGAGCCACCCGTGGCAGCAGCCAGGCCGGCAGCAGCCATCGCACAGGCCGATCCCACTTCGCCCTGACAGCCCACTTCCGCCCCGGAAATGGACGCATTTTCCTTGAACAGCACACCAATCGCCGCTGCTGTCAGCATAAATCGGATAACACCATCCTCATCCGCCTGGGGGCAAAACTCCCAGTAGTAATGCAGCACCGCAGGAATAATGCCGGCGGCACCGTTGGTCGGTGCGGTCACAATCCGCCCACCGGCCGCGTTCTCTTCATTCACGGCAAGGGCATAGAGATTCACCCAGTCGAGCGCGCTCAATGACGGCGATATCAGGTCCACTCGCGTTTTATCCATCAGCGAGCGATACAGCGACGCCGCCCGGCGCCGAACCTTGAGGCCTCCGGGCAATTCCCCCTCATGGCGAATACCGTTTTGCACACACTCACGCATCACCCGCCAGAGCTCGAGAATGCCCATTCGAATGTCATCAGGCGTACGCCAGGCCTGCTCGTTGGCCAACATAATGTCGGCGATGGTGAGCTTGTGTTCCTGGCAAAGGGCCAACAGGGCTTTCCCGCTGTTGAAGGGATAAGGCATCGGCGTGTCGTCTGCACGGATTTCCAGGCTGCCATCAGCGTTCGCCGCCACCACAAAACCACCGCCTACCGAATAATAGGTATGCTCACACAGGCACTGCCCGTCCTCGTCAAATGCCTGACAGACCATGCCGTTGGGGTGTTCTGGCAGGGATTTCCGCCGGTAATACACGATATCGGTGCTCTCGCGGAAACGAATCAGACGCTGACCGGCAAGACAGAGGGTTTCGGTGCTTCGAATACGCTCAAGCCGACCCGGCATTTGCTCGGGATCAATCCGCGCCGGCCGCTCTCCTTCCAGCCCCATCATCACAGCCGGGCCAGTGCCATGACCCTTTCCTGTAGCACCTAAAGAGCCATACAGGGATATCTTCAGCCGGTGCACGGAAGCTAGCAGGCGTTCATCAGCCAGGCCACCTGCAAACCGGCGCGCGGCCTCCATGGGCCCGACGGTATGGGAACTGGACGGGCCAATGCCTGCCTTGAACAGCTCAAACAGACTGACAGCCACTTTTCAGACTCCTACCTTAGGGTGTGCTTCAAGGATAGCGCCTTCAGCGATCCGCCGCCTGCTTGCTGACGACATTCGAACGATGGTTTACGACAGTTCTGAGCAATCGGAACAATGGCATAAACGTCGCTTCTGGATCATTCTGCAAAGTCCCGTGTCGGTTGTGGACCATTCGCTACCGAACCGCCAGCATAGAATGAGATCACATTGGAACTGATCACTTATTGCACTATCAAAAGGCAACAACTAGTGTTCAGGTTAAGGTAATACAATTGGTGTGACAGCCAGACATTGCCGCGACAGGCCCAGGCGGGGCAAGGGGGTTTACCATGACCGCTGACACAGGCTCACACACAGACAAGCCCGCCCAAGAACCCTATCGGGTCGGCTTCCTGTTGATCGATAATTTCACCCTGATTGCCCTCGCCACGGCCGTTGAGCCACTGCGCATGGCCAACCAATTGGCTGGTACTGAACTCTATTCCTGGAAGCTGCTTACCGCCGAAGGCGAACCCGCTCGTGCCAGCGATGGCATTTCCATGTTGCCGGATGCGTCTATCCAGGAAGAGCATCGTTTTGACCTGGTGATTGTGGTGGCCGGTATTGATGTCACACGGAGTTTCTCCCGCAAGGAGGTGATCTGGCTGAAGCTGATGGCGCGTCGCCATGTCCTCCTTGGAGCCGTCTGCACCGGGCCCTATGTCCTCGCCAGCGCAGGCCTTCTGGACGGGCACGCCTGTAGCGCCCATTGGGAATGCCTGGAGGCCATGCAGGAGGGCTTTCCACGGGTGCAGACCAACAACCGCCTGTTTACTGTCGAGCGGGAACGTATGACCTGTACCGGTGGCACCGTCCCCATGCACATGATGCTCAGTTTTCTGGCACGGCGTCACGGCCAGGAACTCAGTAATGCAGTTTCCCACATGTTTGTGTGCGACCGGGTGCGCGAGGAAAGTGAACAGCAGCCCATGCCCATGCACCCGCGACTGGCGTGCGCCCAACCCAAACTCGCGGAAGCGGCCCAGTTGATGGAGGCCAATATCGAAGAGCCCATCGAACTGAAGGAACTGGCAACACTGGCCGGCATTTCACGGCGGCAACTGGAACGGCTGTTCCTCAAGCACATGGGCTGCACACCGTCGCGCTATTACCTGCGGGTACGCCTTAACCGGGCCCGACGGCTGCTCAAGCAGACGTCCTGCTCGATTGTGGAGATCGCCTCCATGTGCGGGTTCGTATCCGCCACCCACTTCAGCCGATGCTATCGCAAGACCATGGGACGCGCGCCCAAATACGAGCGAATGGAGATTTATTCCCAGGGCTCTGGCTCTCCCAATACGGTTCTTACCGATTCCATGGCCAGCCTGCCGTCCTCCTCCCAGCAGGCATTGAGGCGCGCTCGCGCCGAGCCAACCTATGGTATTTTTGAGGGTACCGGGTCAGGTTAATCCCATCACCAGGCCATTATCATCTAACGCAATGTCCAGCGCCGCGGGATGACGTGGTAAACCGGGCATGGTCATGATGTCACCGCACACCGCCACCACAAAGCCGGCGCCGGCTGCCAGGCGCACCTCCCTTACCGGCAGTGTATGGCCGGATGGCGCTCCCTTCACCGACGAATCCGCTGAGAAGCTGTACTGGGTCTTGGCAATACATACCGGCAGGTGGCCAAATCCCAGGCTTTCGTATTCCTCCAATTGCCGCTTCGCCACCGTGGTGAATTCCACGCTTCCGGCGTAGTAAATGCGCGTGGCGATGGTACGGATTTTATCCGCCAGCGGCAGACTGTCTTCATAGAGAAAGTTCACCTCCGGTGTGCCTTCGTCCATCTGATCAAGCACCGCCTGAGCCAGTTCGGTGGCACCCTCACCACCCAGGGCCCAATGGTCGGCAGGCACTGCACGCACACCCAGCGACTCACTGATGGATTGCACCAGTGACATTTCCTCCACGGTATCGTCCGGGAAACGGTTGATGCACACCACTGGCGTCAGCCCGAACTGCTGCAGATTACGAACGTGCCGTTCCAAATTGGCGGCACCGGCCCTCAAGGCGGCGAGGTCGGGAACGGAGAGTTGGCTGCGAGGGACCCCACCCTGCATCTTGAGCGCCCGAATGGTACAAACCACCACGGCGGCGTCGGGCCGCAGGCCTGTGTGCCTGCATTTGATATCAATGAACTTTTCAGCCCCCAGGTCGGCGCCAAATCCCGCCTCGGTGACCACGACATCGTTCAGGGCCAGGGCCGCGCGGGTGGCAGTGACGGAATTACAGCCGTGGGCGATATTGGCAAACGGCCCACCGTGGATGAACACCGGATTGTGTTCCAGACTCTGAACCAGATTGGGCTGCAGCGCCTCTTTCAGAAGCACCGTCAGCGACCCTTCCACACCCAGGTCTCGAACCGTCACCGGGGTCATATCCGAGCGCCTGCCGACGATGATATTGCCCAACCGCTGTTTCAGGTCCGCCCGGCCATCCGCGAGGCACAGGATTGCCATAATTTCCGATGACACCGTGATATCAAACCCGGTTTCCCTAGGTACGCCGTGAGCAGCCCCGCCCAAACCACAGACCATGTTTCTCAGGGACCGGTCGGTTATATCCATGACTCTGCGCCAGCTTATATAACGCGGGTCCAGCCCGGTTTCGTTACCCCAATGAATATGGTTGTCGATCAGCGATGCCAACAGATTATGGGCCGTGGTGATGGCGTGGAAGTCCCCATTGAAATGCAGGTTTATGTCTTCCATCGGAATTACCTGTGCCCGGCCCCCGCCGGCTGCGCCCCCTTTCATGCCAAAACAGGGGCCCAGAGAGGGCTCCCGCAGGCACACGGACGAACGTACCCCCAGGCGATTGAAGCCGTCGTTTAGCCCCACACTTGTGGTGGTCTTGCCCTCCCCCGCTGGGGTGGGTGTAATGGCGGTCACGAGCACCAGTTTGCCTCGGGGCGCGGTATCGGAGGTATCCACATAGGCCATGTCCAGTTTGGCCTTGTAGTGGCCGAACGGCACCAGGCTCTCCCCCGGCAGACCGAAACGCTGTTGGGCCAGCAGCAGAATGGACTGAGGCTGGACCGAGCGGGCGATTTCAATGTCGGGAGTGCCCGGCGGAGGAAAGTCGGATTCCGGTGGTGTTGCGGGTGTCAGCTTACTGTACTGAAGACTCATGAAACTGGCCTCTCTGGCCCTCAACGGACCCACTGTGTTCTTGAATCCATTGCGCCGATTGGCGCAGGCCACCGAATGGGAAAAGATGAATACCCCGTAGCAAGGTATCCGGGTTGTCCAGGCAATACTGGACCAGCGCGCGCACCATTCCGTCCGGCGTCCACGCACGTAGCAGTTTGGCGCTGCCAGGGCGTCGCAGCATCAGACGGGCCGATGCCCCCACCCCGCATTGAGCCGCATAGCCAATGAGCGTTTTCACTCGCGTCGGGCCGGCCATGCCAATGTATACCGGCACTTCTTCCAGGATGTCGCCCAGGCTTTGCAGCCAGTCGATGACCACGTTGGCGTCAAAGGTGAACTGAGTAACCACCCAGAGCCTTGTGGACGTCGTGCGCGCGTATTCGCGTTTGATGCCAAGGGCCTGGATGAGGGTGGCCCGGTCCGCCATCGGATGCCCGTCCGGATGGGCAGCGACACCGATACCATGGAATTGGAACTGGGCCAGCAGGCCGGACTCCAGAACCGCCAGCGTGTCCGGAAAAGGTCCGGCGATCGCATCGCTGTCGCCGGCAATCAACAGCAACCGGTCAACACCAGCTTCATCCAGTTGCGAGAGCCAGTCCCGCAGTTGCCCGCGGCTCTCGGCCATACGTGCGGGTACGTGAGGAATCGGTTGCATACCGACAGAAAGGAGATGTCGGCAGGCCTGCAGGGTGTCACTGAACTGCCCCTTTGGCAGGAAGGGCACATAAACGCACGTGCCCACAGGCAGCAAATCCGGCAAATGCTCCAGCGCCAGTATCTGGCGGGGCGTTGCCTCAATGGACGCGAATTTCACCAAGGCTCGCAGCCGTACAACGGCTTCCTCTTCGCGGGCACTGAACGGCTGTTTGTCACTCACCAGTTTCATAAACCACGCCCCCATTGCTACTCATGTGCACTCGGCAGGTCAGGCCACACCAGCCACCTGACCTGCCGTTACGCTAGTCGGCGAAATCGATACCTTTCGCCCGGGCCCGCTCGCGGGCATTGGGGTTCACCGAAGGTCGGAAGGGCACTTCCACCACTTCCGCCTCGACAGCCGTTGAACCATCCGCGGCTGCGTATTCCACCGGCAGATGGACCGTCAGGCGGGTGCCAACGGCACGTAGATCAAAGGGTACATAAGCCAACCCGATGTTGGTTTCCAGCTCGGGCGAGTACCAGGGCGAGGTAACATAACCCTCCGGCTCGCCGCCGTCCGGTCCGCTGACCAGCCAGAAGTCGTTGGCATAGTCGGTTACCTGGCCACCGCCAAAACGGATGCCCACCATGATGTGGCTGAACGGCGGTCTGCCTGCGTCCAGTTGCTCGCGGACTTTCTCAAGCTTCTGTTTACCGATGTAATCCGCGTCCTTGTTGCGAGGCACCTGATACGCCAGATTGCACTGGAATGGCAGGGTTTCCTGGTCAACATCCTGCCCCCAGGAAAGGATACCGGCTGCAATTCGGCGGTGATGTGCCGGCGCAATCACCCTCAGGTTGTGGGCTTCACCGGCGGCAAGCACGGTGTACCAGAGGTCTTCGGCGTATTTGGTGGCTTCTTTGAGGTAGATTTCGTAGCCCTTCTCACCGGTAAAACCGGTCTGGGAGACAATCACGTCATGGCCGGCCACCTGGCCCTCCATCAGGCCATAGTACGGAATATCCTTCACTCGCTCACCGAACAGGTCAGCCATGAGCGCCTCAGATCTGGGGCCCTGGATCTGCACCGGCGCTACATCGATTTCCGCGATGGTGACGTTGAAGCCCATCCCGATGTTGACGCCCCGCAACCAGAATTCCAGGTCGCTATCGGAAAGGGAGAACCAGAACTCGTCCTCGGCAACACGAAGCAGAACCGGGTCATTCAGAATACCACCCTCTTCATTGCACAGAATGACGTACTTGCCACGCATGGGTTTTATCTTGGTGGCATCGCGAGTGATCACATAGTTCACGAAGCGTTCCGCATCCGGGCCCTTGACCTGAATCTGGCGTTCTACGGCCACGTTCCACATGGTGACGTCATGAATCAGCGACTCGTATTCCACCATGGCGCCGCCATCTTCCGGACGGACATAACCCCGAGGGTGATACATTCGGTTGTAAACGGTTGCCCGCCAGCATCCGGCTTCGTACGCCAGGTGCCAATAAGGCGACTTGCGCACACGGGTGGAGATCAACATCTCCACCGGCGTTGGGCCGGACTGGCGCAGGTTGATGGGAACCCGACGATCGGACTGATCAACACTGTCAGGCTGGCGGGCGGCGCCCGCCCGTTGTTGCGGATAATCCAGAAGTGCTTGCTCAAATTTAACGGCCATTGCTATCTCCCCCTACCGGGTTGTCGATAGCTCTAATGTGACCCTGTTTTCAGTTATCAGGTTGAACCAATACGACACCGGCACAACCAAAAACGTCAGAGGTAATGGCTATCTGGATTGATACCCACGTATGGCTCTAAACTACGATGGTTTTATCGGTACTGGTGGGAACCCATGAAACACATTGTCGCGGTCTACGGCTCATTGAAGCGCGGTTACAGCAATCACCACCTGCTCGAAAAAGCCTGCTATATTGGTGCGGACACGCTTACCAGCCTGACCCTTTATGATCTCGGCCCTTACCCGGGCGCACTGGCCAAACCGTCTGAGGGCGTAAAGGTGGAAGTGTACGCGGTAAACGACCCACTTCTGGCAACCCTGGATCGCCTTGAGGACTACGATTCAAAGGCCAGAAAGACAAGTCTTTACCTCCGTGAAAAGGTCCACACCTGCCATGGCCAGGCATGGGTTTATCTCTACAACAGGCCGGTTCGAAATGACCAGCGTATTGCCCGTGGCATCTGGTAGTTATTAAGCCCGATTCCCCCGTCTGCACAAATCAAGGAGTCAATGTTGACACTCACCACCCCTGCCCTTCTTTTTCCGGCCATTTCATTGCTACTGCTGGCCTACACTAATCGCTTTCTTGTTCTGGCCCAACTGATCCGCCAGCTTAAGCAAATGGATACGGAAGAAGACCATGCCCTTATCGTCCGCCAGATCGGCATGCTGCGCAAACGCATTGTGCTGACCAAACGGATGCAGGCATACGGCGTGCTCAGCTTTTTTGTCTGCACCATGTCCATGTTTGTTCTGTTTGTGGGGGCTCAGCTTGCTGGGGCCATTGCGTTCGGCATCAGCCTGATATTGCTGTCGGTCTCATTGCTGTATTCGCTGTACGAAATCGTGATTTCGACCAACGCCATCAACGTTGAGCTTGAAAACTTCGAAGCCAGGAAACGAGCGGGGGAGTAACACGCAAACGGTCAGAAAACCGACAAGACTGATCACGAAACACTGCACACTACCTCACCTGTTTTTGGGGCTGACAATGGCCAGTGTCACCGTTGCCTTGGAGACAAGTCGCATGTCGCCAGCCTTGCCACAATACACCTCAGACTCTACAACAGTTAACGTGGAACCTGCCTTGAGCACAGTGGCAACACACTCGATATGTGTCCCGCTGGCTGATCTCAGCAGCTTCAGTGAGAAATCCGATGTCAGGACCATCTGCCCGGATTTAACAGCAGAAGCCCCGGCTGCACCGGCCGTGTGATCCGCGACCGTTGCCTGTACCCCAAAGTGGACGAAACCGTCCTGCTGCAGGTGCCGTTCCGCCAGCACAAGCCGGGAGCGGCATTCACCGGTTTTGACAGACACCAGTTCCAGACCAATATCCGCAACAAACGGTGCCGATGAAAAAATCCGTTCCACTTCGTTATTGTTAAGCTTGTCCACGTTGTCTCCGGAACTGTTGTTGGCTAACCGGCGGCTTACGCCTCGAAAGCGTGCCCTGCAAGCTCGCTACGAATCGCTTCAGGGATTGGGACCGACTTTTGAATCTCATAGTCGAAATGAATCAGCACGGTAACACCGCGCGCAACTAAAGCGCCATTTTGCCGGGCTTCCTGGATAACCTCGAAGGAAGAGTTGCCGATTTTGCCAATGCCGGAGCGAACTTCCACAGGCGTGGACCAGTAACATTGGGCTTTCAGATCTATTTCCATCCGGGCGAGTATCAGGGGCCAGCCTTTCGGCTCCAGGGAAGGATGGAATATACGGAACACCGGTGTTCTCGCCTGCTCAAACCAGACCGGGTAAACCGTGTTATTAATATGGCCAAGTGCGTCGGTGTCGCTGAATCTTGGTTCGGTTTCGTAGTGGAACATAAGGGCACCTTCGTTGTGTGAACGACGGAATCTTACCGGAATTATTCTTGCGGCGGGATTCAATCCCTTCCTGCCCCGGCCAGAGGAACTCTCTCGATGGCCTGATAGACAGACCCTGTGGCACCCGGAGTGCTTTCAAACAGCACAACGCTGCACACTGAAAATGTCCCTATGGGTTGCTGTTCTTGAGACTCAAGCAATTCGGCGACTGACCCGCGCTGCCTCTTGAAACGAGCCAACGTGATATGAGGGCAGAACGGGCGCTTTTCCTGCTCAAACCCGGACATGCAGAGCCTCTGGTTAAGCACCTCGTGAAGCTCTGCCAGTTTATCCGCTGGCTGAACTCCGGCCCACAGATTTTTTGGAGAGTCCGGTCGGCCGAAGCAGCCCAGGCCGCAAACCGTAAGATCAAATCGTTCAACTGGCAGGTTTCGGGCGGCATCACATACATCCGGCAACCGTTGTCTGGCCACACTACCGAGAAATACCAGTGTAAGATGCAGCTGATCCGGTCGCTGCCAGCGCGCCCCAGCGACCGGTTGCTGGATCGCCACCAGACGCCGTTTCACCGAATCGGGGATTTCCAATCCGAAGAACAGACGACGTGTTTCTGGTTTATCCAACCCGCACCCCAAACCATTCTGGAAACCGGCGCAGACAATACAGCGCTATCATGTCATAAACACCATGCCAGACCATCACCAACAACAAACTGTCCGTCAGTGCATAAGCTGCCCCCAACACCACTCCCAGCCCCGTCGCCAATAGAAAGTAGGTGAACGAAAGATAATGCACCATGCCAAACAGCACCGACGCAGCCGCTATCGCAACCGCATCGTGGGTGTGTTGGGCCAGCCAACCCTGGACCGCCCCACGGAACAGCAATTCTTCACCGACTCCGGCGAAGACTGCCAAGGCTACCAGCACCGGCCAGGAATACTCGCAGGCGAAACGGTGCAACCGCTCCAACTGGGATTCCAGAGAGTCGCGAAGCCGGCCCGGAAGCCAGGTCAGCATCATGATCACAACGTACGTTGCCACACTGCCGGCCACTCCCCATAGAACGACCGAGCCAGGACTCAAACCATCGTACTGAACCGGTATACCGAATAGAAAAATCGCCAGCAGCCCCACCACCCCAATGCCCGCCTGGAATCCCAATGCGGCCATGGATGAGATCTGCGGGCGTTTTCGAGCCATGGCCACTCACCTACCTCGCTTGCCAGACGGCATCACTACCCACTCAGGGTCCTCGAACTCGCCAAGCGGCGTAATCTCGCAAAATGGTGCGGCGCTGCGGATGATTCGGGCCACTTCCGGGTTATGCTGCCCTTCCATGGCGTCCCGCTGCTCTTTACTGTCCCAACTGGCGATGGCAATCAACACGTTTGGGTCACCAATTTTCCGGTGCAACTCCGTTCCGCTCGCACCCGGCGCCTGCTGGATAATCTCGCTGGCGCGAACCCAGGCATCCGCGTATTCCTCTGCCGTGTGCCCCTCTCGTATGCGTACCTCGAAGATGTATTTCATGAGTTCACCCTCGTTCCAAACGGCAATTTCCCAAATAACGGGCCTCTGACCCCCAGAGTAATTGTTTTGATTTTGGATCGCATCGGTAAATGCCTACAAATAAACTTGGCAATTTCGGGGACATAGGAGTAAGGTTCGTTTCGTAGGAAAGATTTAGCACAGCATTTCACGAATAAGACGCATCTCTGTTGTTTTGGTAGTTGTCCGTCCTGTTTTTGATTCCGCGCGTTTTTTGTTTCCGCACAACGCTGATCAGTCATCGTTTAAGATGGTCTGGCGGCACATTAAATTATCGATTTCAGGATTATGATTATGTCGACTACTACCGGTACTGTTAAGTTTTTCAACGAAGCAAAAGGCTTTGGTTTCATCACTCGTGAAAGCGGCCCTGACGTATTCGTTCACTACAGCGCTATTCAAGGCGGCGGATTCAAGACTCTGGCAGAAGGCCAGCAGGTTGAGTTCACCGTAACTGACGGCCAGAAAGGTCCTCAGGCAGAGAACGTTGTTGCTGTTTAAATAACAGCCAGCACGTTTGAAAAAGGCAGCTTCGGCTGCCTTTTTTCGTTTTGGTTTTCTCCCCAACACGTCCTTACCAGGGCAATTCCTCACCATTGCTGTGCCAGAACGACCCTGAATTCTCCAGGTTGAGGCCTTCAATTCTCGCTGCCAGCCCCTTTGCTGACTCCTCGGGTGTAATCAGACCGCCGAAGTTCACCATCCGAGTTTGCACATAACCGGGATGGAGCTGAGCTACTGCGATGCCCTTCGGTTTAAGATCCATCGCCAGAGACTTGCCAAAGGCGTTCAGCGCCGCCTTGGACGCACGATAACCATAGCGGCCGCCCGAGTCGTTATCCGAAATGGAGCCCATCCGGCTGGTGATATTGGCAATCTTGCCACCGTACGGTATCTGGGACATGAGCGCTTCCGCCACCCGCAGCGGCGCGTAGGCGTTGATTTCCATCTGGGTACGAATGGAATCGAAATCGATGCTTCCCAGTTTTTCATCCTGCAGCAGGCCGGCGTTGTTGATCAGCAGCTCGATCGACTCGCCCTTCAACCCATCAATCAAAGTCTGAAGTCCGCTTGCCGTGGTGACGTCCACAGATTCAATAACTCGAGTCGCCACTTCCTTGAGTTCCGGGGACGCTTCCCGGCAAACACCAATCACGTCGCAGCCTTCACCCGCGTAGTGACGGGCCAACTCGAGGCCGATGCCGCGATTGGCGCCGGTAATCACAACGGTTCTTTGTTCAGGCATGAAAGCCTCCTGTTGTTTGGGTAAGGGTCCGTTATACCGACTCATCACTGTATGGTTCAACCCGCGAACTGGGAAGTCGTTGCCAGAGCTCCAACAGTTGACTCTTGCGGGCAGCCCTTCCACTATTCGGGAAAACAATAAGGCAAAACCCGTGACTCAGAGTACTTTCAAGGTCGTTATATTTGGCGCCGGCAGTATCGGCTGTTACCTCGGCGGCAGGCTGCTATCTTCTGGCGTTAACGTGGTCATGGTAGGCCGAAAGACCATGCAGGAACGCCTTCGAAGCACGCCGCTGACGGTCACCGACTATGGGGGCTTTCGCTTCCACAGCCAACTGGCCGATCATCAGTATGTGACCTCTGCCGAGGCGGCGGGCAACGCGGATCTTGTGCTGGTAACAGTCAAGTCCGCAGCCACATCAGAAGCCGGTAGACAGCTCGCTCCCTGGGTGGCGGATGGCATACCGGTGGTCAGTCTGCAAAACGGAATCTCCAATGCAGAGCACCTCCAGGCCGGGCGCCCAACAGAAATTGACTGGATCAACGGCGAAGTCGTGAAACTGGCTGAAAAGCTGGGCACCGACGCTCCGATTAATCGGAAACTCGTTCAACTGATGCATGAGCGCGAAAAGATACCGAAGGCCTGGGGCGCCCGAGAGCTGCTGTTGGCACTTATGATCAAATAACAAGGCCACGGCCAAAATGCGTCCTGTAAGGATTAACACCTGGATTTATAATCGGTGAACATTCCGGGAGGGATCATAGCGTGTCGGTTTCTCGGCTACCTGACCATTCAGCGCGACCCTGAAGAACTCCAGCACCTTTTTGTTGTTCAACGGCTTATCCTCGAAATAGGCGTGTGAATCCCCCACATGAGGCTGGCTGGTAAAGTCCATATAGGTCGCTACCCTGGAGTCCAGCCGCCGCAGGTAGTGCCCGAGCCGGGCTTTTTGCTGTTCCCCCATTTTCAGGCGTGAGGCCTTCAGGGCACCGTCGTTTTCGTTAATGGTGATATAGAGGCGGTTGCGGTAGGGAATTCGGTCCACCCACTCAGCGTGGTTTTCATTATTGGTATCCGCGGCCACCATAACAACATTGTCAAACAGCAGGCGATCACCGCTGTAAACTGAACTCCCCAAAAGATGCTTGTAGAGATAGTTCCCCATACTGTGCAGCATCAGATTGACGGTAAACGGGCAGCGCTTCTGGACCTCCTTCGCAAAATAGCGATCCCAGGCAGCCGCATTGTCCGCATACCTGGTTTCAGCCCGCACTTGAAGTTCCGCCACGTACTGGGCGTGAAATTCGATCACCAGGGCCTCCAGTTTCTCCAGCACCCGATTGAACGCCCCCACCGAAGCAAGGGCGTCCCGCTTATCGCTTTTGTAGCTCAGAACGCCATGCAGGCCTCCTCCGTTCGCTGGCCAACTGAAAACAATCACTTCAATATCAAAGTTTTTCTCCAGCTTTTCGACCCGATCAAGCACGTCGGTCATATCGTTGTTGTAGCCATGAACAAACAACAACAGGTTTCGTCCGGATTTCTGCGCGCTGGCGCCGTGGCCGGATTTTTCGATCAGCTTGCGTGCCACATAGGCGCTCGCCGGGTAGGTATTATCGGAATTGAGATCGACGCTTTTCGCCATTGTCGGCGTGATCTGGTCAGGCAGAATGTTGATATGCCACCGGTTTCCCCGTCGGGTTGCTTCCGCCAGCCGCAATTCATTGGGGCCCTCAATGGGCTTGCTACCAAACGCTTCGTTTTCACTGTGTTTGCTTTCATCGACGGTTCGATTGGTCACGATATACATGGAGCAGATTCCTTTATGCTTCCATGCCACGAACGAACTGGTGGCCACTACTGATAGGAAGTAACGAAAAGTTCCCTGACGGCCGCCCTACAACCCCCTATGATGAACGGCATCAGAATTCAATCACGATGCGGGAATGTTGCTACCCAACACCTAATTCATTAGCAAACTGAAGTAAAATGTCAAATCACCACACAGCCCCGGAGCCTTGCCAATGCTGATCTACACTCTCTGCGCGCTGTCCGTGATTGCCGCCTCGGTTTTCTATCTGTTCTTCTACCGTAACTGGCGCCGCGAGAGACAGCTTCAGACCCCCTTTCCGGAGAACTGGCGTGCGACACTCGAGTCCCAGGTGCCCCTGTTCCCCGGGCTGCCGGCCAAGCTCAAACGACAACTGGAGCAACATGTACAGCTGTTCCTGGCGGAGAAATCCTTTTACGGCTGTGATGGGTTCGAGGTGGACGACACCGTACGCCTGACCATCGCGGGGCATGCCTGCCTGCTCATCGTGAACCGCAGCTATTCCGACTTCGACGACATCCGCAGTATTCTGGTCTATCCGGATGCCTATCATGTCAGGGATATTGAGCATGATGGCCCGGTGGTGAGCGAGAGTAACGAGATTCGAGCGGGCGAGGCCTCAAGTTATGGACAGGTGGTTCTGGCCTGGACACAGTGCGAGGAAGGTGCAGTCAACCCTGATGGTCACCATAACGTGATTCTTCACGAATTCGCCCACCAGTTGGACTACCTGGACGGCACTGCGGACGGCGCTCCGCCACTCAGTGGCGAACAGGCAAGACATTGGCAGGAAACGATGACTCAGGCCTATGAACACTTGAGACAGTCACTTCAACATCACCAGAAGCCCTGGCTGGACCCATACGGCGCCACCGAGCCCGCCGAGTTTTTTGCAGTGCTGACGGAAGCCTTTTACCAACAGCCTGGGCATCTGAAAGCGGAACAGCCGGACGTCTACGAGGCGCTAAGCCGGTTTTACCGGTTGGACCCATTATCGTTGTCGGTGTCATAACGGCACTGAATAATTCGAATCTGGCAACATACTTCTCAAACACCGTTTAGGTTGGACACGGAGGCAATGCCCGATGGAGAGCGGCGAACAGACAAAGCGTGATGAGTCGGGAGCAGACAACAACTCCCAGAATAGTCAGGCGCTGATTGACGCCATCAATATGCGCAGCATGTCGCTTATCACACTCACCAGTATCGCAACCCTCTATTTTATTGACTGGGCCCAGGCGGTGTTGCTGCCATTAGTGGTGGCCGTATTAATCAGCTACGCGCTTGAGCCGCTGGTCGCCGCAATTAACCGGTTGAAAGTACCCCGTCCATTGGCGGCGGCTGTGGTGCTGATTCTGCTTATAGGTATCATCGCCGGAGCCAGTATTCCCCTGAAGCAGGAAGCCATGGCTATGCTGGACAAGATACCGGTGGCCATCGAACAGTTTCAGCAGAGTGAAGCCAGACGCCCCAAGGACGGGGAGAGCATGATGGAAAAAGCGCAATCCGCCGCGAAGAAAATTGAAGCGACCGCCAGCCCCGATCAGGGTAACGGAGACGCATCGCGATCGGGTGCAACACCCGTGCGCGTGGTTGATGACCCTCTCGAGATCAAAGATTACGTACTTCAGGGTTCCCCGGCGGCCCTGGTGCTGATTTCCCAGTGCTTCTCGGCATTATTGCTGGTGTATTTTGTGCTCGCCATTGGCTCACTGTACAGACGCAAGATCGTCAAAATATCCGGGCCATCCTTCGCTCGAATGCGCAAGGCCGCCCGAATCATGAACGAGTTCCATCGCAGCGTACGGCGGTTCCTGTTTGTGATGTTTGTAGGTGCCGTATTCGTGGGTGTGCTGACCTGGCTGGCGTTTTTGGCCTTGGGCGTTGAGCAAGCCGGTTTTTGGGGCGTTCTGGCCGGCATCGCCAGTGCCGTTCCGTATCTGGGGCCGTTCCTGGTGCTCGTGGGCACGGGTATGGCCGCCTTCATACAGTTTGGTGAATTGGAAATGTCGATCATTGTTGCCGGTACGTCGCTGGCCATCACCAGCATTCAGGGCTATCTGCTGACGCCCTGGCTCACCAGCCATATTTCCAGCCTCAACGCGGTTGCCATTTTTATTGGCCTGCTGTTCTGGGGCTGGCTTTGGGGCCCCGTGGGGCTCGTGGTTGCCACTCCAATCCTGATGATCGTCAAATCACTGTGCGACCATGTTGTTAATTTGCGCCCAGTGGGTGAATTGCTGGGTAAATAGGCAGGTAAACCGCTCAGCGATCAATAGTCCGGAGGCTGAATTTGATGAATATCTGACAATTCCCTGACCTGAGACTGACAAACCATCCCTTACTCTACGTTTCCATTACTCGGCCCACAGAGTGTTCCCTCAAACGTAGAGTCCTGTTATGCCAACTTCATCGCCGGCAAGAAACGTTTCACTGCCTGAAAGTGTGTATCGCTGGTTCAGATGGGCCGGCGCCTATGCACCAATACTCATGCTGTTCTGCACCATTCTTCTTATAGGAGGACTGTCCCGGTCTTTGTTGGTGGCCTGGCAATTTGATCGGGTCGAGACGACCTCCGTCTGGCCCGGTATTTTTCTTCACGGCCTGCGGGTAGATCTGATCATGGCTGGCATGGTCGTGGCGCCATTGGTGCTGCTCCTTCCGGTTCTCGGCCATAGGTATTGCTGGGCGGTCTGGAAGCGTCTTACTTTTCTCTGGGCACTGGTCGTGGTTTGCACGTTCCTCTTCATGGAGTTGTCCACCCCGACTTTCATAGCCGAATACGATGTTCGCCCCAATCGGCTGTTTATCGAATATCTGAATTATCCCAGGGAAGTACTGAGCATGCTTTGGGAGGGCTATCTGACCACCGTCGTCCTGGGCGTCCTGATTGTGATTACTCTGACATGGCTATTCGCCCGGCTGATGAAACCATGGCTGAAGGAAGCCAAACCCGGCAATTACCGCAAAGCTTTAATGGTATGGCCAATTATCGTGCTCCTGGTATTTATAAGCGTTCGATCCACAACAGGCCACCGGCCGGCGAATCCCGCCATGTTTGCACTAACCTCCGATGCACTGGTGAACTCGCTGATTCTTAATTCGACCTGGTCCGTGGCGTTTGCGATCTACAACCTTAAACACGAGGCAGAGGCCAGCGATAATTACGGTTCCATGGCTATGTCCCGCATTCTGGACGAAGTACGGAATGAGCCATGGCTGAGCAACGCCGAATTCGAGTCAGAACGGTTTCCAACGCTGCACCACCAAACCCCGGCCCGGACACGATCAAACCCGCTCAACCTGGTGATCGTGCTTGAGGAAAGCCTGGGTGCGACTTTTGTGGAATCGCTCGGTGGAACACCCGTCACCCCACATCTGGAGGCTCTGAAGGACTCTGGCTGGTGGTTCGAAAACCTGTATGCCACCGGCACAAGATCCGTGCGGGGCATCGAGGCCGTCATTTCAGGCTTCCTGCCGTCTCCCGCACGCAGCGTGGTGAAACTATCCCTGTCCCAGACCGACTTCTTTACCCTCGGCGAGCTGCTGAAAGGAAAAGGCTATGACACGGGCTTCATATATGGTGGGGAGGCCCACTTTGACAACATGCGCAGCTTTTTCACCGGCAATGGCTTCGACACGATTGTCGACCAGCAGGACTACACCGATCCGAGTTTTACCGGTAGCTGGGGCGTCAGCGATGAAGATCTATTTGAAAAAACCCATGATGAGCTGAAGCAACTGCATACCTCGGGGAAACCTTTTTTCCGTCTGGTTTTTTCGTCCTCCAACCACACACCGTTTGAGTTTCCTGACGGACGTATTGAGCCATACGACGACGAGAAAAACACCGTCAACAATGCCGTCAAATACGCGGATCACGCCCTGGGTGAATTCATGGAATCTGCTCGCAACAGCGATTACTGGAAGGATACGCTGTTTCTGATTGTGGCCGACCATGACGCCAGGGTTTGGGGTGATGAACTGGTGCCTATCAAGAATTTCCAGATTCCGGGGTTGATTCTGGGAGCCGACATTGAAAGCCGGAAAATCCAGACCGTCACTAGCCAGATCGACCTGGCGCCAACGCTGTTGTCTCTCATGGGCATCGCCAGCGAGCACCCCCTGATGGGTCGCGACCTGGCGGCGTTCCCGGACGCACCCGGTCGGGCGATGATGCAGTTCAATGATTACTACGCCTGGATGGACAACCACTTCAACGTGACGGTGCTACGTCCCGACCAGCCACCTCTGGCCGGCGTTTACTCCAGAGACCGGGGGCAGACCCAATACCTGGAACAGGCGCCATCCGAAACCCTGTCCAACAGAGCCCTTGCCCATGCCCTGTTGCCGTTAAAACTCTATAATAACCGCTCGTATGGCCTACCCGGTAAATCACCAGGGCCCATTCATGATTAGAGAGAGTGAAACGACAAACCGTCAACTCCGATTATCAATCTCAATCAGGAACTCGGTACCCCGATCATCCGATTGGGCAACTCTGATCCCCCAACCCAATCGTTCACATACCAGGCGAACAATGAGCAATCCGAACGTTGTGTTGTTGAGTTGATCTGTTTTGGATATGACGCCACTGGGTTCATTCGATAATCTGAGAGTCTCCACCGCCGTCTCGGGAAGACCTGAACCAAAGTCTTTTATCAGGATCCCGTTCCACAGGATATGGACCTCAATATGAGACTGAGTGTGACGCAGCGCATTCTGCAAAAGGTTACGCAGCAACATACGCACCAGTACAGGGTGGGCTCTGACCCTGAGATCCGGACTGTCATCCAATATCGTGATGCGACCAGCCTGAGCCTGGTGCCCATGCTCCAGGTCATCAATCGTATTCTGGATGATGTCCTTCACCACAATGATCCTTGCATCGTCGCTGGAAGCCTCACTGCGGGCCAGTTCCAACAGGACTTCTGTATCATCGCGCATTGTTTGCATTGCCCGACGGAGGCGGTCCAGAGTTTTCTGATCAGCCTCCGATAGGCTTTGGCGCTGTTCCAGTACGTTCAGCGCACCGCTCATCACTGCCAGAGGCGTACGAAGTTCATGGCTGGCAAGCTTTACAAAGGACTTTTCCCGTTCGATATGGGTCTCAAGCTCTGAGAGGAAACGATTGAATGCATCGGCAATGTCGCAAAACTCCTGGTCGCGATAGTGGGTGGCAATTCTCGGCATGGAAGATCCTGGCTCCGTGCCCAGCACCTCGCGAGTCAGCTTCTTGAAAGGACGCACAAGATAGCGAGCGCCCGCCCGAGCAATAAAATAAGCGACCAGGAGCATACCGGCTGCGACACCAACCAGAACAAGCTGAACGAGGAACTCACGGTTCTCCATGATGGTAATATCCTGGGCCAGGAAAAGCTTACCACCGGGTTCATTCAGCTGTTCGCCGACAATCAACAGCGTTGTCTCACCCACCTCGACTTCCCGGGAGAATGGCAGGGTGCGGCCCTGGAAATAGTCCGGCAGAACCGCTTCCGCCTCTCCCTCCGGTAGGAAGACTGCCTCCAGGCGCCCCGTTTTTACCGGCTGGAATCTATCTTCGAGAAGCTGTTGCTTGAAATAGTCCGCATCTGCCTTTAGTTCAAGGTCCAGGATGGTGTCTTCAATGTCCTCAACAAACTGCTCAACAATGAACATTGATACCGCCGCAGTGGCGGCAATCAGGGCGAACAGGGTTCCGGTCAGTCGGGCAGTCAGCGATGACTTCATGGTGTAGTCCGATCTGTATCTTCCGGCGACTCCAGTCGGTAACCCCTGCCGTGTATCGTTTTTATCAGGCCGTTGCCAAGGCTCCCCTGCAAGGATTTCCTGAGGGTGTAGATTTGAGTCCGCAAGTTGTTGCCCTCTGCATCTCCATAACGAGCGCCACCCCATAAGGCATCAGTCAATGCCGTATGGCCAAGAAAGTTCGGATAGGCTCGCATCAGCAGTTCGAACAATCGTGACGACGTGCCAGACAGAGTTGTTTTCAGCCCGTGCAACTCAACTTCCAGAGTGCCAGGATCAAATCGGATCTCTCCAGCCTGCAGTACCGGCTTCAACGGTGAGTGTCGCCGGTGAAGCGCCTCAATTCTCAGTTGCAATTCTCTCAGTTCAAACGGCTTCACGAGATAGTCGTCCGCACCGCAATCGAATCCTTTTTCTTTGTCGTTCAGGGCACTGAGGGAGGTCATTAGAATGATGGGAGTCTGGCATCGCAAATCCTCGCGAATACGCCGGCAAACATCAAAGCCGTTCACACCGGGTAGCATCAGGTCGAGAACGATGACGTCGTAGCTTTGCGTGGCCAGCAAATGCAACGCGGTCAAACCATCGGCAGCAAAGTCGAGGCAATAGCGATCTTCCCCCAGGAACTCGAAAAGATTTTCCGCAAGGTCTACCTGATCTTCCACTATCAGCAGTCTAAGGGGCGGTCTATCAGCTGTCATTCCATCGAATTCCATTGGTGTTGAAGGGCGTTCGTTTACCCTCTTGTCTGAAACCATCGATCATTACTGAACGCATAGGTTAGCAGCCTATTATCAGATCTTTGTCGGAGTTTTATAAGGAAATTGTCAAAATCAGAGAAACCGCTGTGAAGTCATGACACGACAACGGTCGAGAGCCCCACCACCCACTGGATCATCGGCGAGGGATAAACGCCCAGCACCAGAATCAATACGGCCACAACCAGCAGCGTCAACCCACCGATACGGTTGCCCCAGTCGTTGGTGGCATCCATCCGGCGCATGCCGGGTTCCGGCAGGTACAGGGTGACCATCACTCTCAGATAGTAGAACAGCCCAATGGCGCTGCCTGCGACGATACCGCCCACCAGCCACCAGCGGTTTTCGGCAACCCCCAGTGCCAACACATAGAACTTGCCGATAAATCCTGCAGTGAGCGGAATGCCAGCCAGAGACAGGAAGCTCACGGTCATCACTGCAGCCAGCCATGGACGACGCCAGAACAGCCCACGGTAATAATGCAGTCCGGCGGCATCTTCACCACTAAACGGGCTGGACAGCTGGGTAACCACGCCGAAGGCTGCCAGTGTGGTGACCAGGTAGGTCACCAGATAAACCCCCACGGTTTCTACCGCCAGAGCTCCACCTGCAACGATGGCCACCATCAGGTAGCCAAAATGAGCAATGGAGGAATAGCCAAGCAGTCGTTTCAGGTTGGACTGGAACAGCGCCAACAGGTTGCCCCCCAACATGGTGATCAGGGCCAACAGTGTTATCAGTGTGTTCAACCAGTCGTTGTTAAACACCGGCGCAACTGTCACCAGACGCAGCAACAGCACGAACACCGCCAGCTTGCTGACCGTGGCCAGGAAAATGGTGGCCGGCGCTGGCCCGCCCTGGTAAACGTCCGGCGTCCAGAGATGAAAGGGAACAATGGAGAGCTTGAAGCCAAGCCCTACCAGCATTAGCACAGCCCCGGCGAGCGTCCATGCATCGGAGGTGCTTGCCAGCCCCGTCGCCAGGCCCGCCAGGTCCAGATGCCCGGTGCGGGCATAGATCAACGCCATGCCAAACAACAGAAACGCCGTCGCGGCCGCAGACAGAACCAGATACTTGATGCCGGCTTCCAGCGACCGTTCTGCCCGAAAGCTGTAGGCCAACATGCCGTAGAGGGGCATCGACAACAGTTCCAGACTGATGAACAGGGTCGCCAGGTGATCGCTGGCCACCAGTCCCAATGCCCCGGTCACGGCACACAACAGCAACAGGTAAAACTCTTCCTTCGGGCCGATATAACCGGTCAGGTAATGATGACTCAGGGCCACCGTGACCAGCGCACACAACAACACCAGCACGCTGCCCATTAACGCCAGCCCATCCACAGCCATCAGTGGCGGCGATGACAATGCTGTTGAGGCCACAGGCACGCAGGCCAGAGCCAATGCCAGCCCAATGGCCGAAACCAACGCCGTGGCGCCATGGTGCCGCTGCCAGGCTACACCAAGCATGACGATCACCGCCGTGACACCAACAACGATCAGTGGTGCGAGTGCAACCAGATTTGCCAGGGTCAGCATCAGTTCACCTCCCCTGAACGGCTTGCCAGTTCTGCTCCGGCTTGCTGAAACAGCTCGGCAGCCGGGCCCGCTATCGGCGCGGTAATGTCGAGTATTGGCTGAGGATAGAGCCCCACCATTACCGTCAGCACAAGCAGCGCCAGCATCATGCCGTACTCCCTCGCGTCCGGCCCTTTCAAGGCGCCCTGGCGGTATTCCGGACCATAATGCACCCGCTGCATCAGTAGCAGGGAGTATATCGCCGCCAGCACCAGCCCGACGCTGGCAATCACCACGACGACCGGTGCATTGGGGAAGGTGCCAAACAGCACCATGAATTCGCCCACGAAGTTGGCCGTGGCTGGCATCCCCAGGGAGGCGGCGACGAAACACAGGGTAAAACCGGGCAGCACCGGGATTCGCCCCCATAAGCCGCCCATGATCCGCATGTCACGGGTGTGAATGCGCTCATACAGTTGGCCGCTGAGAATGAACAGCCCGGCACTGGAGAAGGCATGGGCCACCATGAGGATAATGGCCCCCTGAATCGCCAGTTCCGAGCCCGAATACAAGGCAATCAGCACGAAGCCCATGTGGGAGATACTGGTATAGGCGATCAGGCGCTTTATGTCCTGCTGGCCACATGCCAGTACGGCGCCGTAGATAATGCCCACCAGCCCGAGTGTCATGGCGACAGGCGCAAACGCCTGAGACTCTTCCGGGAACAGCGGCAGCGCAAACCGCAGGATGCCATAGGCAGCGGTTTTCAACAGAATACCGGCGAGGTCGACACTGCCAGCTGTCGGCGCCTGGGCATGGGCATCCGGAAGCCAGCCGTGGAATGGGACCACCGGCAGCTTCACGGCAAATGCCACGAAAAAGCCCAGCATCAACCAGGGCGCCAGCGCATCGGGAACATCGGTGCCCAGCAAAGTATCGTAGCTGAAAGACAGTTCGCCGGTGTTGGAGTAATGAACGAACACCAGTGACAGTATCGCCACCAGCATCAACAAGCCACTCGCCTGGGTGTAGATAAAGAAACGGGTCGCAGCGCGAATCCGGGTCTGCCCCGCTGAGCCACTGTGCCCCCATAGCGCGATCAGGAAGTACATCGGCACCAGCATCATTTCCCAGAACAGGAAGAACAGGAACAGGTCCAGCGCCAGGAATACACCCACAACACCACCGAGGATGAACAGCAGGTTCAGATGGAAGAAACCCACACGGTGGTCAATCTCGTGCCAGGAACAGAGCACGGCCAGTGCGCCTAGGAAGCCAGTCAACGCCACCAGGATCAGCGACAGGCCATCCATCGCCAGATGAATCTCAATACCGAAACGCGGGATCCAGGACGTTCTCCATTCCAGCAGCCAATGCCTGGTGACCTCGCCCGGCAACGCAAAATCACCGGTTACCCAGAGCACCAGGCTGATGATCAGAACAAACAACATGGTAGCCAGCGCTATCCAGCGAGGCGCCCGATCGCCCCACCGGTCCGCCTGCCAGCACAGCAGCCCACCTATAAATGGGATCAGGATCAGCCATACAAGGATCATGCGTTCCCTCCCGGCAACACCGCCAGAGCCAGCAGGATGATCGTGGCGCCCAACACCATCACCAGGGCGTAGTTACGCATGCGACCGTTCTGGCTTTTCACCAGCCCGGCATTAAGCGCACGCGCCAACAGCGCCGGCAAATTCATCACCAGGTTCACCAGATCCACCCTCAGAACCTTCACCACCCACTGCCAGGGCTGCACCAGCACCCGGTCAAACAGGGCGTCAAAACCCCACGCATGGTGCCAGAGTGTCCACAGGCGGGCGCCTATACCCTGCCCGGTCTTTTTTGTGAGCCATTCCCTTTGCCGCAGGAACAGCCATGCTGCCAGCAGCAAACCCGCAACAGCGGCGCCCATGGCCAGTACCTGCAGCAGGGTGTGGCCGGTTTCCGCTGCTTCTCCGGGTGCGTCCGGGAAGAGTTCACCGAGGCCGGGATAAAGCCAGGCGCCAACAAAGGTGGACAGCACCGCCAGCACGATCAACGGCAGGTGATGAGTCAGTGGGTTGGTGCCGGGCTCCGGATGTCGGGCGTGGTCGCTGCCCGGCTCGCCATGGAAGGTGCCGAGAATCAGCCGAACCGTGTAGATGCCGGTCAACGCCGCGCCCAGCAATCCCACAATCAATAGGCCGGTCTGGTCAGCCGCCATTGCCTGCCACAGGATTTCGTCCTTGCTGAAAAAGCCAGCCGACACCAGTGGCAATGCCACCAGTGCCGCACCGCCCGCGAGGAAGCCACCATAAGCCACGGGCAACTTGCGCCAGAGACCGCCCAGCCGACGCATGTCCTGTTCATGGTGGCAACTGATGATCACCGCCCCGGCAGACAGGAACAACAGAGCCTTGAAAAAGGCGTGGGTCACCAGATGAAAGATCGCAGCATCGAATGCGCCTACGCCTAACGCCACGAACATGTAGCCAATCTGGCTCATGGTGGAATAGGCCAGTACGCGCTTGATATCGGTCTGTGCCAGAGCCGCAAAGGCCGCCAGCAGCAGAGACACAGCCCCGATCACACCGACCAGCAGGAGCACATCCGGGGCCAGAAGGAACAGGCCATTGAGCCGGGCAATCAGGTACACGCCCGCCGTGACCATGGTCGCCGCGTGGATCAGCGCAGACACCGGCGTAGGGCCGGCCATGGCGTCGGGCAACCAGGTATGCAGCGGCACCTGAGCCGACTTGCCAAGGGCACCGCCAAGTACCAGCAGCGCCGCCAGGTTGGCGGTTGTACTGCCTTCCTGCCACTGCTGCGGTGCCAGGGCCAGCAATTGCTGGATATCGAGTGTGCCCAGCTCCATGAAGATCAGGAACAGCCCGAGTGCCAGGAACACGTCGCCAATGCGGGTTACCACAAACGCCTTGAAGGCCGCCCAGCCATTGGCGCTGCCCTGATAGTAATAGCCAATCAGGCCATAGCTGCAGAGGCCGACACCCTCCCAACCTAGGAACAACAGCAGCAGGTTGTCTCCCAGCACCAGCAGCATCATGCTGAATACAAACAGGTTCATCCAGGCGTAGAAGCGGGTAATGCCTTCCTCACCGGTCATGTACCAGGCGGCGAACAGATGAATCAGGAAACCGACTCCGGTAATCACTGACATCATCACCAGTGCCAGGCCATCCACTGCCAGGCCGATGGTGGGCTGGAAATCCTCGACGGCAATCCAGGTCCAAAGGGTTATACCTTCACTACCGCCGGAATGAGCCATCATTGCCCACGCCGTGGCCAGCGCCGCCAGCCCTACGCTACCGACGCCCACCACGGAACTGGCCAACGCACCCAGGCGTCCGCCGCTGAACGCCAGGATCAGTGTGCCCGCCAGAGGCAACAGAAACGAAAGAGTCACTGCCATCGCCATCATCCACGCATCCTGCTAACGGCATCCAGATTCAGGGAGCGGAACCGCTGGTAAAGCTGGATCATCAGCGCCAGCCCAACGCTGGCTTCCGCCGCCGCCAGGGTAATCACCAACAGGAACATGGCCTGCCCATCCGGCTGGTTCCAGGCTGTGGCTCCCACCACAAATGCCAGCGCCGCCGCATTCAGCATGACTTCCAGGCTCATCAGCACAAACAGCATGCTACGGCGCAGCATCAGCCCCAGCAGCCCCAGACTGAACAGAATAGCGGCCAGGATCAGCCCATGCTCCATGGGAATGCCCGTCATGAGCGGCCTCCCTGGTTTCGGTTATCCATTGACGTCTGCTTTCGCAAGGGGTTTGATCGCCGGCCCACATGGGAAGCCGTCACCAGGGCGGCCAGCAGGAGAATAGCTGCCAGTTCCACTACCATCAGCCAGGGCCCGAACAAGGTCAGGGCCACGGCCCGTGCGGTCAGCAGCTCACCATCGATCATCTGCCCCATGCCACCCTGACCGATCAGAACGGCCAGGGCACCTAGCAGCAGCAACGTCAGCAACGACGGCCCCACCCAATGGCGCGGATTCCGCCATGACGGTTCCTGCTCCGCATCCGACCGCAGGTTCAGCATCATCACCACGAACACAAACAGCACCATGATCGCCCCGGCGTACACGATGATTTCCAGGGCGCCGACAAACGGTGCCCCCAGAGCAAAGAACACCAGTGCCACGGCGATCAGTGACACTATCAGATACACCACCGCATGAACCGGGCTGGTGCCGGTGATCACCCCGATGGTGGCCAGCACCGCCACCAGTCCGCTGATATAGAAGGCCAGTTCCATCAGGTTGCCTCCTTCAGGTTACGGTCGCAATTGCGATGACGATCAGGGTAACAACGTGCGCACATCCTCCGGCGCCTCCTCGTTCTGGGCCTGGCCCTTGTCTTTACCACCGATGGCCATGCCCGCCACTTTGTAGAAGTGGTAGTCATGGTCCTTGCCGGGACCGTTGATCAGCAGGTCCTCTTTTTCGTAGACCAGTTGCTGGCGATCGTACTCGCCCATCTCGAAGTCCGGCGTCAGTTGGATGGCCGACGTCGGGCAGGCCTCCTCGCACATGCCACAGAAGATGCAGCGGGAGAAGTTGATGCGGAAGAACTCCGGGTACCAGCGGCCGTCTTCCTGCTCGCCCTTTTGCAGTGAAATGCAGTCCACCGGGCAGGCCACCGCGCATAGGTTGCAGGCCACGCAACGCTCTTCCCCGTCCGGGTCGCGGGTCAGTACGATACGCCCTCGATAGCGTGGTGGCAGATAGACGTCCTGCTCCGGGTAATTCACCGTCTCCCGCTTGCGGAAGCTGTGCATGAACACCATGCCCAGTGTTCGCAATTGCGACCAGGTGGCGGGCACCAGCCAGAGCATACGTTTGATCACCGAGACTGTTTGTCTTTCCATAAGGCCTCCCTATTCGGCCACCAGGAGCATGACCGCCCCCGTGGCCAGCAAGTTAATCAGCGTGAGCGGCAGGCACACCTTCCAGCCAAAGCTCATCACCCGGTCATACCGGGGCCGGGGCAACGACGCCCGCAGCAGGATAAACAGCATCAGGAAAAAGCCGGTCTTGAGCGCAAACCACAGGATTGGCGGCAGCCACGGGCCGTGCCAGCCGCCAAAGAACAGCGTGACGATCAGCGCCGACACCAACACCATGCCCACGTATTCGCCGATGAAAAACAGGCCGAACTTCATGCCGGAATATTCAATGTGGTACCCGTCAGCCAGTTCCTGTTCCGCTTCCGGCTGGTCAAACGGATGGCGGTGAGTCACCGCAATACCAGCAATCAGGAAGGTGGCAAAACCGAAGAACTGGGGAATGATGAACCAGAAACCTTCCTGGGCGTTGACGATGTCCCGCAGGTTGAACGACCCGGCCATGGCCACCACACCCATCAGCGACAACCCCATGAACACTTCGTAGGACAGTGTCTGGGCCGTCGCCCGCATGGCGCCCAGCAGCGCGTATTTGTTGCCGCTGGACCAGCCCCCGAGCAACACAGCGTATACGTTGACCCCAGCCATGGCCAGGAAAAACAGCAGGCCAATGTGCATGTCCGCCACGCCCCACCCGGGGGTGATAGGGATGATCACGAACGATAGCAGCAAGGAGGCAAAGGCAATCACCGGCGCCAGGACGAACAGCGGTCGGTCGGCGAACGGCGGTATCCAGTCCTCCTTGAAAAAGATCTTGATCATGTCCGCAACCAGTTGCAGAGTGCCAAACGGTCCGACCCGATTGGGCCCGTAACGGTCCTGCCAGAGCCCCAGCAGGCGACGCTCCACCACTGTCATAACGGCACCCAGCAGCACGGCGCCCAGCAGGATAACCAGCGCCTGGAACATCCCCCAGGCAATGGCAGCCAATTGCGGAGTCCACCAGCTCATGGCTCACCTCCAGCGGAGTTGTCCAGTGCGACTGGCTCTCCCGGAAGCAGTCCGGCAAACAGCCCGGCTGGAAGACCGATCCAGCCTTTGGGCCAACCATCCTGCTGAACCACCGATAGCGTTTCCTCGAGAATGGTCACCGTGTCACCGCTCCGGACCGACAAGTGTTCAGCGTCGTCGGTGCTCAGGGTGACACTGGGCGTTTGCGTACGCTCCTGTATGGGCGCAGCCAACGAGGACGTCTCTTCGCCACCAAACAGCCGCGGCAGAATCAGGGCCCGTAAAGCTGGCGAGCTTTCCCCGCTTTCGACGTCTTCGGCACGTTGAGGCGGCGGGCTGTAATGGCCCTGTCCCGGGACCGGACATATCAAACGCACGCCGGGGTCACCGCCGCGCAAATGCCCGCCTACTTCATCGGTAAACTTGTTCCAGGCCTGGGGCGAGTTCCAACCTGGCGCCCAGGCAAAGGGCACCTGCTGCCGCGGCTCGTGATAACCGCTGTATCCTTCCATGGAATAGGCAAACGCGGAATCCGGGTCCTGCGGCACCCGTGGCTCGCTGACGTTCTGGTTCGCCCGCATGGAAGTACGGCCGCTGTATCGGTGGGGCTCCCGCGCCAGCTGCAGGCCATCAATGCGGTAGTGTGAGGCGGGAGCGGCCTCCTCCATACCGCCCAGCTCTGGATGAGCCTCGACACACGCTGCAATGACGGTATCCAGCGTAATATCACCGGCCCTCTCGCCTTGCAGGTTCACCGCCATTGCGTGCAACCAGCGCCAGCTTTCGTGAATACGGCTTTCCGGCCGCATGTAAACGGGGTCATAGACCTGGAAAAAACGTTGCGCCCGGCCTTCCAGATTCACCAGCGTACCGTCCGCCTCAGCAAAACTGGCCGCAGAAAGCAGGAAACTGGCGCGCTCGGCCGTTGCCGTGCGTTGATGATCGAGCACAACGCAGATCTCTGCCTGCGCCAGCGCTGCATCCACCATTTTCCGGGGCAATCGTTGGTACAGGTCGTTTTCCAGCACCACCACGGCATCCGCTCGGCCATTGGCCAGTTCCTCCAGAGCCCAGTCCAGCGGTTGGCCGCCCATCAGGGATACGCCTGCGCTATTGGCTTCGCGCCGTATCAGTGTCAGCCCGCCCCGTTTTGCGCGCCGGGACAACGCTCTGGCCACATTCCCGGCCGCTTCCAGTACCGGTTCTGAGCCCAGCGACCCACCACTCACCACCAGCGGACGTTCTGCCGCCATTAAAGCAGTAGCAATGGTTTCGGCAGCCTCGGCCATGTCCTCGGAAAGCCCCTCCACTGGCGGGGCTGCCGGGTCGATCCGATGAGCCACCGCAAAGCCAAGGCTGGCAATGCCATCCGGGCTCAGGGCATAGCGAGCTGCGGCCACATCGTCCAGATCCGTGGCAGTGGGCCAGGCGATAAACAGCGGATGGTAACGATCCTGCGCCAGGGTTTTGAGAGCTTCGGCATTCCAGGCGGGCACACCAATGGTCTCACCCAGCGCCTCACGCCGTGCCAGGGCCGCTTGTCGAAGGCTCAGGCCCAGGCGACCGGCACTCTGGACCGGGTCTTCGCCCAGCACCAGCACCGCGTCGTGATCTTCGATGTCCCGTGGCGTGGGCGTTGGCAGGCCGGAATGGCGTTGCAGATGATTCATCAGGTCAAGGCAGGCCTGTTCCCGTGCCTCAATGCCGGTGGAGAATTTTTCCACGCCGACCAGTGCCTGTAACTGGTGATTACTCTCCAGGCTTGCCCGTGGCGAGCCGATGCCGATCACACGGCGCGAATGGCGCAGAGCGTCGCTGATACGGGTGAGAGCGGTGTCCACTTCGAGGCTGATCGGCTCACTGCCTGACGATTCCCGACATTCCGGCAGCCGCGGACGGTCTGCGCGGTTGACGTAACCGTAGCCGAACCGGCCCCGGTCACAGAGGAAATAACCGTTCACCTCACCGTGGTAGCGATTTTCAATACGGCGCAGTTCTCCGTATCGCTCCCCTGGGCTGATGTTGCACCCCATTGAACACTGGTGGCAGATGCCGGGCGCAAACTGCAAATCCCACTTGCGGGTGTAACGCTCGGAATGGCTCTGATCCGTGAACACGCCGGTGGGGCATACTTCCGTGAGATTGCCGGCAAAGGGGCTTTCCAGAATGCCTTCTTCGTAGCGACCGAAATAGACATTATCCTTGGCACCAAAGGCGCCCAGATCCGTACCACCGGCGTAGTCGTTGTAAAAGCGTACACAGCGATAACAGGTAATGCACCGGTTCATCTCATGGGCAATGAACGGGCCCAGATACTGGTTCCGGCGCGTGCGCTTGCGGAACCGGTAACGGCGGCGGTCATGGCCCGTCATCACCGTCATGTCCTGCAGGTGACAATGCCCACCCTCTTCGCACACCGGGCAGTCGTGGGGATGGTTGATCATCAGCCACTCCACAACACTGGCGCGGAAGGCTTTGGCTTCCTCATCGTCGATATCAATGCGGGTCTGGTCCGCGGCTGGCGTCATGCAGGACATCACCACCATGCCCTTGTCGTCGTCCTTGTTCTTGTACTGTTTGACCGCGCACTGGCGGCAGGCCCCCACACTGCCCATGGCCGGGTGCCAGCAGAAATAGGGAATGTCCAGGCCGAGGGACAGACACGCCTGGAGCAGGTTGTGGGCTCCGTTGACTGTATAGCGTTGTCCATCCACGTGAATCGTCGCCATGATGCCTGCCTATCCTTCGATGACTTTCGTTCAGACTTCTCCCACCGGAATCGGGTCCTGATGGGCCTTACCCCTGGGTTTGCTGACGCCCTGCTCAAACTCCTGCCGGAAGTGTTTCAGGGCCGTCTGTAACGGCATGGCGGCGCCGGGCGCATGGGCGCAGAAGGTCAGCCCTGGGCCGCAGTCCGCCGCCAACTTGTCCAGTAGTTCGATATCGCCGGTTTCACCCTGCCCCAGTTCCAGTGCCCACAGCAGTTTGACCGTCCACGGCAGCCCGTCCCGGCAAGGGGTGCACCAGCCACAGGATTCCCGCGCAAAAAACTCCTCCAGGTTGCGCATCAGCGCCACCATGCTCTGCTCCTGAGGCACCACCGTCAGCAGTCCCGTCCCCAGGCGGCTGCCTTCCTTGCCCACGGTGTCGAAATCCAGCGGCAGGTCCAGATGCTCCGGCAACAGAAACCCGGTGCTGGCGCCGCCTGGAAGCCAGGCCTTGAGTGATTGGTTGCCACGCATGCCCCCAGCCCGCTCAAGGATCTCGGCGCCGGTTGTTCCCATGGGCAACTCCCACAGGCCGGGCTTATCCACCGGGCCGGACACGCCATACAGTTTGCTGCCGCCATCTGCGGTGCGGTCGCCCGAAAGTGCCTGATACCAGTCCGCACCCTTGAGGATCACCGCCGGCACGTTGCACAGGGTTTCCACGTTGTTCACCACCGAGGGCTTGCCCCAGGCCCCGGACTGGCCCGGAAACGGAGGTTTCGCACGGGGGTTGGCCCGTTTGCCTTCCAATGAGTTGATCAGCGCGGTTTCCTCACCGCAGATGTAGCGCCCAGCGCCGGTGTGCACGGCAATGTCGAAATCAAAGCCACTGCCGTTGATGTCAGCACCTAGCCAACCCGCCTCACGGGCCTCGTCCAGAGCGCGGTTCAGAACTCGCGCTGCCTCCACGTATTCACCGCGTAAAAAGATGTATCCGTAAAAGGATTTGTTGGCCAAAGCCCCCAGTATCATGCCTTCGATCAGCAGGTGTGGCTGTTGCTCCATCAGCAGGCGGTCCTTGAAGGTGCCCGGTTCCATCTCGTCCGCATTGCAGATCAGGTAACCCCGGGGCATGTTGCCGCCCTGCAGGGTCAGGCTCCACTTGAGCCCGGCCGAGAAGCCGGCACCGCCACGGCCTCGCACATTGGCGTCTTTCATGGTGGCAATGATGGCCTGAGGGTCGCCGTTGTCCAGGGCCGTACGAACCGACTGATAGCCATCCTTGAGCAGGTATTCGTCAAGCCAGATCACTTCGCCGTCGTCACGCAGCCGCCAGGTCAGCGGATGGGTATCCGGATGACGATCCGCCTCCGGTTGCAACAGCCGGCTGCGATAACGCACGGATGTACGCTGGCTGGAAATGGACTCGCTCATGGGTAACCCTCCAGCAGACCCGGCAGGTCATCCGGTGACACCGGGCCATAGGTGTCATTATCAATCATCAGAGCCGGCGCGCCATCGCAGGCACCCAGGCAACAGACCGGTAGCAGGGTGAACCGGCCGTCTTCTGTCGTCTGGCCATAGTCAATTCCAAGATGACTCGCCAGAGCCTGTTTCAATTCATCGAAACCACTCAGAAAACAGGAACTGCTGTCACAGACCAGCACCACGTGCCGACCCACCGGCTGACGGAAGATCAGGCTGTAGAAGGTCGACACGCCCTCTACCGATGCGGGGCCGATACCAAGAACCTTTGCAATGGCGCCAATGGCACCGTCCGGCACCCAGCCGTGACGGCGCTGAACAATTTTCAGGGCCTCAATACACGCGGCCTGGGGTTGCTCGTAATGCGCCATCTCTTCCAGCATTGCGGTCTCGTCCGCCGGATGAAGTTCGAATCCATCGGTGCCGATAATCTGATGTGTCTGCGGTGTCGTTGTCATCATCAGCGGTCCACGTCTGCCATCACGAAGTCGATACTGCCCAGATGGGCGATCAAGTCCGGCACGAAGCCTCCGCGCATCACTGCCGGTATCTGCTGCAGGTGTGGAAAACTCGGTGTACGGATGCGGGTACGGTAGCTCATGGTGTTGCCGTCACTGGTCAGGTAATAACTGTTGATGCCTTTGGTGGCCTCAATCATCTGCAGGGATTCATTGGGTTCCAGTACCGGCCCCCAGGACACCTGCAGGAAGTGGGTAATCAGCGTTTCGATATGCTGCAGCATGCGTTCCCGGGGCGGCGGCGTGGTCAGCGGATGATCCGCTTTATAGTCGCCCGCGGGCATATTGTTGACGCATTGCTGGATGATCCGGAGGCTCTGGCGCATTTCGTCGATGCGCAACTGACCCCGGTCGAACACATCCCCGTTGTGACCCAGCGGCACCTCAAAATCGAACTGTTCATAACCGGAGTACGGCCGCTGCTTGCGCAAATCAAAATCGCAGCCGGTGGCCCGCAGGTTAGGCCCGGTCACCCCCCACTCCAGTGCCTCGGCGGTGTTGAAGGCCGCCACATGGCGGGTCCGCTCACGCACGATGGCGTTGTCCATCATTGCCCGCTCGTACTCCTTCAGGCGTGCGGGCATCCAGTCCAGAAAGCCCTGCACCAGTTTTTCCCAACCCTGTGGCAAGTCCTGCATCACACCGCCAATGCGGTACCAGGCCGGGTGCATGCGAAACCCCGTAATGCCTTCGATCACCTCATAGCCCCGCTGCCGGTCGCTGAAGGTGTAGAACACAGGTGTCATGGCGCCCAGGTCCTGCAGGTAAGTCCCGAGGAACAACAGATGGCTGGTAATGCGGAACATCTCGGCCATCATCACCCGAATCACCTTCACCCTGTCCGGCACCTCAATACCGGCCAGTTTTTCTGCCGCCAGCACATAAGGCAGGTTGTTCATCACCCCACCGGTGTAATCAATGCGATCGGTGTAGGGAATAAAGCTGTGCCACGATTGGCGCTCGGCCATTTTCTCGGCGCCCCGGTGGTGGTAGCCAATGTCAGGCACACAATCGACGATTTCCTCACCGTCCAGTTGCAGCACAATGCGAAAAGCCCCGTGGGCGGACGGGTGATTAGGCCCCAGGTTGAGGAACATGAACTCCGCCCCGTCGCGTTCACGCTGCATGCCCCAGGCTTCCGGGTCGAACCGCATGGCTTCCTGTTCCGCATCCTGGCCTTCCACGGTCAGGGTGTAGGGGTCAAACTCGGTGGCCCGGGCGGGGTAATCCTTCCGCAGTGGGTGGCCTGTCCACGTTGGCGGCATCAGGATCCGCTCAGGATGCGGATGTCCGGCGACGGCGATGCCAAACATGTCCAGGATTTCCCGCTCGTACCAATTGGCATTGGCGAAGACTTTGCTAACAGTAGGTACCCGCAGATCACTCTCTGGCAGCCCAACCTTCAGGATCAGGTCTTCATTACGCTCCACCGACAGCACGTGGTAGAACACCGTGAAGTCTGCCTCCGGCAGCCCGTTTCTGTGGCCACGCAAACGCTCATCCACGGCCGACAGGTCATAGAGCATGGAAAATGGTGCTGGCTGCTGCTTCAAGTGAGTCAGGATATCCACGATGCTCTCACGAGACACCCAGAATACCGGCATGCCCGTCAACGTAGGCTGTACATGCAGTACATCCTCCCGAAAATCGCCAAGCAGGCTCTCGAGGTCAGCGGTGCCTTTCGATATGGTTGCGTTTGTCACAGCTTGTCCGGCGTTCGCAGTTCGGTGGCCTGAATGCGCTGATCCCGCCACTTCTCCCTTTGAGAGGGCATGTCTGCCCGATAGACACCCTGGTCGCCCACCACCCAGGACAAGGGTCTGCGCTCTTCCTGGATGGAGTCCTGTAGCAACTGCAAGCCCTGCAGAAAGGCCTCTGGCCGGGGCGGGCAACCGGGGACATACACATCCACCGGCAGAAACTTGTCGACGCCCTGCACCACCGAGTAGATATCGTACATACCGCCGGAGTTTGCGCAGGAGCCCATGGATATGACCCACTTGGGCTCCAGCATCTGGTCGTACAGTTGCTGGATCACCGGGGCCATCTTGATAAAGCAGGTGCCGGCAATCACCATGAAATCAGCCTGTCGGGGCGATGCGCGGATAACTTCGGAACCGAAACGGGCAATGTCGTGGGGCGCGGTGAAAGCCGTGGTCATTTCCACATAGCAGCAGGACAGCCCGAAGTTGTAGGGCCAGAGGGAATTCTTCCGGCCCCAGTTGACCGCGGAATTGAGAACGTCACTCAGCTTGCCGGTGAACACATTGCGTTCAAGCTGACGTTTAACAGGATCTTCTGACGGTTCCTGTTGCCGTACCGGGTATTGCGTGTCACCTTCCGGCGAAGGTTCCGCCCTGGTCAGTGTGTAGGACATGCTGCGCCTCCATGGGCGCTGGACCCAACAGTGGAATCACCGTTGACCCGCGCCATAATCGGGTGCGTTGAATCAGCCTGCCGGACTACGAGGTCTACCGCTGGATGATTCCGGGGCCCAGTCCAGGGCACCGGTACGACTGTCATAGAGCAGACCGGCCAGCAGAATCAGGATAAAAACCGCCGCGCCCCAGAACCCTGTCCAGCCCACGTCGGGAATGACAATGGCCCAGGCAAACAGGAACACGGCTTCGATATCGAAGATCACGAACAGCATCGCGACCAGATAAAACTTGACGGAAAAGCGCTGTCTGGCATCACCGGTGCCAACAATGCCGGACTCGAAAGGGAGGGATTTGCTGACACCCCGGCTACGCCCTCCAAGCACGCTGGAGGCGCCCACCATAAAGGCACACAGGCCCAATGTGGCAACGATGAAGAAGCCGGTGGCCCAGTAGCGAACCAGCAAGTCAGTGACGGTGTCTGCCATGCGCTCTCCCTACGAATTCAGGATGAAGCCCTGACTAGAAACCTAACAGTGGATTGGCGATTGCGCAAATAATGAGCGGCGAAAATCAATGACCTGGGGCAATTCAGCCGCCCCTCACACCCAGCCTGTCCAGGTAAACATGAAGCTCAGCCTCGCTGATGTTGACGTATTCCACTACCCGGCCGTAGAGCATCACCGTTGGCACATTGCGTCCCTTTAACTCGCGCTGGGTTTCGTGTAATACATAGAGAATGATCCGCTCCGTGCGGGTGAGACCGTCGCGGGCGTCGGGGATGGTTTCCAGCAGGGTATCAATGTCGACTGGGGTCATTGAACTATTTACCTCCAGACGAAAAATTTTAAAACACAAAGAATGAATAACACTGTCAGCCCCCTCAAGAATCAACGCTCACTTAACCATTCCCTTAAACGCTCACCTAAATGGGATTGGGGATAGGACCAATTCGATTCCTCCATACCAATCTCTTCTTCCCAGGCTCGGATCTGTTGGTTGATGTCCTCGAACATGGCATCAGGGTCGGCCAATGACAGTCCCACACTTTGATAAACCGCCTTGGTGAACCAGGTCATCTCCGAGTCATCACCGCAGCCGAAAGAGGTACGGTCTGCCCGGGCGGAGGTAATGATCAGTGTGTCTGCGTCCTTGAGTGGTTCTATCCACTGGCCGGAGTAGCATGCAGAAATAACCAGCAGTTTTCGGCGCACGTTCAGTGGTTCCAGCATTTCCGCGAAATCCTGCGGCGAGAGGTTCGGCAACTCGATACCGGGTTGCTGCAACAGCAGCTGCCCGTTTTGCATGCCGTGGCTGACCAGGTGAACCACGAGCAGGTCTTCCTCGGGATTCATCTGCGCATCCAATGCCTCCAGAGCTGAGGCAATGGATGGCCGGGTAGCCAGGGGAAACGTTTCATAGTCCCGGTGATTGAGCAGCATGATGGCGCGGTTTTCCACATCAAACTGCGCCTGAAGGCCAGTTTTGGCAACCTGGATATCGCGCATGAACACCGACTCGGTACCGTCGCCACCCACGGCCAGAAAGTAGGCGTCTGCCACCCCCGCCTGTTCCGGGGCGAGGCTCTCGATCTGGTTGTTCAGGCGCTGACGGTCTTCGACGAGAATAGTCTCAGTCAAAAGCGCTGGTTCTTCCGGGACAGGTGCTTCCGCGACGTACTCTTCCTGATCGACGAACTCACCAAACTCCCAGATTCCTGTGAGGCTGCCCAGATCCTCCGATTCGCCGGTAAAGGCGTAGCTGCCTTCACCGTGAAATAAACCGTCCCGGATATCACCGGAATAGGTACTGCCGTCCGGAAGGCGGGTGTCAGGCGGAAGCAGTTGTGGCGCATCGCAGGCGGTGAGCAAAAGGATTGTGACAAGCGGGAGAGCTCGCCGCAGGGGGCTTGGTAAACCGGGGTTGCTCATCCGATCTCCTGTGTGTCCGCCGCCTTGGGCGCACTCAACGCTTTGCTGTAATAACCAGAGGGATCAAAACAGCAAACGCGCCGCTTTCCCGAGGCCAGCATGTCGCACGCATCACTAATCCGCTTCGTCCGGGTCTTCGCCTGCTTGGCTGAGACAATCCAGTGAATCCAGTCCAGACGCGCGATGGTGGTTGTATCATTCCAAACTGCCCGAGCCTCGGGGGCCGCTGCCAGAGCCTCTTTCAGGTCCGAGGGGACCTCTGGTTCAGGTTCCTGGTCCACCGGCCTGATGCCCAAATCAACAACATCACCGACGCTCACACCTGCAGCTTCGAGATGTTCCTTGCTCACCTTTAGCCAATGGCTCAATTGACCATCGGGCTCAAGCGTTACCTGAAAATGATGACCGTTGAGGCTGGCCTCTACCGTTGTTCTTCCCCGCCTGGGAAGCTTTTCGCTTGCCTCCCGGGGCAGAACGATAAAAGCCCAGGGAGCGCCTTCGCCGGGCTTGGCTGGACAAAGTAATTCCGCGTTGAACTGAGAGTTTGTTTCACTTTGCACCATGCTTATCCTCCACTCAACATCGTTACCTGCTCGCCGTTGCCAGCCCCACACCAAAACCGACAAACGTCGCCCCACCCAGTTTATTGACCAAGTGCCCCCCTTTTTCGGATGAAAGCCAGCCACGGGCTGATCTGGCGAGGCGCGCATACAACAAGTGGATGGCGACAACCAGGGCGCTGTAAGTGACCACTAAAAGGGCAAATTGGCCGACAAATTCAGTCGAATAATCAACAAATTGAGGAAAAACAGACAGGAAAAAGAATACAGCTTTCGGGTTTGTCAGTTGCAACGCCAGACCTTCAAGGAACTGGAATTTTCTGCTTCTGACCGCAGCCGCATTTTGCGCTATTTCGGTGACAGGAGACCGCCACAGTTTTACCCCCAGATAAATCAGGTAGGCGGCACCGATAAACTTCAAGATGCTAAACGCCGTCGCCGACGTCGCCAGTACAATGCCCAGGCTTGTGGCTGAAATACCCGCAACAATGAAAGTACCAAAGGCAATCCCCAGAATTCCGCCGACGGCACCGGACACACCGAATCGAATGGCGTTGGTCAGTGTCAACATAACGCCTGGCCCCGGGCTGAGGACAGTCGCTACAGCGATAACAACAAACAGCAGATAACTACCCATCTAGACTCCTACGGATTGCAATCGACGATCCCAGGATCGTTCAAGTGCTTCAAACAGGCTATCCGTTGTCAGCGCAAGCAACCCGATCAGAATCGCTCCTTGCAGCACATACGCGGTATTGCCGTTCACCAGCCCGGCAATCACCGGATCGCCCAGGGTGCGGGCTCCAATGGTTGAGCCGATAGCGGCGGTCGCGATATTGATAGTAACAGAGGTTCGAATACCCGCGAGAATGACCCTTCCGGCCAGGGGCAGTTCTACTCGCACGAGGACCTGCACTGGCGACATGCCCATACCCAGTGCTGCCTCCCGTACAGCCGGATCGATACCTTCCAGACCCGCCAGGGTATTACGCAGAATGGGCAGCAAGCCATAAAGCACCAACGCAAGAAGGATCGGAGCCTCGCCGAAACCAAGCACTGGTACCGCCAACGCAAGTACAGCCACCGGCGGAAAGGTCTGGCCAATAGAAGCCACCTGGCCGACCAGGGGCAGGAAATCGCGGCCAAAAGGACGGGTAACAAAGATGCCGCCAGCCACCGCAACGAGAGTACCCACGGCCGCCGATACGACGACCAGCATCAGGTGATTCTGAAGCAGGAATAAAAAGCTCTCCCGTTCATAGATCACCTGCTGCTTGCCCGGCTGCACCCAATTGAACAATGGCTCCAGCACCGGCATGCCGGCACTCAGCGCGAGCAGCAGCGAGGCCAAAAGAGTGGCAGGTAACCAGACACGCATCACACGCCTTCCTGGATAATGCGTTCACGGGTAATCACACCCGTCTCCTGCCCTTGCGCATTGAACACCGCAACCTGCCGCAGGTCCCGCCAGAGCATCACGGACAGGGCCAGGCGAATACTGTCTTCCTCCCTGAGCGTATGCTCTCCAGGTTCTGACTGCCGCGGCTCGGAGTGATTAGCCATCAGGTCCCGCACAGGCCGCAGGCTCATCAGTTTCAGACCGCGGTCCTGCTTGCCAATCAGGTTTTCAACAAAGTCCGACGCTGGATGGCGGAGGATATTCTCCGGCGTGTCATGCTGGATGATGCGCCCCTGATCCATCACGGCAATGCGGGTGGCCAGCTTCAGTGCTTCATCAATATCGTGGGTCACGAAAACGGTGGTTTTACGGACCTGCTTCTGGATCCGCAGCATTTCCAGTTGGAGGTTTTCCCGCGTGATCGCATCCAATGCACCGAAAGGTTCGTCCATCAGCAGAATGTTGGGGTCCGCCGCCAATGCCCGCGCAACACCGACCCGTTGGGCCTGGCCGCCAGACAATTGCTGGGGGTATTTGTTGGCGTGGGCGCTGGGGTCGAGATCCAACAAGGTCATCAACTCATCGACTCGTGCGTCGATCCGCTCCCTGGGCCAGTTCAACAACCTGGGCACCATGGCGATGTTGCGTGCCACCGTCCAGTGAGGAAACAACCCCGTACCCTGAATCACATATCCCATGTTCAGCCGAAGCTGTTCCGGGTTCATGGTGGTGATGTCCTCACCATCCACCAGTATCTCGCCAGCGCTATAAGGCAAAAGCCGGTTGATCATACGAAGCGTGGTCGATTTACCGCAGCCCGAACTGCCCACCAGCACGCAGACCTCACCAGTTTCAATGGTCAGGTTTACCCCATCCACTGCGATGGTATCGCCGAAACGCCGGGAGATATTCTTCAGTTCAATCATCCGACCAGTTCCTTCCCCTATCAGGCCGTTGCCGGTGTCGGCTTGAGACTGGCCGCCAGCATCGTGAGTAACGCGTCGGCAAGCAGCGCCAACGCAATCGTAGGCAAAGCACCGAGCAATACCAGGTCCATCGCCGCCTGCCCCAGCCCCTGAAAGATAAAACCACCGAAACCACCCGCGCCGATGAGGGCCGCTACCGCCGTCAGGCCGATTGCCTGAATGGTTGTGATGCGTACCCCCTCAATGATCACCGGCAGCGCCAACGGTAGCTTGAGTTGAAAAAACACCTGGTGTTCATTCATCCCCATGCCCCGAGCCGCATCGGCCAGGCTTTCGGGAACTTCGGTAAGAGCCACAAAGGTGTTACGCACCATCGGCAGTAAACTGTAAGCGATCAACGCCAGTAGCGCCGGCGCCCAACCAATCCCGCGAATGCCAAGATCCTGCAGGAACGGGAGCGCTGACGAGAGCGCACTGAGTGGCGCAATCAGCAAACCAAACACCGCAAGGCTGGGAATGGTTTGTAAAAAACTCACGGCGCCCAGAAGAGGACGCTGCCAGGCGGGGCTACGAATCATTTTAAGCGCCAGGGCGAACGCCAGGCCTGCACTGATGGCAACCGCACCCAATGCCAGCGCCAGGTGCGTCCAGAGCGCTTGCTGAAACTTGTCGGGGCGAGCGTTGAACTCCCGCACCAGCGACAGACTTTCCAGGCCCTCGCCGCGCAGAAAAAAAAGCCAGCTTCCACCGACAAACACCAGCAGCATCAGTTGCAGCCAACGCCGGGCTTCAAGCCGGCCAAGGGCCTCAACTAACATCAGCGAAAGCAGGAACAACAGGGACCAGAACCCCGCCCCGACAGACGAGCGGGCGTAGGGCGAATCCTCGGGCAGATGGCGGGAGGCAAACACTTCCGGCAACAGCGGCATCATCGCCAGTGAAAGTCCAATCAACCCAAGCAGGAGCTCATAACGCCGACGCACCGGCACCATCGACAGCACAGTGGTCGCCAACAGAACCCCAGTGACCAGCCCTGCCCCTGTCCATCCCACGGCCGAAAGCAGGCCATGGCCGGTACCCGGGACAATACGGTTGGGCTGGATAGTGCCAAGGTCCAGCAACCAGACCAGTGCCAGGGACAACACCCCAAGCACCGGGATGACTCTGTTTGGAACCGTTTGGCGCAAAGGCTCGGTGATGGACAAACCTCAGTCCTGGGCCAGGGAATCCAGATAGTCCCGGGCAACGGCCTCGGCAGGCACACCGTTCACCGCAACCTGACCATTCAGGCGCTGAAGGGTTTCGAGATCCAACGACTCAAAGACCGGCGCAAGAACCTCGCGGATGTTCGGATACGTTTCCAGCACCTCTGCGCGCACGATAGGCGCGGGTTGATAGACCGGCTGAACGCCCAGGGTGTCTTCCATCACCTTCAGATCGAGTGCGTTCAGACCACCATCAGTGCCGTAAGTCATGGCGCCGTTCACATCGTTGTCGGTCAGGGCCGCAGCCCGGAGCGTCGCAGCCGTGTTGCCACCGGACAGGATCAGCAACTGGTCAGACCCCAGCTTGAAACCATACGCCTCTTGGAACGCGGGCAGCGCACTGGCAGATTCAACAAACTCGGCACTGGCTGCAAACTTGAAGGCGCCGCCGCCATTGATATAGGAAGCCAGATCTTCAAGCGTGTTCAAACCGTTCTCACGAGCCAGATCGCCCCGCACACTCATGGCCCAGGTATTGTTGGCTTTCGCCGGCTTTAGCCAGACAATGTTATGGGCTTTCTTATCAAGGCTGGCAGCCTGCTCGTAGGCCTTGTCGGCGTCTTTCCAGATGTCCCTATCTGCCTGGTCATGGAAGAAAGCGGCATTGCCGGTGTACTCCGGGTACAGGTCTATCTCGCCGGCCTTGATGGCGTTGCGCACGATGCTGGTCGCGCCGAGCTGCAGACGGTTTTCAACCGGAATATTGGCCTCTTTGAGGGTTTGCAGGATCATCTGGCCCAATACAGCGCCTTCCGTATCGATCTTGGACGAGACTACCACTGGATCAGCAGCCATAGTCGGCCCGGCGATCAGAACAAGGGTAAGAGCCGCTGCGCGGTATAAAGGGGAGATAGCGGGCACGGTTATTCCTCTCATTGGTTGGCCTTTCTTTGATTATCAAGCCGCCACAACGCCCTAAAAAGGGTTTCCGGCTGCTGTTATCAGTCTATTGCAGGCAATTGCGAAGACAAGGTCAATTTGGTCTTTCGCCGCATCATAGCGGCGACTAACCCTCAAAAATCACCGGCTCCGGCTGCTTATTTCGAAGAAGTCCCGAGCTTCCATGCCTATATACTCCTGAGTTTATCACTTGATTTGATATTGCTTACTCACCCACACTCGCCAATTCCCGCGTAAGGACTGCAGCCGAAACCTCCTTGCAGCCACTGACATTCTGCCCCGCCCACAGAGGCGAAAAGTCACCACTCCCATCGGCTTCAGCTTTTGCACGCAATGGTGCAATGGCGGATGACGCTAGGGGGAATGCTGGAGCGCTGGAACTCATCGGCCCGAGTTCACGCATCAAGCGGTTCACAATACCCCGGGCTGCGCCACCGCTGAACAGATTGGTCAACGCGGTCACACGGCTGGTCCCTGACTTCAGGGCGGCGCGATGCACTGCTTTGGTTTGAGCTTCGGGGCACAACAAATACGCGGTGCCAATCTGCGCTCCGGCCGCCCCAAGCGCCATTGCAGCCTGTACGCCTTTGGAGTCCGCGATGCCGCCAGCGGCGATAACGGGGATTTTTACCGCGTTTACCAATTGTGGAACCAGGGCAAAAGTGCCGACCTGAGTGCTGATGTCCCGCGACAGAAAAAACCCGCGATGGCCACCCGCTTCAAGCCCTTGCGCGATAATGGCATCGACGCCCTGCGCCTCCAGCCAGAGCGCTTCGTCCACGGTTGTGGCGGTTGACAGTATCTTCCCGCCCCACCCTCTTATACGGGCCATCAACTCGGGTGCTGGCAAGCCAAAATGAAAACTCACCACCGGCGGCTTGAAGTCCGCCAACACATCCGCTGCCTCAGAGCTGAAAGGAGCCCTTCCTGCTTGCGCGGATACATTATTGGAATCAATACCCAGCTCGTCAAAATATGGTGAGAGGGCCTCGCGCCAGTGGCGCTCTGCATCGGCGTCTGGCTCTGGTGGCGTGTGACAGAAGAAGTTGACGTTGTAGGGTTTGCTGGTCTGGCTTGTCAGTGCTTCCAATTCTTTTCGCAGTGCTTCAGAGCTAAGCATGGCACAGGGCAACGAACCCAGCCCTCCCGCATTGGACACCGCCACGGCTAATTCATGCCCCTGCACACCGGCCATCGGCGCCTGGATGACGGGTAGATCAATTCCCAGCAGATTCTGGATGGTCATCTTTACCTCTAGGTTCTAAATTTTTTCGGCAGCGGAGCCACACTCCGGCGCTGTTCATAATGGGCTTTTCCGGCCCGTTGTTCAGAGTACTGGACAGGTAACCGGTTTCAATCACCTGACAAATCGCTTCAAAAAGGAGGGCAAAATAGGTTTAAATATAAAACCAAAATGACATTGTGTTAATCGCTATGAGAGTAGTCAATGGCCAAACCGCATACGCAAACCTGCCCGATTGCCGCCTTTCTCAACGTGTTCGGCGATGCCTGGACACTGATGATTATCCGGGAAGCATTTTATGGAGCGACCCGTTTTACTGAGTTTCAGCGCAGCACGGGTGCCGCCAGAAACCTGCTGAGTGATCGGCTGGCCATGCTCGTGAGCAACGGAGTATTAGAGCGCCAGAATGTGGGAGAACAGGGCACACGCTATGCCTATCGACTGACTGACAAGGGGCAGTCCCTGGTGCCTGTCCTTGTGGCGATGATGCAGTGGAGCAATGCACACATGTATGACAAAGATCACGCGCCCGTCGAGTTGATCGATCGGCAATACCTGCGACCGCTGCCGACGATGCAACCGACGAACGGTGACGGCAATATATTGGGCTGGGCCGACATTCTTGCCAAACCCGGCCCCGGCGCAAACAGCAAAGCCCTTGCCCGCATTAGGGACAGCCGTCATGGCACTCCCTAACCGAGGTAGGTAACCGAGCAGCAAACACCTTACATCGAACACCAAAGATTGTCTTTACGAGTTATTTGGTTTACTTTTTAAATCAATTTTCATTGAACATCGAGAATAACAAGAAGGGTTTTATGAAAACACAAAGCGCTGATACCGAGTACAAGAAGACAGCCTGCATTCTCTGCTCCATTAACTGCGGCCTTGAAGTCAAAGTCGGCGGCAAAGACGGACGGGAGTTGCTCAAGATCAAAGGCGACAAAGCACACGTCTCTTCAGAAGGCTATCTGTGTAACAAAGCCGCGCGGCTGAACCATTACCAGATGGGCGCCGACAGGCTGAACAGCCCAATGCGGCGCAGACCGGACGGCACCTACGAAGCCATAGACTGGGAAACAGCCATTCGCGAGGTGGCTGCAGGGTTGCAGAGCATAAAAAATACACACGGTGGCGATAAGATTTACTTCATTGGCGGAGGCGGCCAGGGCAACCATTTAGGGGCACTCTACAGCACTGCCCTGACCAGAACACTGGGTGTACGGTATCAGACCAATGCGCTTGCCCAGGAGAAAACCGGTGAGTTCTGGGTGGCCGGAAAAATGTTCGGCGGTGGCGGCCCCCACGGTGATTTCCACAATACGGAAGTTGCCGTTTTTGTGGGCAAAAACCCCTGGCAGGCCCATGGCTTTCCGCAAACACGCAAGGTGCTTAATGACATAGCCAAAGACCCGGCACGCTCCATGATCGTACTTGATCCGGCGCTGACAGATTCCGCCAGGATGGCCGACTTCCACCTGCGGGTAAAACCCGGAACCGACGCCTGGTGTCTGTCTGCCATGATCGCAACGATTGTGCAGGAAAATCTCACCGATGTGGCCTTTATCGCTGCTCATACACGCGGTTTTGAAGCCATCCGCCCCCATTTCGAAAGCCTTGATATCAGTGATTATGCCGGTTTCTGTGATGTGGACGAGGAACTGATCCGTTCGGCGTCGCGGCGCATAGCCCAAGCCGAATCGGTTGCAGTATTCGAGGATCTTGGAACCCAGCAGAATGTGCACTCCACACTGGTCAGCTACCTCCAACGTATCCTGTGGATCATTACCGGAAACTTTGCCAAAAAAGGTGGCCAGAACATTCCGGTGCCCCTGCTCTCGGTAACGGAGGGGGCTAAACAGGGTGCGTCATCCGCCAAACCCGGGGAGAAGCCGAACAAAGTCAGCCCGGTACTCGGATCGCGCATCATCGCCGGGCTACTGCCCTGTAATGAAGTGCCTGATGAGATACTCACCGATCACCCTGACCGCTTCCGTGCGGCGATTATTCAGAGCTCTAACCCTGCTCACGCCTACGCCGACAGCCCTCGGATGCGAGAGGCGCTATCCGCGCTGGAGTTCTCTGTTGTAATTGACGTGGCGATGACGGAAACAGCAAAGCTTGCAGACTATGTGCTTCCAGCCGCCAGCCAGTTCGAAAAGCATGAGTGCACTTTCTTCCCGGTGGAATTCCCACGCAACCATTTCCATTTGCGCCATCCGATTGTTGATCCACTCCCGGGCACCTTACCGGAATCGGAAATACATACCCGTCTTGTCGAAGCACTGGGAGGGATCAGCCAGACCCATGTGAGTGCTTTGCGAGGCGCCCTGAAGCTCGGGCGCCGTCCGTTTGCGCTTGTCTTTACGGCCCTGGCGGCAAAGAACCCCCAGGTAATGAAGGCTGCGCCGGCACTGTTGTACCGAACGCTTGGGCCAACTCTCTGCGACGGTAAGCGCGCTGAAGCGGCGCCATTCTGGGCCCTGTGTCATCAGTTTGCGCGCAAAAAAGCCCAATATGCGAAAAGCGCTGGCTTTGAAGGGTCGGCCTGGAAAATTGGTGAGGCCATGTTCGAAACCCTGATCTCAGCAACATCCGGATTTATCTATACCGACATCAGCGACTACGCCGATAGCTGGAACCGGGTCGGTTACAGCGACAAGCGTATTCTGCTCCACGTTGAAGAACTGTTCCCGCAGGTCCAGAACCTCGACAAAACGCCATTGCAGAATCCGGCGGGCTTTCCCTTTGTGCTGGCGGCCGGTAATCGACGGGCCACCACAGCCAATACGATAGTCCGAGATGGCTCCTGGGACAGTAAGGGGCTGGCATCAAGCCTTTATCTCAATCCTGACGATGCCCTTGATCTCGGCCTTGCAAACGGCGACACAGCCCGTATAACAACTGCAACGGGCTCAGCGACCACTTTTGTTGAGATAAACGACATTCAGAGAAAGGGGACCGTGGCGCTACCCAACGGCCTTGGCATTGACTATCGCCGGGAAAGCGGGGAAACCGTTCAGATCGGTATACCCCCAAACGAGCTGACCGCCAGCTCAAGCAGGGATTTCTTTGCAGGAACGCCATGGCACAAATACGTGCCGGCTCAGATTGAGAAAGTATAAGATAACGATACCGGCATGAATCACTCTTTGCGATCATTCAGCAGTTCAGCCATGACACTCTGGTTCACCTGGATAAGGCCACGCTTTGGTCGATCCAGATCAATTATGATAAACACGATCAAGGTAATTAATACCGAGACCAACACTATCGGCGCGAACATGCGTTTTCCACTCAAACCTGCTGAGTACCCCATTATCCCGCCAGAGGAGACGAACACTATAAATAGTAAAATCAATACAACTTCGGGGACTTGCATCTGAAGCAATGCATTTCTTTTACCTTGGCTATCAATAACATCATTAAGTGATTTTACAAATACACCCGTTGTTACTGGTCGAGGATCCACCTCGGTAGCTGATATAGCCAACGCCCATAACCGATTCTGCAAACTGGCAATTCTGTCATTGTAGGAATTACGCTCTTCGGTCTTTGTAAGGTCCAACTGGCCTATTTCCACACGCAAACCAACATATTGCCGGAACAAATTGCCAGCTTCGTCTCTGTATGCCTCGGGCAGCAATTGGACCCTCAGTATCGCGGTCCCTATGGCGTTCGCTTCGTCTATCAAGGCCATGCTTCGATTATCATATCGTTGCATGGACATACTGAACGTAAACCCGAGCAACAATGCCAACAAACCCAGTACGCTGGCCTGAATGGAGCTCGTGAGCGCTTTAACTTCATCGTCGGTATGGGACTGTACGAAACGCCCTACTCTAAATCCCACCTCATTAAGCGCAACTATCGCCATGAAGAGAATTACAACGATAACAACACTGCTGAAACCGTAAAGCAGATCATGTTGATTCATAGGTGATCCTTGGGGAGGCCAAAGCGTAGCGGTGCGTTATTTACCATGAACCCACGACATAGCCAAGCTTTTCCGGCAACCACAGCGCGATCCCTGGCACCAACATCACCAGCACCAGGCTGACAGCCATCGCAGCCACAAAGACCATTGCCCAGCCTATGGTATGTTCCAGGCGAATATTGGCAATCCGGGTGGTCACCATCAGGTTAACAGCAACCGGCGGCGTGAACTGGCCAATGGCGATGTTCATGGCCAGCAATATGCCAAACCAGATCGGGTTCCAGCCAAAATGATTCATCAGCGGCAACACAATCGGAATCAGGATCAGGTAGATCGAGATGGCATCCAGAAGCATACCGGCTATCAGCACCAGGACCATCACCAGACCCAACAGCACCCAGCCGTTTTCAGAGAGCGACAGCAAAGCATCCGCGAGGTGCTGGAAAGTACCCAACGTTGTCCCCGCCCAGGCGAAGATGCCCGCCAGCGCAATGATAAACATCACCACACCGGAGGTAACGGCGGCGTCTGTCATCAGCCCCCAGAGGTTCCGCAGGCTCAGATTTCGATACAACACACAACCAACCAGCACGCCGTATGCTACCGCCACCACGGCCGCCTCAGTGGGCGTAAACAGGCCTGATCGCAGGCCGCCAAGAATGATCACTGGTGCAAACAGCGCGGGCAAGGCCGCTTTGAAGCTTGGCCAGAAAGGAGGGCGTTCGACCGCTTCAGGGTCTTCCCAACGGTACTTCTTCGCGAAATACAACGCTGGCGCCAGCAGGGACACGCCGGCCAGAATGCCCGGAAAAATACCGGCGGCGAACAGCGCTCGCAGATCAACGCCGGGCACCACGATGGAATAGAGAATCAACGCAATGGACGGCGGAATCAGGATTGCGGTGGACGACGAGGCCGCAATTAGTGACGCTGAAAACGGCTTCGGATAACCGGCCTTCTGCATGCTCGGCAGCATCACCATCGCGACAGCGGCTGCATCAGCAGGGCCAGAACCGCTCATGCCACCCATGATCAGGCACACCAGCACCGCAACGACAGTTAGCCCTCCATGGCGAGGGCCGATGATCGACTGGGCAAACCGCACCAAAGCAGCGGCTACGCCCGCACGCTCGAAAATCAGCCCGGTCAGAATGAACAGGGGAATCGCAATCAGCGGGTATTTGGCGACGCTGTTATAGGTGTTGGTACCGAACGTGCCCAACATTGCAGGTGGCAGTCCCGCCACGATACCGACCAACCCGCCCATCCCGAGCGCAATAGCCACTGGCATACCCAGCAACAATGCCAGCAGGAAGCTGACGATCATCAACACGTCAGGACTCATGGATTACCTCCGGGTCTTCCTTGCCGCGTAGGCGGTCCACGAGGTTCTGGGTCATACGGATGATGATGGCCACGGACAACAGCGGCAGCCACATCACATAGATCCAGTTAGGCAAGCCCAGCCCCGGTGACAGCGATTCCCACTGGTATTCCTGCAGGGCAAAGGTGCTGCCATACCATGTCATGACACCCAGAACCGTCACACCGCCCAGCCATTGCAGCACAAAGACCACCTTTTGCCCCCAGGGCGGCAGGTAATGCTCTATCAGCTCGATGCGGATGTGTTGGTTGTGTCGCGCAGCCACCGCAGCGCCAGCAAAGGTGAGCACCACAAGAAGGAACACCGAAAATTCTTCAGTAAACGCAAAAGAAGCATCGGTCGCGTAGCGCACAATCACATTGCCAAGACTGATCAGGCAGATCGCAACCAGGGCAAGGGTAGCCAGCCAGGCATCGAGCTGGAATTTGGGAGGACGGGACGGCATGGTAACTCCGGTTCGGAAAGAGCGCCCGCCGGCAACGGTGGGCGCCTGAACAGATCGCTCTTACTGGTTGCGGCTAGCGACCGCTTCCTGGGCTTGCTTGACCAGATCCTCGCCAATGCGCGGCGTCCATGTTTCGTAAACGGACTGAGTGGCTTTCGTGAAAGCATCACGCTGCTCATCGGTCAGTTCGGTGACCTCCACACCACGTTCCTTGATGGCGGCCAGGGTGGCGTCGATCTCGCTACGGGATTTCTCGATTTCCCACTGGCCGGCATCAATCGCCGCCTGCTTCAGCAATGCCTGATCTTCCGAGCTGAACTGGTCCCAGATGCTGTTGCTGACCGCAAACACCAGTGGGTCTGCCATGTAGTGCCAGCGGGTCAGATATTCCTGGCCAACCTGATCGATACGGGCCACATCGAAGACCGACAGCGGGTTCTCCTGGCCATCAACAGCGCCGGTGGTCAGCGCGGGCTTGGCATCGGCCCAGCTCATTTGGGTGGGATTGGCGCCCAGGGCCGTGAAGGTGTCCTGGAACAGCGGCGAACCAACAACGCGGATTTTCAGGCCATCCAGATCGGTCGGTTCATCAATGGTCTGCTTGGAGTTGGAAAGCTCACGGAAGCCGTTCTCCCCCCAGGCCAGCGGGGTGACACCGCGTTTCTTGATCGCGGCAAAGATGGCCTCACCGGCCTCACCCTGGGTAATCGCATCAATGGCGGCATAATCCGGCATCAGGAAAGGCAGGGAAAACAGGTTCAGCTCAGGCACCTGAGGCGACCAGTTGATGGTGGACCCCACCGACATATCGATCAGCCCGGAGCGCATCGCCGAGAACTCTTTGGTCTGGTCACCGGAAACCAGTTGGGAGTTGCTGTAGATTTTCATGTTGATACGCCCGTCCGAGCGCTCTTTCACCAACTCCACCCATTTGTCGGCAGCCTGGCCCCAGGGAAACGCAGACGGCAGTACGGTGGAAACGGTGTATTCATCCTTGTAGTCGGCTTGAGCAACGGCACTGAACAGCAGGGTAGCCGCTGCGGCAGCCAGAAGAGAGCGACGTTTCAACATGTGGTTTTCCTTTTTATTGGGATTGTGTAGATCGCTGTGCCGCTATCAGGCAGCGGACCAACGATTGATTATAGAAATCGGGCTATCTGGGAGCAATAGACGAAGGTGGGAGTGCCCCCTCCCCCAATGAACGAGTAATGCAATACGGCGAAAGGATAGTTGGTGCTACCCCAGGCTTTTAGTTTAGCTTGCCAGCAACAAAACAAGCTGAAAAAAATATTGGGGGACAATGTGTTAGACAGAGCAGCCAAACCTATGGTCAGTCTGGTAGACAAATACCTACCGGATCCCTACCTATTCGTCATCATACTGACACTGCTGTCATTCGTTGCCGCTATGGTGTTCCAGGGGCATAGCCCCATGGCGGTAATAGAGATGTGGGGGGACGGTTTCTGGAACCTGCTGACCTTCTCAATGCAAATGCTGCTGGTACTGGTCACCGGCTTCATGATGGCCAGCACCCCACTGGTGCGTGGCATCCTGAACCGGATTGCAGGCCTTGCCAGAACACCGGGCCAGGCAATTGTACTGGTTACCTTCATCGCGCTGGTCGCCAGTTGGATCAACTGGGGCTTTGGCCTGGTGGTCGGCGCGCTGTTTGCCAAAGCCCTCGCCCGGCAAATCCGCGTACACTATCCGTTGCTGATCGCCAGCGCGTATTCCGGGTTCATTGTCTGGCACGGCGGGCTTGCAGGCTCTATCCCACTGACGATTGCCACAGAGAACCACTTCACAGCTGATGTGATCGGCGTTATCGGTACCAGCGAAACGATCTTCGCGTTCTTCAACCTGGCCATCGTCGCGGCACTTTTTATTATTGTGCCGCTAGTTAACCGCCTCATGCTACCCGACGAAAGGGACAGCGTGTACGCGGATCCTAAAACCCTGGACGACGAGCCCGACACCTCCGTTGTTATCAATCGCCCTGCCGACTACCTGGAAAACAGCAGAACGCTTGCCTGGCTGATCGGATTCAGCGGTATCGCATTCATTTTCCAATACTTTATCGAGGGTGGCGGGCTGAACCTGAACATCGTGAACTTCATGTTTCTGTTCGTTGCAATCATCCTGCACCAGACTCCAAAACGCCTGCTTGCCAGCCTGAATGAAGCCGTGAAAGGCGGCGCGGGCATCGTAATCCAGTTTCCGTTTTACGCCGGCATCATGAGCGTCATGACAGCTTCCGGACTGGCAGCAAGCATCTCAACAGGGTTTGTGTCCATCGCAACCGCCGAAAGCCTGCCGTTCTGGAGCTTTATCAGCGCCGGGGTGGTCAACATATTCGTGCCATCTGGCGGTGGCCAGTGGGCCGTTCAGGCACCAGTTATGTTACCCGCCGCACAAGAGCTTGGCGCTGACATACCGAGAGTGGCCATGGGCGTTGCCTGGGGCGACGCCTGGACCAACCTCCTGCAACCCTTCTGGGCCCTGCCGGTGCTGGCCATTGCCGGGCTGAAAGCCAAAGACATCATGGGCTACTGCCTGATGCTGCTGATCGTCACCGGCATTATCATCAGCGCCGGCCTGACCTGGCTTTAATTCCGTCTATTACCATCGGGCCGGAGAGTTTCAAAACCCTCCGGCCCTGACGCCCCTGCCTTGATCACCCGTATATCGATTGCGTATTCCAGGTCCGCCAATCTGTTGTAGCGAGAAACTGTTGTAGCGAGAAAAAAGTCCCGGTAGATACCGGCAATTGATCGTCGGTGCCATGTTGTTACCTTGCTCAACGCCTATAAAATAGACTTCCTGTATGACTACATCCGACGTCGATCTTCACCTGCGAAGCTATGACAATGAAGGAAACAACATTCTCATGGCCATCAACAACTGGTGTTACCTGTACCGGGAAATCTTTCGCTGTCTATCGACTAAACCGAGGGTGCCGTTAAACAGAACTCGGCCGCCGTCATCCCCTCCAGAAGAATGAGTTTATGCCCTGCTTCGGTGACACACTGTTCAAAAGTTATGGCTGAACACGGTTCTAAGGCAACGACCCGGCCATTTTCCCTTTCAGCCAATCGATAATGGCCCACTTGCCCGGATCGAAATCCCGGCCTTCCGGATAGAGCAGAAAATATCCCTCGTCGTCAGGCTTTTCAATTTCATGCAACAGCCGCAACTCGTCGTTGGCAATATGAGCTTCTACCAGAATTCGCGGCGCGATACACAGCCCCTGGCCCGCCAAAGCTGCATCGATGGCCAGGCTGGTCTGTTCGAATCTCAGTACCTTGTCGGCAACACCCAGATTTGCGTGGCGTATCAGTTTTTCCCAGTTCCGGTGAGCGTCATCGATTAATCGGTGGCGCGACAAATCCGAGAGCCCACGGACGACGGGATTGGCGGCGGCATAGGACGGACTCGCAACGGCACAAAGCTCCGCCGCCGCCATGCATTCCACGTGGAGCCCCTTGTCGAATGGCGGACTGGAAAACCGGATTACAAAGTCCACTCCGTCCGCCCCAAAACCCGCAAGTGCTTCGCTAGCTGTAATACGCAGTTCGATATCAGGAAAGGCTCCCCGGATCTCATCCATTCGAGGCAGCAGCCACTTTGAGCCAAACGACGGTGGGACACTCATCACCAAATGCTGCGTCTTTGCTGTGAGCGCCCGGGTGGCCTCATCAATAACAGCCAACCCCGCCTGAACTGACTGGTGGTAGGTCTGGCCTTGTGCGGTCAGCAGAAGGCCACGTGGCTGCCGGGTAAACAGAATCGTGCCCAGATCTGACTCAAGCCGCCTGACGCGCTGGGCAACAGCACTTTGCGTCAAGTGGAGCTCTTCGGCGGCAAGCCGGAAGTTCTGATGCCGGGCAACTGACTCAAAAACACGCAATGCATTAAGGCCTGGAAGCATAAAGGAATATTTTGACTGTAGTTTTTCTACAGGCTAGCACAAATAAATCTCATTGGTAGAGAGCTCATGAAAAATGCAGTCTGTAGATCACCAGCGAATAGGCTGTCAGTGGATAAACAAGGGATACCAAAATGCAGCAAAAGACCACTTTTCTTGCTTTCATTGCACTTGGCGTGATTTGGGGTAGCAATTTCATTTTTATGAAGTGGGCTGCAGATTTTATCACCCCAACCCAGATCACCATGCTTCGGGTAGTCTTTGGTTTTATTCCCCTGGTGCTCGTAGCTTTTTTGACAAAATCCCTTGCCTGGGCGCACCTGCGGCACTGGCCCCACTTCATCGCAATGGCCCTGCTGGCCACTGCGCTCTACTACTTTGCTTTCGCAAAGGGCACTGGTTTACTGCCTTCAAGTGTTGCAGGAATGCTCAGCGGATCAATCCCCCTGTTTACCTTTCTTGCTGCCTTGATTTTCCTGCGGGGGGGAGCCAGTCAACGTTCACTCTGTCAGCGGCACATTGCTCGGCTTTGCGGGCGTAGTACTGATTGCTAAACCATGGCATGCGGGGCCGGACCAGATTAGCCTGGAAGGCGTGCTCTATATGGTTGGCGGTGCTCTCAGTGTCGGTCTGTCCTTTGTCTATGCACGCAAATTCGTCAAACCACTAATGCTTAACCCCATGGCTTTAGCCACTTACCAGACTGGAACGGCTTTGGTTATGTTGTTGCTGATAACCGATATTGGCGGCATTGCTCCGGTATTCGGTGATACAAAAGCCATGCTTGGCCTCATTCTCGGGCTGGGCATCCTGGGTACCGGTGTGGCGTATATCATCTATTATTTTCTAGTGAATCAAATGGGCGCGATTGCGGCGTCAGGCGTTACCTACATCCCGCCCGTTGTCGCTCTGATCATAGGTGCCGTATTTGTTGGCGAGGACATCAGGGGGCTCGATATCTTTGCCATGGGACTGGTTCTAACCGGGGTCTGGCGCGTGCAGGTGGCCCGGCAGAACGCTCTCTGATTGCGCTTGCGGCCTTGTCAACTGCCCGTCCCTACTGGTGCGCCAATGCGTAGTCGAGCGCCGCACACACCGCGGTCGCCTGCGCGGCATTGCATTGCTCAGGGGTTGCACGTGGGCTGTCGGGATAGACCTCGGTGGTGGTCCTGTAGGGAGCACTGGTGATACTGGCGCACAGGCCCAGTTGCTTGAGCGGATACTGAATGACCCCCCGAGCGGCGACCGGTGAGCCGAAAATCTCGCCGTTACCATCAGCCGGAGCAATATGCGTGATCTGCTCCACCGCCTCGATTAACGCCTGCTGGAATTCAGGCTGCGGGCTCTCGCTGTCATCGACCAGATAGAAGCCGTCGGGAATGCCACCCGGCTCGAACGGCTTGCCGTCTCGGGCAGCGAGTGCCGGGCGGAATTCCGTTTCGTCGGTGTCGGTGGTCTCGTGCAGGTCGATATGCATCAATGCATGATCGCGAACGGGGGACACCAGTCGCATAAGTGCCGCCGACTCCTCCGCCAAACCGTCATCACAGAACGAACGGTTCGGGTCGACCGCGTTCGGGTTCCAGCGATGGATGCGCTCGTATGCCCAAGGGCTGACGCACGGCGCGACCAACAGATTGACACGCCCCGCGTAATCCGCCGCATGCTGATCAACGAACTGCAACGCGCCGTGTACACCGCTGGTTTCATAGCCGTGTACCCCGCCTGTTATCAGCACGACTGGCAAATCGTCACGCCAGTCGCGGCTACGAATCGCCATCAGCAGATAACCGTCGGCGCCATAATCCAGATGGCCATATGCTTCCACATCGAAGCGTGAACGCAGGCGTTCAATCACGCTCACCACATCAGACTGGTAGCTGCGTTGACGGGTCTGTTGTGACAACCACTCGGCGCGTTCCACCTCACCCCAGGGAATGCCGGGCGTACCGATAGGATAAGATGCGGAATTCGTGCTCATATCGTCTTTCCTTGCTATGAGTTGTCAGACGTCGTACTCGTCGTGGCGGCGATTCCATACATAGGGCTCCGTCTGCGGCCAGCCTTCCGGAGAGTCTTCCCAGGTTTCCTGACGACCAAAGGGGGTCAAGTCCAGGTATGTCCAAAGACTGCCGAGATATTCGACGCCACGCGCACCCGTATAGTAGGTGCGGTAGATGTCATCTCCGTCGCGAATAAAAACACTGGCACCGTGCCTTTCACCGCTATCTGTGGTTGCGCCGAAATCGACGTTAAAGTCGCTCTCGTAAGACGAATACCATGGAACAGGCGCCGTCCATCCCATCCGCGACCTGTATTGCGTGAGCTTTTCCCTTGGTGCGCGTGACACCATAACCAACGACGTATCGCGAGCATGCAGGTGGGCCGGGTGTGTCATGGCATCTACCAACCAGGAGCAACCGTCGCAGCCAGCGTCCCAATCCGGGGCAAACATGAAATGATAGACAATGAGCTGACGGCGCCCTTCAAACAAATCGAGTAGGGACACTGCGCCATTTTCTCCCTGGAGCGTGTAGTGCTTGGCTACCTTCACCATCGGTAACCTCCTACGCTCAGCGTTCAGCGCATCCCGTGCCCGGGTTAACTCCTTCTCTTTTACAAGAAGCTGATCCAGCGCTGTTTTCCACTGGTCCGCAGAAACGACTTCCGGTAGTGGCTGTTTACTTGTGGCCATTGTCTGATTCTCCCACACACTCGTTCGACAGGTTGAGCTGCCAAGACACACCATAGCAATCATTCAACCACCCAAATTTCTGGCTAAAACCGTAGTTATCCAACGGCATCAGCTCTGAGCCACCTTCTATCAAGGCTCTAAAGATCTCCTCAATTTCGCTCAGCGATTCACACTCAACATACAGTGACATGGAGGGCGTAAACGTAAATTGATGATCGAGGTGGCTGTCGAGCGCCATAAACTCTCGACCGTTTATCTTAAACTTCGCCATCTTCACAGACCCTTCTGGTTCATGCTCGCCGGCCTGGTAACGTTGAATATCGACGATCTCTGAACCAACAAATAGCGAGGTATAGAACCTGATGGCTTCCTCGGCTTTCCCTGCCTGCTCTCCAACAAACATGAGTGACGTTGCAATGGATCTCATCCGTGCCTCCGTTCCAATTGGATAACATTCCGTAGCTAGACTGTTTGAACCACCTGGCATGGCTATGTTTTTTTTACACGCCACGAACTCACCCTTGCCAACGGGCACAGTAGTGGTGGTAAACCCGCCAGTGCTGTTGACAAAGTCAATGAATTCCCTCAATTCCTCAGCATGCGAAACCGCGTTGTCACACACCAGAATGCCCCCGGGCCGAACGAGAGAAACGATTTGGTCAGCAACTTGTATGTAACTTGCGCGATCGGCGTCAAGGAAAACCAGATCAAACAGGTGGCTAGCTTGCTCAAGATAATCGACGGCGCCCATTTGTACCACGGTGATCTTATGATCGAGATTGGCACGCTTGAAGTTGCTTTTGGCCTTGCTAATCTTGAACGGAGACACTTCCAGAGTGGTCACATGTCCATCCTCTGGTAGCGCAGATGCTATCCACAAAGTGGAGTAACCGTTAGACGTTCCAATCTCCAGAACCTGTCTCACTGCACCAGCTTTTATCAATACCGCCAAGAACTCCCCGGTATCCTTCGTGATGTTGAGATACTTGCGATCCTTCTGTTCTACCGACGCATCGTTCTCTTTACCTAGCTTCTCGAGCTCTTCTAAAAGTTCCTTGAGTTTCACGTCGCTACTCCAAAATCGTAACGAGGCTGAAGAAAACCACGGCCCCTTTCTTCTATGACCACAAGTTGTTTAATTTTTAACTACAAAAAGGCGCTATTCTGGGAAACTTGGGGCTCTCTCCCGGCATCCAACACGGAGCGAACCATTAGAGCATCCCCAACGATTACTCATGCTGTAATCACGACCTTCAGTCCAAAAATAGCCGAGTAGAATTTCTCTGCTTCTGAGGGGGTTCTGCCGCTATGTTGGTAACTATGCGTTTTACAATCATTACGGCTCCCAAAGACTGAATTCATTTCGCTCTGGTGAGGCTGAGAACAAAACTCCGGGGCATTTCTTCCCCCGAAATTTTCCGCAGATTTCACGTAAGAACATTAACCCAAAAACCTCGGGCTTTTTCTACAGCCTCAACGCCAATATTCAGCGGCGGCCTTTGCGTAGCGAAGCGGAGAAAACGCCGCCCGGTGGAGGCCGAAGGTCGGAATCCACTCCCAAACCTTGTTCCGCCGGCTCATACCACTCTAGCATTACATACAAAAAGGTCACGCTGGCCACAAAAAACCCCGAAGCTCATCACTCCGGGGCTTTCTTGGTCGCTGGTGTTACAGCGTCGCTCTACAACTTACATCTCCACAAACGCCCCACTCCAAATTTGTTAGAGCACGCTTGCTCAGAACTTGAAATTACTTCTATCCACCCGCTCTCGGCCAAACCCATAGCCAACAATCTTTGCAGGAATATTTCTGAAGCGCCTGAATCGAGATAACCAGCGCACAAGAGGCGGTATCTTGGGAAGTTCCCTGGTAGATTCAAGGGTGCCGGAAACCACTCGATTTTGCGCGATAATCTGGAGTGTTTGCAGGCGTTTCGTCGGTTTTTCCCGACGACGCTGCACCTCGGAGAGGGCATTTTTATCGAGTGGCCTGTTCTCGCGCCGCGTTTTTGCGATTACGTTTGCGGCTGCAACGGCGTCCTGAATCGCTAAATTTATTCCAACACCACCAATGGGCGACATGGTATGCGCGGCGTCGCCGATCAGTAATGCACCCGGAACATGCCAGCGCTCAAGGCGATCAACGCCCACGACTAACGTTTTTACTTCATCCCATGATTGAATGGAATCGCACCGCGCTTTTAGCTCGGGGGCCAGCGATGCGACAAGGCGACGAAACTCTGAAATCGGCTGTTCCCGAAGTTCCGCGTCGCTGCCTTTGGGCACCACGTAGGCGATTTGCCAGTAATCGCGCCGATCAATCATGACCATCATATGACCGGCTCCTAGCACCGCCTCTAAACCACCGGCATCGGTATCCTCTCGCGGCAATCTAAACCAGAGAGCATCCATGGGCGCCCCCAGATCCGTGACTTTGAGGTCGAGGGCTTTTCTTACTGTGGAGTGCCGTCCATCACAACCGACGACAAGAGCAGCACGAACTTCCAGTGCTCCGGCTGGAGTCGTTGCCATTACTCCATTAAAAACACCGGACTCTATAATTACGCTGGTCACTTCACAGTCAACAAGCAGTTGGAATGACGCGTATTGCTTCGCCTCCTTTGCCATAAAATTCAGAAAATCCCATTGCGGTACCAACGCCAGATAATCAAACGGTTTAAGACCACGAAAGTCCATCAGGGGTAGCACTTCGGTCCCGATATGGAAGGCTGCGTCTTGAATGTGATGCTGTGGTATTGCATCGAACTTATCTTTAAGGCCGCAGTCATTCAGCACTTCCAGCGTCGAGGGATGCACCGTGTCACCACGAAAATCGCGAAGGAAATCCGAGTGTTTTTCCAGCACTATGACTTCCACGCCCGAACGGGCGAGTAGATAGCCAAGCATGATTCCGGCCGGACCGCCCCCCACAATGCATATATCGGTACAGATATTATTTTTGTTCGTCATCAAATAGGCCTGCTGAGTGGGTAATCCCCTGTTTTCAAGCAGTTCTAAGAATGCCTGAAATCCCAGGGACAGCTCCCGAAGGTGAGCCCCCATTTGTCTGCATCCTCGACAAGAGAGCGAGGTGTTGTTGCACAAGGAGATCAAGGCCAAAGCGCTGGATCGCGCCGCCTATTTCATGCTTTCTGCCTGACAGCCTGTTATACGAACTTGATCGCAATACTCTTGCCCACATCGGTTAGTGCCCGGAATGCTCCATTTCATTATCTTCCATCTTCATGTCCCCATCCAGAGGCGCCACCTGTAGCAGTACATCCATCTCGTCCGCTCCGTTAAAAGTCATCGTTAGCGGCACGCGCTCCCCTTCCTTCAGCGGCCCATCCAGCTTTTCCAGCATCAGGTGGTAGCTGTGGGGTTTGAGTTCCACAGTTTTGCCAGCGGGGATGATCAGACCGTTTTTCAGGGGCCGCATGCTCATGGTGCCGTCGGTCATGGTGCTTTCGTGGATGGAAACGTTCTTTGCGCGTGGTGTGGTGGCGCTGGTGAAGGTGATGTCTTTTTCGCTGTGGTTGGTAATCACCATATAGCCAACGCCCATGGGCACACCGGGGGGAGTCGGGCGGCTCCAGGGGTGGTTGATGGTCAAGGTGTCTGAGGCGTGATCATGGGCGAAGGCCGGAGTGACGATCAGGGTACTGCAGGCGATCAGGGCGCTGGCGGCCAGTTTTTTGAGTGGGTTCATATTCCTTTTTACCTCATCAATGGTTGTTTCAATGGGCGTCGTCAGGGCCGTGGCGTTCCGGTTTCAGGAACCGTGTACCGCCAGAACGTGAATTCAGTTGCTGGATGTCGGTTGGAGCACCAGTTTCATCCAGCTCCACCAGGCCGATGCCGGCGTTGTTCCACAGCCGTTCACCGGCATCGCGCCCATCGGGCAGCCTGGGGCTCACTCGCATGCGCCGGCGCTTGGTAAACCAGTTCAGCGGTGACCAGGGCGCGTACAACCAGCGATTGACCCTATCCAGCCACTCCAAAAGGGTATGAGGGAATTCGTTCTTGATGCCACTGCTGGTGATCTGCCAGATTCTGGGCCGTTCCGGCCGGTGCCGCAGTCGAACATCGTAGACGAAGGAGTAATGTACGTCACCCGAGAGAATTACAAAGGTTTCGGGTGTGCGTGAGTGTCCGAAGATATTGAGCAGCACGTTGGCGCCGCCACGGTGGGCCATCCAGTTCTCAGCGTCCACCACCAGGGGTTTGCCGAAGAAAGTGAACACACTCTGGATGGCTTCGATCAGCTTTACGCCAAACATGGGCGCGGGCGACACCACAATAACAGCTTCTTCGCCCATCACATCCTGCTGGAATTCGGTCAACGCCTCCCAGTCCAGCAGGCCGGAAGGCCGCGCCCGGTTGATTTCGCTTCGCCATCGGCGGGTGCGGGTATCCAGCACCACCACTTTAGGTGACGTTTGCAGGGTGTAGTGCCATTGCTGGAACTGCAACAAAGCATCAATCAATTGGTCCTGCCCGGTTTGGTCGAGCACGCCGCCCTGCTCCGCCGAGCCGGCCAGCTCCTTGATGGCGGGCATGATGTCATCAAACGCATCGGGGTTGTTGCCCCACCCCTGACACAACAGATAAGCCACCAGGGCATTGCCAACGATGCGTCTGGAAAACGGGTGTTCATAGGTGGTGGTTTCCCAAAGGGCAGACAGGTTCCAGTCGTCCGTCACGTCGTGATCGTCAAAGATCATGTAAGTGGGCAGGTGCGCCAGCGCCCGGGAAGCTCGTGGCAAACCAGCGACGAAGTCATCGATGGCGGCCCGCTGGTCCTGAAAAACGGTGACGTCCTCGGAAGCCAATGCGGGCTGGTCCAGTTCAACAAGCTCCCAGCACACAGGTGACCACATCAAGAGGTACATGGCCATCACTTCATTGAAAGAAATCAGGTGGTTATGGGCACTGGCGGTGGTGAACACCGGTTTGCGTACGCCACCAAAGAATCGCTCAATCAGCGCTTCATTGCTACGCACATCCGGGAGCAGCTTTTCCCGGTGGAAGTAGGTGTCTGCGTTTTCCCGTAGGCTTTTGCTATCGCTGACCGAGCCGCCGGTGAGCGTTTCCTCATACAAACCCAAACGGTCGATAAGGTGGTGTATGGCCCGCAGCATGGGGCCAGCCACGTCGTCGGCGTAAATCTGGTCGCCGGTCATCAACAACAATGCTGGCCTCTCGGCGATGTCGCCCTGGGCCTCCAACAGGGATTCGTCCACTCTCACCAACCCGTCAGCAGCGGCCGAATGTGGCCTCCGGCAGGAGCCATGGGCGAGACGGTCCAGTCGTTCCCGAAGGCTAAAATCGGGGCGATCTGTATCGGGCAGGCACAGGTGAGGCGCCCAATCCCGTATCCAGGATTCCTTGCTGCCCCTGGCGTCTGACGCTTCAGCCAACACACCCAGGTCGTAGCCGATTCGGGTATTCACCGGTAAGGCATCATCCGTTTCCACATCGATCAAATACAGGTAGGCAGAGGTGCCGAACCGCACCCGGGTGACGTCTTTCTCTGTCAGCACCCGATCCATCCATGGCTCATCCGCGCCCTGTAGATACAGGCGCAATCTCAGAGAGAGCGCACAAGAGCCGACCAGCCAGAGCGTGAGCCGGTTGAAAGTCGTGTGCCGAAGAACGGGCCCGGCCAGTACCGGCGGCAGGGACTGTGAAGACCGCTCACTCATTTAATCCTCCTGACACACTTTGATGTTTTATTGATGTTTACCTGACATTTCCTTGAACCTTGCCCCGCTACGGTAGGGGCGTCTCAACCAACGTCCGGTGACAACGATGCGAGTCGGTGACAATTTTTCCAAGAACCTGCACAAACTGGGTTACTACTCCGGGAATGCAGTACGCTCCCTAGTTCCCCGAGCTTACTGGCAGCGCCAGTGCGATCTGCTGATGTCAGCCTACGAGGCAGAAATACCCGAACGCAAGGCCGCCATCGACGCCCGGGTTGCCTACTACAACCGAATGTCTTCACCGTTCAGGCTGCCCTTGTCCGCAGAACGCGCCGGCGACTTTAACTTTGCCGGTAAGAGTAGCGCCTACTGCTTCGATTTTCGCAACCTGATCCAGTGCTTGCCCCGTGACCGCAAAGTGGATTACCAGTTCGGAGACATCACCGAGATTCCCGATGAGCCACGCTTTGTGAAAAGTCGGCCCATTCACCGCGATGCCACCAATCGCAATTCAGTATTACTCAAACTCAACTCGGTTCGGCATTACCAATTTGTTGAGGACCTAACCCCATTTCGCCAGAAGAAGCCCATCGCGGTTTGGCGCGGCAAGTCCAACCGCCAGCACCGTATCGAGTTCGCCAACCGTTTTATGGACCACCCCTTGTGCGATATTGGCTGCACCCACCACAAGGAACCCGAGGCCCAGCCCTACCACAAGCCCTTCATGAGCATTGAGGAACAGTTGCAACATCAGTTCGTGGTGAGCGTGGAAGGCATTGATGTGGCGACGAACCTGAAGTGGATCATGGCCTCCAACTCCCTGTGTCTGATGCGCCGACCCCGTTTCGAAACCTGGTTTATGGAAGGCGCACTGGTGCCCGGTTACCACTACGTGGAACTGGCGGATGACCATTCCGACCTGCCAGAGAAAATTGGCTACTACCAGAAGCACCCCGAGGAAGCGGAGGCGATCATCGCCAACGCCAACCGGTATGTTACAAAGTTTTATGACCAACAAATGGAACAGACTATTGCACTGTTGGTGATTCAGAAATACCTTCAACTGAGCGGACAGGAGGTGTACGACCTCCCACGTCTAAAGGCCAGTTGAACAGGTCGACGGTTGTTTGCGGGTCTTTACAACCGGACCAGGAGTGCACAGATGAACGCCATGAACATTCTTAACCAGTTGATGAAGCAGGCCTCGGGCGGCCAGGGCCAGCCCGGCAAGAGTGGTGGAACCGACGTCAACCGTATGGTTGGCGAGCTGGCGTCGCAGTTCAAGGGCGGCGGTTCCAAAGGCTCTGGCAGTGGTGGCATTGATGTTAAGAGCCTGCTCGGCGGTGGTGCCCTTGGGCTCATGGTGGGCTCGAAGCGTGGCCGAAAAATGGGGGGAACGGCGTTAAAATACGGCGCCCTGGCCGGCGTTGGCGTTCTCGCCTGGAAGGCCTATCAGAATTACCAATCGCAATCGTCCAGCCAGGCTGCAACGCCAGCAAACAACGCCCAGGAAGGCCAGCCACTGGAACAACTCCAGGGTAGCGCCCAGGAACAGCGCGGGCTGGAAATACTTCAGGCCATGATCATGGCGGCCAGGGCCGATGGCCACGTTGACAATAATGAACGTGCGATGCTGACCCAGGAAATCGAAAACCTGGGCCCGGACGACGAACTCCACGCCTGGATACAGCAGCAATTTGACGCACCACTCGACGCCAACACCCTGGCCCGCAACGCGGATTCCCCCCAGGCCAGCCGGGAAATCTACGTGGTCAGCGTTGCCATGATTGACGACCAGAACCCTATGGAACGCGCCTGGTTGGACCAACTGGCCAGCGCCCTGAAGCTCGAACCGCCCCTGGCGGCTGAGCTGGAGCGCCAGGTGCTGAACGCGAACCGCTAAACCGACTAATCCGTCGGTGACACCCTCGCCAGTATCGTCGGGTTATCCGACAACGGCAGTGCAATCACCACCCCCTCGTTCGACGAGGGGTATATACCGGTCAAAGCCGTGATGTTGACTTGGTGTGATACCAGTACCATCGGCGGCCCGGGCTCCATGCCGTTCACTATAGCAATGGTCTGCTTGGTCCGCATGTCGGCCTTGTCGCGATTCCGGAAAAACGAATTCAGCGATGGCCACTCCGTCACCTCCCCCATACCCATCCCGGTAGCGGTGTCCATACAACGGCACCACTGACTGCTGAACACCCGCGCCTGTTCAATGCCATGCTCCACCAAATAGGGTTTCCACGCCCTCGCCTGCTCGCGGCCCTCGGCATTCAGGTTTCGCTGCGTGCTGCAATCGTCGACATCAAAGTTGGCAGGGTCGCCGGTTCCCGGTGCCAGGGCGTGTCGCAACATTAATACCGCCCGCCCCTCGCGAAGCGCGCTCCAAGCCCCTGACTCATTGTCAGCGGCAGCCACCGGTGATGAAAGGAACACGCTCAGAATCGCTATCAGAAAAAACCGACCGGTCATGACCAACGCCTCCCTTTTTCAATACAGAAACCTACCAAGTCATACGTGATTGAAACCTATCAGGCTCACGGCAACAGAAGGTAAACTTCACTCAGCGCCAAACCAACAAAGGAACCAACCATGCCAATCTGGGTCGACGCCGACGCCTGCCCCGTGCCCATTCGGGAAATCCTCTGCCGCGCCGCCACCCGCTGGCAGGTCGATACCACCTTCATTGCCAACCACGCCATTAACCTGCCCCCGAGCCCCTACATCAAGCGCCGGCAAGTACCCCAAGGCTTCGACGTGGCCGACAACGACATCATCGACCAGATGGAGACAGGTGACCTGGTGATCACCCAGGACATCCCCTTGGCCGCCGAAGCCATCGAAAAAGGCGCGGACGTGTTCAACCCGCGCGGCCAGGCTTTCACCAAGGAGAATATCCGCCAGCGCCTGGCCATGCGCAACTTCATGGAGGAAATGCGCAACGCCGGCCAGGTTACCGGTGGCCCGGCACCCTTCAGCCAGACCGACCGCAAAGAATTCGCCGATAAGCTCGACCGCTGGCTGCAGAAAAATAAAAAACGGTAATCGGACGGACTGGCAATCACGCAGACAGTCGTTCAGGGTATGGATTAGCCATTTACCGTCAGCCGGGAGGACGATCATGAGCCAGAAACCCGCCGATTTGGCCCGCCTTGAGCGCTACGGCGAAGGCACCTGTGAGTACACCCTCGCCATCATTACGGACGAAGATCATGCCTCCCAGGTGGAACTGGGCGACGGCCAGACCGCCTGGAAGTCCACTCTTCGGTACGACAAGCTTTATCGTGACGTGCACCCGGACAGCGGAAAAGTCCGTTATCGCCTGGAAGAAATACCCGAGGATCAAGGCGGCGAACACCACCTGATCAGTCTGATTGCGGAAGGCGGCCGAGGCGCGGAATTCTCCGAATTGGTGCATTTCGGCCAGCGCTTGGTCACCTTTGACGACCGCACCGGCCTGGTGTGCGAGATCCGTAACCAGAACCAGCTCGTTCCCCGCCATATTCTGATGACCGGCAGCGGGGACGAGAAGTTCAAGGGCTTTAAAAGCGAGTGGGCTACCTTAAAAGGCGACCACATGATTGTCGGCAGCCACGGCAAAAAGCCCCAGGAAGAATGGATCAAAGTGCTGGACCGACAGTACGCACTGAGCAGCATCGACTGGCGTGAGAACTATCAGCGCATGCGCGATGCCCTGGCAATCGGGCCGGACGGCTATGTGATCCACGAGGCCTCGGAATGGCACCCCTATCGTAAGGAATGGCTGTTCTTCCCCCGCAAGATTTCGACGGAACCCTTTGATGAACCGGTTGACGAGCGGGAGCGCGGTGCCAATACCCTGGTTATCGCCGATGAGAATTTCAGCAACATACGCACACTCACGATTGGCGAACGAGTACCGGAACGGGGAATTTCCTCATTCAAAGTCATTCCGGGCTATCCCAACGAGTGCGTCGGTCTGAAAAGCGTGGAAATCGGCGACCACACGGAAACCTGGCTGTTCTGTTTCAATCTGGACGGAGAGGTTTTGCAGGAAGACACCCTGGTAGGTCGATATAAATGTGAGGGCGTGGAGATTCTGTAGCTGAAGGTTCCCCGCGCTTTGGCGGGGCTTCCTGATAATGATTCTCTTTGAACCGACACATAAATCCGCTACCCTTGCCGCTTTCTGGCGCAAGCGGAGCGAACCATGACACAGTCATCCCCCCACACCACCAGCAGCTTTGCCGCCTTGGGCCGACTGCTGAAATACGCCCGCAGTTACCGCCGCCAGATCATTGCCGCCACCACCTGTTCCATCATCAACAAGCTGTTCGATATCGCGCCGGAGATCCTGATTGGTATCGCCATCGACGTGGTGGTGAACAAAGAAGAAAGCTTCGTGGCCGGCCTGGGCTTCGAGACTGCCCAGGAGCAGATCACCATTCTTGCGGTCCTTACCTTCTTCATCTGGGCTGGCGAATCCATTTTCGAGTACCTGTTCCAGATCCTCTGGCGCAACCTTGCCCAGCGCCTGCAGTCCGACCTGCGGCAAGACGCCTACGAGCATGCCCAGAAGCTGGACATGAGCTTCTTTGAAGCCCGCAGCTCCGGGCAACTGGTCGCCACCATGAACGACGACGTCAACCAGTTGGAGCGTTTCCTGGATGGCGGCGCCAACGCCATGATTCAGGTGGTGGTGACCGTCGTTGCCGTGGGAGCTGTGTTTTTCGTGTTGTCGCCACTCATTGCCCTGTTGGCGTTTACGCCCATTCCGCTGATTATCTGGGGGGCGTTCTACTTCCAGCGCAAGGCTGGCCCACTATACGCCGACGTGCGTGAGAAGGTCGGCGACCTGTCCAGCCGGTTGGCCAACAACCTGGGCGGCATTGCCACCATCAAGAGTTTCACGGCCGAGAACCGGGAAGCAGAGCGGCTGAAAGCCAGCAGTGAAGCCTATGTGGATGCCAACCGCCGGGCCATTCGTATCAGCTCCGCGTTTATTCCGGTGATCCGCATGGCCATCCTGGCGGGATTCCTGGCCACCTTTACCGTGGGCGGCATGATGGCCCTGGAAGGCTCACTGAATGTGGGCGCTTACGGCGTGCTGGTGTTTTTGACGCAACGCCTGCTGTGGCCTCTGACCGGCCTTGCGGAAGTGATCGACCTGTTTGAACGGGCTATGGCCAGCACCCGTCGCATTCTGGACTTGCTGGCTGAGCCGGTTCGCGTGCGGGACGATTCCGGCCAAACACTGGAACAGCCGGTGAAGGGCGAAGTCACCTTCGAGGGTGTGAGCTTCCACTACCCCTCCAGTGGTGCCGGTATTGATGACATTTCTGTATCGGTCCCGGCCGGAAACACCCTGGCACTGGTCGGGGCGACGGGCTCCGGCAAGTCCACACTGATCAAGCTGATGTTGCGTTTCTATGATCCTGCGGGCGGCCAGATCCGCATTGACGGCCAGCCCATCCAGTCCGTCAGTCTGAAATCCCTGCGGGAGGCCATCGGCCTGGTCAGCCAGGACGTGTACCTGTTTGAAGGCAGCATCCGTGACAATCTCGCTTACGGCTCCCCCGGTGCCAGTGACGAACAGATTTTCGAGGCAGCCAAAACCGCAGAGGCCTGGTCATTCATCGAGGCACTGCCGGATGGGCTGGCCACCGCCGTGGGTGAACGCGGGGTTCGGCTGTCCGGTGGCCAGCGCCAGCGCTTGTCACTGGCCCGTGCGCTGTTGAAAGATCCTCCCATCCTGGTGCTCGATGAAGCCACCAGTGCCGTGGACAACGAAACCGAGGCAGCCATACAGCGCTCCCTGAAACGGATCGGGCACAATCGCACCGTGATCATGATCGCGCATCGGCTGTCCACCATTGTGGATGCGGATACCATTGCCGTGGTAGCCGGCGGGCGCATTCTGGAATCCGGCCGCCATGAGGAACTGCTGGAGAACAACGGCCCCTATTCCGCGCAATGGCGCGTACAGACCGGTCAGGCGTGACAACCAGGCATACATAGCCAATCACGCACTGCCAAGCGCATATTGATAGTAATTCGCATTTAGATTATTCTGCAGGCCCTCAGACCCATGGGAGCCTGCATGTCTGCGTTCTTCGAAGTATCCAGCCTGGGCGTGCACATTGGTGACGCTGCCATCCTTAACGACATTAACATCGAGTTTCGTGAAGGCGAGGTCACTGCCCTGCTCGGCCACAATGGCTCCGGCAAGTCCACGTTATTGAAAGTGCTGGCCCGCCAGACGCCGCCCTCTTCGGGCAATACAAGCCTTCTTGGCAGCTCATTCCGGACCACCGGCGCGCGGGAATTCGCCCGTACGGTCGGTTACCTGCCGCAGCATCCACCGGGCACCGACGGCCTCACCGTACGGGAACTGGTTGCCCTGGGGCGTTATCCCTGGCGTGGACCGCTTGGTCGCTACAACAGCGAAGACCACCAGTTCATCGACCAGGCCATACACGATACCGGGCTCGACCACTTCCAGCACCGCTCCGTGGACACGCTTTCCGGCGGGGAACGCCAGCGCGCCTGGATTGCCATGCTGCTGGCTCAACAAACCCGTTGCCTGCTGCTGGACGAGCCGATTTCCGCCCTGGACGTAAAGCATCAGGTGGAAACCCTGCGCCTGGTGCACCGTCTGGCCGAAGAGCGTGAGCTGACCGTGATTGTGGTACTGCACGATGTCGACCTGGCCGCTCGCTTCTGCGACCGCCTGGTGGCCCTTAAGGGCGGTCGATTGATTGCGGACGGCAGCCCGCGCGACATCATGGATTCGGGAACCCTGGAATCCATTTACGGTGTACCAATGGGTGTAATGGAGCGGGCGCCCGACCAGTGGGTTTCGTATGTCCACTGAGTGTGTCGCCAGAACCCTGATAGCCATGATTTTCATTGGTGCCCTGTCTCTGCCTGCCAGCGCCGGCACCTGGCAGCATGAAGGCGGCACCCTCACCCTGGACGATCAACCTGAGCGGGTTGTTGCCCTGAATTGGGCCGCCACAGAGGCGTTGCTGTTGCTCGGCGTAACGCCCGTCGGCGTCGCTGACCGGGATGGCTACGACGTGTGGGTGAAGGAGCCAAAGCTTCCCGAGGATGTTCCCAATATCGGCACCCGAGTCGCGCCCAGCCTGGAAGCCATTGCCGAACTGAAACCGGACTTGATCGTGACGAGTTCGGAAATGGCGCCCGCCGCAAAACTGCTGGAGCGTATCGCCCCGACTTACGTCATCAGCGTTTACAAAGAAGGCAGCCAACCCTTCGAGAAAGCCAGTGACATGCTGACCACCCTTGGCGAGATGCTGGGCCGCGAGAATCGCGCCGAATCGATTCTGACGGACATCGGCGCCACTCTGGAAACGCAACGCCGCCGACTGGAAGCGGCGGGACTGACAGAACGGCCGATTGCTCTGGTCAATTTCATGGACGCCCGCCACGTTCGTATTTACGCCCCCAACGGTCTTTACCAGAGTGCCCTGAGTGCCCTCGGGCTGGAAAACGCCTGGCCTCGTCAAGGCAACTTCTGGGGCTTTTCAGTGGTCGGCCTGGAGTCCATTGCCCCCTATGAAGACAGCCGTATCGTAGTGATTTCGCCCACCGCCCCCGGGCTTGCTGACACCCTGGCCAGCAGTCCGTTCTGGACACACTTGCCGGCGGTCAACCGCCACCAGGTTTATGAGATCGGCGCCATCTGGCCGTTTGGCGGTGTTTTTCCGGTGAAACGGCTGGCCACCATGCTGACAGAGAGCTTGCTGGCAGGAGGCTCTGATAATGTACGCTAGCACCTCCGGCATGCCTGCCTCCCGGCCGGTTATGCCCGCCAGGCTGCCCATCGCCGCCATACTCCTCTGGCTCGGAGCGTTACTTGCCAGCGCTGCTCCCTGGCTCAACCAACTGGATGCCGGTGCCGTGTTGTCAGCGTTCTGGGCTTTCAATCCGGATAATTATTCATCGATTCTGGCTCACTTCAGTTGGGCACCGCGTGTATCCATCGCCATTCTGATTGGCTGCGGCCTGGGGCTGGCCGGGGCTGTTACCCAACAGGTGCTGGGTAACCCGCTGGCTTCGCCCACCACGCTCGGTGTGGAAGCGGGTGGCCAATTCGGGGTGACCGTTGCCACACTGTTCGCGCCCGGGTTGCTGGCCTTCAGTCCGGATCTGGTGGCCATTGCCGGTGGCCTGATTGCCATCGGTATGGTCATCGCCCTGACGTGGCGGCTTGGCTTCTCACCCGTCACGGTGATCCTTGCTGGCCTTGTCATCACCTTCTTCCTGGGTGCCCTTAACATGGCCTTTCTGCTGCTCAAGGGTGAGTGGCTGGGCAATCTCTTCATCTGGGGCGCCGGCTCCCTGGTACAGAACAACTGGGGGCCGTTCATGGAGCTCTGGCCCCGCGTATTGGTGATTTCGGTGCTGATATTGCTGCTGATGCGCCCGTTGCAGGTGCTGCAACTGGGGCAGTCGTCCGCCAGTTCACTGGGCGCCAGGGTCGGGCTTATTCGAGCATTGGCTCTGTTCCTGGTGGTACTGATGACGGCAACGGTTGTCAGCCGGGTGGGTGTCGTGGCCTTTGTGGGGCTGGCAGCGCCAGTACTGGCACGTTTGCTGGGCGCACGTACATTCGCCAGTCGCATCCTGTGGAGCACGCTCATGGGCGGCGGGCTATTACTTCTGGCAGATACCCTGGCGCATTGGGCTTCAACCTGGGGCGATGGCTCTCTGGTGCCCACGGGAACCACCACGGCCCTCATTGGCGGCCCCATAATCCTGCTGGCATTACAGGGTTTCAGAAACACCCATCACATGCCCGGGCAGGAATCCAACCTTGCAGGCTTCCAGCCCCGGCGACGCGCGCCTTTACTGGTCAGCAGTATCGTGGCCGGGCTGATCGCAATTACCGTGGCCGTTTCCATGGGTTGGTCCCCGGGCCTGGATGGCTGGAGTTGGACGCCTGTCACTCAATGGGACGACGCCTGGGTGTGGCGCGGCCCGCGCCTGTTGGCGGCCATGCTCGCTGGGGTCGCATTGGGGCTCGCCGGCACGCTGATTCAGCGGATGACAGGGAATCCCATGGGAAGCCCGGAGATGCTGGGCATCAGCGGGGGCGCCGCGCTGGCCATGGTTCTGATCGTGCTCACCGGCGCAGATGTGGGCCGGGCCGGGCAGCTTGGCGCTGCAACCCTAGGTGCTGCCGGCGCACTTGGGTTATTGATTCTCCTGGCCCGCAAGCATCAATTCGCTGGTAACCAGCTACTGTTGGGCGGCCTGGCCCTGTATGTATTCATGGATGCGGGGCTGAGATTGGTCATGGCCTCCGGCGGCACCGTCGCTTCGCAATTGCTGAACTGGATGTACGGTTCCACCTGGCTGGTCTCTGAAACCGAAGCGTTTGGCCTACTGGGATTCATCGTTCTCATCTGCGGCCTGTTGGCGCTGATTGTGCGGCCCCTGACGCTCTTGCCCCTGGGAGATACTTCAGCATCGTCTCTCGGGCTTCCGGTCACCAAAGCCCGCCTGCTGTTGCTGCTGCTTGCCGCGGTACTGACTGCGTCGGCTACGGTGGTGATTGGCCCTCTGAGTTTCGTGGGCCTGATCGCACCGCACCTGGCCAGGGTACTGGGGCAGCAAACCGTTGGCAGGCAACTGATCGTGGCCGGGTTGGTGGGCGGCCTTCTGTTGGCCCTGGCGGACTACCTGTCGCGCATTGTGGTCTTCCCTAACCAGTTGCCGGCGGGCTTGCTGGCTGCGCTGGTTGGTGGCGTCTACTTCCTGTGGGGGTTGAGCCGCCACGGAAGGCCCTAGCGGCGACTGGCGGCTACCAGAGCAATAAAATGCTGGCCAGGATCAGAATAAACACACCGGCGCCGGCCGCCAGTTTCAACCCTTCAATCGCTTCCTCTTCCGGGGTCATGGTACGTCTCTTTGTGTCCATGGGTATGGATGGTTCCCGTTGATATTAAGGCCACTGTACACGACACCCACACAAATGTTAATAGTTCTCATTAACGTTTTGGTAACATCCCAGTCGTAATGTCATCGCCTGATACTGGCGGCCATTCCGTTCGTATCAACTGCTAGACTTTATCGATACAGGAATAATCTGGCAGAGGGAGAGCATTTTATGAACCGACTCGGCAACATGGTGACTCTACTGGTGTTGGCCGGACTGACAGCAGCCGGGCCAGCCTTCGGTAAAACGTTCACCTCAGACAAAGCCGAATTTCGACTGGATATGGTCGCGGAAGGCCTTGAACATCCCTGGAGCCTTGCCTTTCTCCCTGACGGCTCACAGCTGGTGACCGAGCGCGAGGGCCGGCTACGCCGAATCAAGAATGGTGAATTGCAGGACAAGCCGATTGCCGGTGTCCCCGAACTGGTGGTTTCCGGCCAGGGTGGCCTGCTGGATGTGATCCTGCATCCAAACTTCGAAAACAACCGCACCCTGTTCCTGAGTTACGCCCACAAAATCAGCCGCGAGGGCCTGACGACCAGAGTGGCTCGTGCAACGTTAGACGGCGACCGGCTGTCAGACGTCGAAGTGATTTTCGAGGCCCTCCCACGAGGCAACACCAGCCGTCATTTCGCCGGCCGCATGGAATTTGATCGCGATGGCAATCTGTACGTCGCGGTGGGCGACCGGGGTGAAATGGATCGTGCCCAGACCACCGACGACGATGCCGGCGGCGTTCACCGCCTGACCGTTGACGGCGACCCTGCACCGGGCAATCCGTTTGTCGACGACCCAACGGTGAATGACACCTTCTTCACCTACGGCAACCGCAACATCCAGGGTATGACCATTCACCCGCAAACAGGCGACATCTGGAGCCATGAGCACGGCCCCAGGGGTGGCGACGAGATCAACATCCTCCGTGCGGGCAACAACTACGGCTGGCCAGACGTCACCTATGGCATCGACTACTCCGGGGTGCCCATTACCAGCGAAACCACCATGAAGGGCGTGACAGACCCGCTGCACTATTGGGACCCGTCCATTGCCCCCTCAGGCATGGCATTCTATACCGGTGATGAGTTCCCAAAGTGGCGGGGAGATCTGTTTGTAGGTGCCCTGAAAATGCAGAAGCTGGTGCGCCTGAGCATTGAGAACGGCACGGTCAGGGAAGAAGAGGACCTTCTGGAAGACCTGGGTGAACGCATCCGCGATGTGCGAATGGGGCCCGACGGTGCATTGTGGCTGTTGACGGACGCAGACAACGGCAAGGTCTACCGGATAGTGTCGGCAGAATAGTACCGGCAGACTAATCCGACGACGAGATCAACGAAGCGTCAGTGAGGATCGTTGGTTCTCTCGGTTTTCTCGAACTGCGGGGTATTGTCGGTGATGGTGAACCAGTCCGACTTGGAACCCACATAAACGTGTGACGCCGGCCCCTTTTCCAGAGGCTCATTGATCACACCCACCCGCAGGCGCAGAATACCGGGGATGGCGTCCACGCGGCTGTAAAGCTGGCTACCGCATCTGGGGCAGAACCCGCGATACTTTCCCGGCCGGGACTCGTATTCACGGATCAGGCCCTCACCCGCCGTAAAACGGGTGCGGATTTTCTGGATCGGCGCACTGGCGGAAAATGCGCTTCCGTGGGCCCGGCGGCACTGGCTGCAGTGGCATAGGGCAATCGGCCCCAGCGGACCGTCGTATTCAAGTTTTATATCGCCGCACAGGCATTGCCCTGTCAGCATAACGTGACCTCAACCATGGTTTCGCTTGCGTGTTCCGAAGGCCGGTATGATAACCACCCGCCACTTGAAGAACCAGCAGACGGCCACCACATATAAGTCACAGCGTTCACGAAGGAGGACACTATGGCATTCAGCACACTTCCGAACATCGGTATGGGCACATTCCGCCTGAAGGGCAACGATGCACGAGACGCCGTGAAGAGTGCCCTTTCCCTTGGCTACCGGCATATCGATACCGCCCAGATGTACGGGAATGAGGCTGAAGTGGGCGATGGCATTACCTCAAGCGGTATTCCACGACGGGAAGTTTTCCTGACGACAAAGGTGTGGCACGACCAGCTCCAGCACAGCGACCTGATCAACAGCCTGCACGACAGCCTGTCGCGCCTGAAGACCGACCATGTCGACCTCACGCTGATTCATTGGCCATCGCCGGGCGACGCCATCCCCATGGAGGAATACCTGGGTGCGCTGCGCGACGCGCAACGCGAAGGGCTAACCACCCACATCGGGCTGTCCAACTTCACCTGCGCGCAAATGGACAAGGCAAAGGAAATACTGGCTGACACGGCAATTTTCACCAACCAGGTGGAAGTGCACCCGTTTCTGGCCAACCGCAAGGTGGTGGAGCATGCCCAGAAGCTGGGCATTACCGTAACCGGTTACATGCCGCTGGCCGTAGGCAAGGTAATGGACGATGAAACCCTGGCCCGCATTGGCCGCGAACACAATGCGTCTGCTGCGCAGATTGCCATTGCCTGGGTTGCGTCGAGAGGGGTGATACCGATTCCGTCGTCAACCCGGCCCAAGCACCAGAAGTCCAACCTGGACGCGCTGAACATAACGCTCAGCGAGGATGAAATTGCGGAGATTGACGGCCTCGACCGTGATGAGCGAATCGCTAATCCGGATTTCGCGCCTGCCTGGGACTGACGAAGCAGGCCATTGCCGCCAATACCAGCGTGGTACCCGGAATGACCGCCAGCACCCAGGTGCCCAATGTCCAAAGGGTGCCCACGCTGAACAGTGACCATATCAGTGGTAGTAGTAGAAACAGCCACCGCACCCGGCGGGGAAACAGCAGCATGCAGGGCACCGTGCCCAACGCCGTAACGTCCGGCGTAACAGCGAACAGCGCCGCGGCGTGGCCATTGCCGGTTTGAGCGACGGCGATGAGAGGCGACAACCCCATCAACGCGACCCAGCCAATGCCCATCAGCCTGCGAGACCATATCGGCCGGTTCGGTGCCGCGCTCCAGGGCCAGAACAGGGACGCCACCGTCAGTAATGCGCCCTGCAGGACAAAGGCCCAGCCGAACCAGATGGCCGGCAGATTGATCGGCCCATAGTAATGCATCAGGAAGCCAGCCCCGCTCCATAGCCATGCCGCGGCTACCAGCAGCAGTGCACCGCGCCTAGCCATAGCGTCCCCACGTACCAGTAGGGCGCCAATCGCAATCACCATCACCACCGCAGCACCCTGCCATGGCCAGGTGTCCTGGTTGATGCGAACAAAGAGCCGAAGAAACACCTCCGGCCCGAACATCAGGAAATCCGACAGGGAATAGCTGAGCCAGTTGGTCTCCATCACAGCCCTGCGACATAGGCCGCCATTCGGCGACGTTGTTTCTCATCCGGCAAAACACCGTATAGGGCGCCCATGTTCTCCTTCATATGCTCAACGCTGGTGGTGGCCGGAATGGCACAGGTAACCGCCGGATGGGAAAGGATGTACTTCAGGAAAAACTCCGCCCAGTTGCGACAGCCCACCTCACCGGCCCAGGGAGGCAGTGCTTTGGACTGAAAGCGTCGGAACAGTCGCCCGCCCTGGAAAGGCCGGTTCACAATCACGGCGATCCCGCGTTCCCTCGCCAAAGGCAGCAGTCGGCCTTCCGCCTCCCTGTCCAGCAGGTTGTAGGTCAGCTGCACAAAGTCCAGCGGTTCCGTCTCCATGATGCGTGCAAAATCCCCGTGCCTGCGGCCATGGGAGGTGGTGATGCCGATATAGCGAACGTCGCCATCGGCTTTCATCTGCTGCAGCGTTGCCAGGTGTTGCTGCCAGGCCACCAGGTTATGGACCTGCTGCAGGTCAAACCGCTCAATGCCCCACTTCCTGCGGGATTCCCGGTCCTGTTGTCGGGTTGCATCGCCGTCTCCGGTCCAGATCTTGGTGGCAGAAAACGGTTTGTCACGGGCGTTGAGGGTGTCCAGCGCCTCGCCCATCACCTCTGCCGCCGAGCCGTACATGGGTGAGCAATCCACCAGGGTGCCACCGAGATCGAAAAAGGTTTTCAGTACCTCGGTACGCTGATCCGTCAAGTACTGGTCACCACCGACATTGAAGGTACGCCAGGTACCCATGCCAACGGCTGGCAACCGTTCGCCGGAGGAAGGGATGGGATTCATGATCGCATTCCCCATTGGAGCCGCCATCAGCGCAGGAATTCGACATGAAAGACCTGCCGCGGCCATGGCAGCCAGAAAACGCCGTCGAGTCAGTTCGCGATCCATACCCACTCCATTTTCTGTTTCCATCATACTAATCAAGAGGTTGTACAAATGCTAACCAGTTGATTAGCATGGACGCTTACATCCGTTAACAAAAACGCAATATAAACAACGCCCCTACTGGCATTTTTTAACGTCATGTAGAGCCTTTCCACATAGTACACGCTTCGAATATGGGCTATTGTTAATGCACCTGGAATCAATGAGCGCCACACCATGTTGCTGAAGGCACGACGCCACCCGAACACGTCCCGTTATGGAATTATTCGCCAGCATGGTCGAGTGGCCCGTGGCATGGTGATTTCCACCATGGCTGCGGCCCTGTCAGTTGGGTCTGCCAGTGTATTCTCCGCGGAGGCAACCGAGGCTGGTAGCACCACGAAAACCTGGAGCAACCAGGTGCGGGATTACGCCACCGAGTCCCTGAACGACGAACAGGCGCTGAGCTTGGCCGCCATCCCTATGAATGGGCCGGGCATTGAGCAATACATCAATGCGGATGCCTTGATGAGCCCCGGCTCTATCATGAAGCTGGTCACCACCTATGCTGCACTGGAAATCCTGGGGCCGACCTATCACTGGGACACCAGCTTCTACACCGATGGCGAGCTTGTTGGCGATACCCTCAACGGCAATTTCTATGTTGACATGGGCGGCGATCCCAAGCTGACCATTGAGCGCCTTTGGAGCACCCTGAACGAATTACGCGGCATGGGAATCAGTGCCATCAACGGCAACCTGGTGCTGGACGGCGACGTTTTCCGGCTGTCCAACGGGCAGCCAACGTTTGACGATAACGGCGACAATCCCCATGCGCCCTTCCTGGTGCAACCGTCGCCTTACCTGAGCAATCTCAACCTGGTGCATTTCCAGGTACGTGCGGACGAGCGCGGTACCCAGGCATGGAGTGCACCTTCACTGAACGACGTGGTGATCGACAATCGGGTGATCGCTACTGCGGAAGCCCCCTGCCCCGCTCGCCGTCATTTTACCTGGGAGCCGGTTTTCCACGAGGATCACCGGGTCACCGTGCGGGTGTCAGGCGAGTTACCGCAGGGCTGCCGCACGACAGCCTACCTGTCGCTTCTGCCCCACGAACAGTACACAGCATCCATGATACGTTCGCTGCTGTCAGATATGGGCATCGACATCAATGGCAAGAGCCTGCTGGCCAAAACACCTGACGACGCCCGACTGTTGCTTAGGACCACGTCTCCGGATCTGGTTACGATGGTTCGGGACATCAACAAGTGGAGCAGCAATGTTATGGCCCGCCAGTTGCTACTGACTATTGGTGCAGAGAATCGCCTGGAAGAGGAAGAAGACGACCGTGTGACTGGTGTTCGCGTGGTTCATGAATGGCTTCAGGAAAAAGGCGTTAATACCGCCGGCCTGGTGATTGAAAACGGCGCCGGGCTGACACGTGACGGCCGTATTACCGCACGCCAGGGTGCGCAGATTTTGCAGCACGCCTGGAACAGCCCTTTCGCTTCGGATCTGATGGCCTCCATGCCGCTGATTGCGATGGATGGCACTATGGCCAGACGGCTGCGGAATTCCGGCCTGGACGGCAAAGGTCGCATCAAGACAGGTTACCTTGAGAACGTGCGCTCTATTGCAGGCTTCACCCGAGACGACACCGACACCACCTGGGCCATTGTCGGAATGGTCAACAACGATCCGGCCTGGAATGGCCAGGCGGTGCTGGACCGAATTATCTATTCCCTTCATTACCGTCCGCCAACGGGAACCACGCTTTCCAGAGCCCAATCCAGCGGCACTAAAATACGCTGAACCATACCGATAAACGGTTGCTGCCCGGTTTCGGTGGTTACCGTTCTGTCATTTTCCAGCCCGGCGCCCGCCCCCCGCAATCGCATCGTTGTGTGGCGCATCCGTTAACATATGTATTGTGGCAACGCCTCCCCCCACAAAGTTTATTTCCATACCTTCATGCCGGAATCAGATCCCGCTGCTAATCTTGTTCGTATCAGTAGTGGGTATTATTTTTCGGCGCAGGCCTTCAGGGGCGGCGCCCCAGACAAGTACCAACAAGAGTCTGGACGGGGCATATGGCCCCCGTTCCTCACTGGAAGGAGATTGTGCATGAGCAAGCATACTTCGATGTTAGGTGCTGCAGGTGTAATCAGCATCGCTGTCATTACCGGAGGCTGCGCCAGTTCGGTTGAGCGGCCAGATAGAGAACTTCAGTCCGCCGAGTCTGCCATTCAGCAGGCGGTATCGTCCGATGCCAGGGAATTTGAACCGGTCCTCTTGAACCAGGCTCAGAACCGGGTTGCGGATGCAGAGGAAATGATCAATCGGGAACAATACCTGCAAGCAAGCCGCCTGCTTGAAAAGGCAGCTGTGGATGCGCAACTGGCCGGAGCTCGTTCGGAAACCGCGAAGGCAAGACAAGCGGTTGATGAGGTCAATCGCAATATTGAGTCTCTTCGAAAGCGAATCGACGAAAGCCAGTAAAGACCTCATCGGAAACGGGAGATGGTTATGAACAAGCGCAACATGACTTTGGGTATGGCTGTGAGCTTTTCTGTCCTCGTGGCAGGGTGCGCCAGCACACCCCAGGATAACGCAAAAGTCGATGAAGCACGGGCTGCCTATGAAGAAATCCGCAACGACCCGAACGTGGTCCGCAGTGGCGATCGCCAGTTGAGGAGCGCAAGCGAGCAATTGTCCCGCGCTGAAACCCTGCTCGCGGACGGTGCAGACATTGCCGAGATTGAGCACGCGGCTTATCTTGCCAACCGCCATGCACAAGTAGCCGGCGAGCAGGGAGAGCGCGCGAAGCTGCAGGAGCAGATTGATTCCGCGGAAGGGCGTCGCAAGGAACTGCAATTGCAGATGCGCGCTGACGAAGCCGCACAGGCCCGGCGGGAAGCCAAAGAGCTTCGCCTGCAAATGGAAGCCATGCAGGCAGAGCAAACCGACCGGGGAATGGTATTAACCCTCGGAGATGTACTTTTCGATCTGAACCGGGCCGAATTAAAGGCCTCCGGCGAGGCGACTGTTAGACGACTGGCCGAGTTCATGGCCGAGTATGAAAATCGGCGTGTGCGGGTGGAAGGCTACACCGACAGCACAGGCGAGGCCTCCTACAATCAGGGCCTGTCTGAGCGTCGTGCGCAAGCCGTTCACGATACTCTGGTCGATATGGGCGTCAGCAGAAGCCGCGTAGAGACACAAGGGTTCGGTGAGCAGTTCCCCGTTGCCAGCAATGACACCTCAGGCGGAAGGCAGCAGAATCGCCGTGTAGAGATTGTCATCTCCGACGAAGAGGGCAACATCGAAGCGCGGGAGAATTGATCACCCCGCTGACACATACCCATAAAAAAGCCCCGGTTCAACCGGGGCACGTTTTTCCAAAGATGCAAAGAATCAACGCTTCAACCTGATTCTGACGTTTCATACGTAATTCATCGCTTTTGGATCAGGTTACCCGCTTTTCCCAAGGACCGGTCATGAATCGGATTGTTTCCATTGCGCTGCTCGGCCTCCTACTACTGGGCGGCTGCAGCTCCACCAAGATGGCGTATCGCTATGCAGACTGGGGCATCGTCTGGTGGGTGGACGACTACATACCCATGACCGCCGAACAGGAATCCCGGCTTGAGCAGGACATCCATGACCTCCGCCAATGGCACTGCGCCACTGAATTGCCACGCTATTCCGAGTGGCTTGCCGAGCTAAAAAGCGATGTTCGCTCTGGCGACCTGAGTCAATCCACCGTCACCCACCACCAGGAACAGCTGCTCTCCTTTTTTCCACCCCTCATGGAACGCGCAAGGCCGGCAACCACACGTCTGTTATCAAGCCTCAGCGACGAACAGGTTCAACAGTTGGCCAGCAATATGGAGAAGAGCCAAAAAGAACTGGAGGACGAGTTCCTGGCGGACGACCCAGAACAAACCAGGGAAGCCCGAGCCAAGCGTACCATGGAGCGGGTTGAACGTTGGCTGGGTGCCCTCAACGAGCGACAGCGTGACACGGTCAACGCCTGGTCGGAAGGCCGTGGCCAACAGACAAAAATCTGGTTGGAGGGACGTCGGAATTGGCAACAGGCGTTAATCGATGCTCTGGAAACACGAAACAGTGACGGCTTTTCGGAGCAGGTCCGTTACCTGATGAACAACTATGAAGAAGTCCGGGGGAAAAGATACCAGCGAATGATGTCGGACAGCCGGACAGCCATGGCGGGCTTGATGGCCGATTTACTACAGCAGGCTGATCAGCGCCACCTTGACCACCTGCTGGAACAGGCAGAAAGCATGCGGGGAGACTTCGATACCCTCGCCTGTGTTGGCGAGGATACCGAAAACCGGAACAGTTGACGTCAGATCGTCAGATAGCCGCCGTCCACGTTAATACAGGTGCCGGTAGTATAGCTTGAAGCACCTGACGCCAGGTAAAGGACGGTACCGGCCATTTCGTCCGGGTCTGCCACCCGTTTCATCGGGATGTGGGCCATGGCTTGTTTCTTGATGGCCTCGTTGCTGGTCAGTGCACTGGCAAATTTGGTATCCGTCAGTCCTGGCAACAGGGCATTCACCCTGACTTTTTGCTGCCCCAGTTCCATCGCGAAGGACTTGGTCATGGATATCACCGCTGCCTTGGTGACGGAATATATACCCTGGAAATGGCCAGGGTTGACGCCATTGACAGAGGCCACGTTGATAATGGACCCACCACCATTCTTCTTCATGATCTGTGCGCCGCGAGCGCACATGAAGAAGTAGCCACGAATGTTCACATCCACGGTCTTATGGTAGGCGCCCAGATCCGTGTCTTCGATGGGGCCGAAATAGGGGTTGGCTGCGGCATTGTTCACCAGAATATCCAGTTTGCCGTGTTTCGATTCGATGTGCTGCCAGATGTCTTCAATCTGAACCATTTCGCCAATGTGGCAGGCGTAGGCTTCGGCGCTGCCCCCGGCTTCGCGGATGCTACCGGCGACCGCTTCGCAACCGTCAATCTTGCGGCTGCTGACAATCACGTGGGCGCCGTAATTCGCCAGGGTGCGGGCGATGCTCTCGCCGATACCACGGCTGGCACCGGTGATCAGGGCCACTTTTCCGCTCAGATCAAACAGGTCTTGCTTACTCATTCTTCACCTCAGTTCCTTATCGGAAGGTCACCAGGGAGGGATCTTCCGCTTCCAGGTGACTGTAATTGTTAAATACCGCCAGGCTGCGCCGGGCTCCGGAATGCAGAACCCGGGTAACACTGGTATTGGCAATCACGGAATTCATATCCAGGGCCTTGCGATCACTCAGTTCCAGCAGATGCTGAGCGATCACCGCAATCGGGCCGCCCGAAGTGGACACCAGGGTCTCGCCACCGTCGGCATACTCAATCAGTTGCTCCAGCGACGTAATCACCCGCTGACGGAACGCTTCCCAGCTTTCGGTGTACTCGTGATCGTGTCCGCCACTGACCCAGCGTTGCATGGCTTCCTCGAACACCTGCTGGAAAGCCCTTGCCGGCTTGGGGAAGGCCGCCAGATCCCGCGCCATGCGTTCGCGGTCCTGCCACTCGGGGCGCAAACGCTTCACCACCTGGGTATGGTCAAACTCGTTGAAGCCATCCACCGCCTGCATGTCTGGCAGTGCATCACCGTAACCACTGGCGATCGCCTCTACCGTTTCCCGATGGCGCTCCATGTTGCCGCCAAACACGGCGTTGGGCGTCACTTTGCCCGCAAGCCACCGGCCAAGGACACGCCCCTGCTCCCAGCCACGGGGCGAGAGTTGGTCGTAGTTCTCCTTGCCGAAACTGGCCTGCCCATGGCGAATCAGATAGATGGTCGCCATTACAGGTCACTCGCTTCGATCAGTCGCTGACAGCGTTTTTCCAGATAGTTGGCGGCATGGCCAAAGGCGGCAAAGCGTTTGTCCTTGGTCTGTCCATGGTAATAGCGGTAATAAATCTGCTGAACAATGACCGCCAGCCGGAACAGGCCATAGATTTCGTAGAAGTCGAAGTTGTCGATCTTACGGCCGGATTTCTCCGCGTAGTAAACGACCACTTCCTTGCGGGTCAGCATGCCCGGCTGATGGGTCGGCTGACGCCGCAGCATCTGGAACGGGCCTTCGTCATCGGCCTCGATCCAATAGGCCAGGCTGTTGCCCAGATCCATCAGCGGATCGCCGATGGTCGCCATTTCCCAGTCCAGAACACCAATCACTTCGAACGGGTTGTCCTGATTGAGCACCACATTGTCGAAGCGGTAGTCGTTGTGGATGACCACCTGGGCAACGTCGTCCGGCATCTTGTCGTTCAGCCAGCCCATCACCGTTTCAAAGTCACCCACGTCATCCGTCTTCGCCTTGCGGAAGCGGTCACTCCAGCCACCGATCTGGCGCTGCACATAACCGGCACCCTTGCCCAGCTTGTCCAGGCCGGTAGCCTTGGCATCGACATTGTGCAGGTCCACCAGCTTGTCGATGACGTTCAGGCACAGCTTGCGGGTATCCACCTCGCTGAGTTCAAAGTCTTTGGGGAAATCCTGGCGCAGGATGATACCTTTCAGGCGCTCCATGACGTAAAAATCGCAGCCCAGAATGTCGTGGTCGTCGCAGATGGCGACGATGTTCGGAACATACGGGAATTCGGGCTTGAGAGCCCGCATCACCTTGGCTTCCCTCAGCATGTCGTGGGCAGACTTGGCAATATGGCCAAACGGCGGGCGTCTCAACACGTAGGAACGATCGCCATAGTCCACCTGGTACGTCAGATTGGATGCACCACCGGGGTACTGTCTGATCTGCGGCTGGCCTTCCAGGTCCGGGATGGCCTGCTTCATGAAGCGGTCAACGGCCGCAACATCCAGCTCTTCACCTTCGCGGATATCAACAGCCTGGTCGATCTGGGTCATTCGGCTCTCCTCTGTTTAAACGATGGCGGTCAATATCGCCAGTCAGCAAGGCGGCAGGTCTCTTCAGAACACGCTGTAAATACGTCCCTGTACGCTCGTCCTCCGCCATCCATGGCTCCGGACGGTTCTGAAGAGACCTGCCGCCTTACTTCCTTATCTCGCAGTAGACTGATACTAGGCCTTGCCACCCATTTTCTTCATCCAACGTTTGCTTTCCTGATGCATCAACCAGTCGAACGCCTTGGGCGCGTGGCGCTTTAGAACCCACATACGGCGCTCTTTGGCGTGGGGCAGCACCCAGAAATCCTTCTTCTCCACCGAGCGGACAATATCCTCGGCCACGTTTTCGGCGGTGATGGTGGAGCGCTTCATCAGTTTATTGACGTTCTGCTGAATGCCAGGAATATCAGACCGCATGCTGCTCGTCAGATTGGTCTGAAAAAACGCCGGGCATACGCAACTGACATGAATACCGGAGTCTCTCAGCTCCTGGCTCAGGGTTTCGGAAAGCGCGATGACACCGGCCTTGGAGACATTGTAGCTGTTCATCAACGGCGCGAGCATCAGCCCGGCCATGGAGGCGATGTTCACGAACGCACCGGAGCCCTGTTTCTTGAACTGCGGGGTAAAGGCCTTGCAGCCACGAACGACCCCCAGCACGTTGATGTCCATGATCCATTCCCAGTCGGCCATGGTGGTGTCTTCGATGGAGCCCGCGGAGGCGACACCGGCGTTATTCACCACAATATCCACCCCGCCCCACTTTCCAGTGAGTTCTTCGCAGATCTTCTCCAGGTCGGTCAGCCGGCGTACATCGCACTCAACAAAGTAACCTTCGCCACCGGCGTTATTGATTTCCTGCTCAACGGCAATGCCCTGCTCGGGATTAATATCGCCGATACAGACTTTCGCGCCCTTTTTCGCATACCTTAACGCAATCGCCCGGCCCAGGCCGCTGGCCCCGCCGGTAATAAATACTCGCTGTGTCATCGTTGTCTTCCGCTGGTTTCTCGTGTTTTAAATATGGGTGCAAGAGCCGTCCATGGGGAGGCCCTTCTGAAACACGCTGTGAATACGTCCCTGTACGCTCCGCTCCGCCATCCATGGCTCCGCAGGGTTTCAGAAGGGCCTCCCCATCGCCGGCTCCCGGGCATATGAGTTAACCGATCCTCTCTCCACAAAAATGGTCACGTTACTCTCCCTTGGCCCGACATGCCGACTCCCCGGTTAGTAGGGGACGGAGGGAGGCTGTTTCAGAAACTGTACGAAGCCATGGATGGCGGAGTCCAAGCGTCACATGGATGTACCGAAGGAGCGCGTTTCTGAAACAGCCTCCCTTCGTCCCCAGGCACCCAAGCTTCAGTTCCGGTATTTAGCCAGCTCCAGACGAGCCACCATCGCCCGGTGAACCTCATCCGGGCCATCAGCCAGGCGCAAAACCCGAGCATAGGCGAACAGCTGAGTCAGCGGGAAATCGTCGTCGCTGACACCGGCACCACCGTGAATCTGAATCGTATCGTCCACAATCTGCTGAAGCATCTTCGGAATCACCGCCTTAATCATGGAGACTTCCTGCAAGGCTCCAGAGATGCCCTTGGTATCCAGTGCCCAGGCGCACTTCAGTGTCAGCAGGCGCGCCTGCTCAATCGCCATACGGGCATTGGCAATGACATCCGGATTACCGCCCAGTTTAGCGATTGGCCGACCAAACGCCTCACGACTGGTCGCCCTTTTGATCATCAGTTCCAGAGTACGCTCCGCCGCACCGATGGCACGCATACAGTGGTGAACGCGCCCAGGCCCAAGACGGCCCTGGGCAATCTCGAAGCCACGACCGGGGCCCGCAATAAATGCAGTCTTGGGCAGGCGCACGTTATCAAAAGACACCACACCGTGACCGTAGGGCTCATCATAGGCGCCAAACACCGGCAGCATTCGCTCGATTTTGACCCCTGGGGTATCCAGCGGCACCAACACCATGGAATGACGGCGGTGCTTGTGGGCGTCCGGGTCGGTCAGTCCCATGAAGATGGCAACCTTGCAATCCGGGTGGCCGACGCCAGTGCTCCACCATTTGCGACCATTGAGAACAACCTCCTCGCCATCCACAGTGGCCGTCGCTTCCATATTAGTGGCGTCTGAAGACGCCACTCCCGGCTCGGTCATACAAAAAGCGGAGCGTACTTCACCGCTTTGCAGACGGGGCAGCCACTCGGCTTTCTGTTCTTCGGAGCCGTAATGGATCAGCACTTCCATGTTGCCAGTGTCCGGCGCATTGCAGTTGAAGATTTCCGGGGCGATAAAGCTACGGCCGGTTTCTTCAGCAATCAAGGCATAGTCGGAGTTGAGCAGGCCACACCCGTATTTCTCATCCGGAAAGAACATGTTCCACAGGCCCTGGGCTTTGGCCTTTGCTTTCAGCTCCTTGATGACGGGCAACACCACCCAGCGGTTTTCCTGCGCCATCAGTTCCTTGTGGTACTGCTCTTCAATGGGAAAAATCTCTTCCTGCATGAAGGTTTTGACGCGCTTGAGATAGTCCTGGCCCTTCTCGGAAATACTGAAATCCATTGCCATGTCCTCTTGGTTTGACCGATATGGAGCCAGTCTAGTTTTCTATTCACTATTACACGACTGAATAATTCTTATCATTTATCATAAGACTGACTTATTCGCGAAGTGGAGATGCTCATGGCACTGAATCGACTGGACCTGAACCTGCTGCATGTATTCGACACCATCTACCGGGAGGGCAGTCTGACCCGTGCCGCTCGGGCCCTCCACCTCACCCAGCCGGCGGTCAGCCATTCCCTGTCACGTCTGCGGGAGCATTTTGATGACCCGTTGTTCAGTCGTCAGGGCAACCAGATGGTGCCCACTCCGCTGGCCCGTCGTTTCCTGGAGTCCATGCGCCCGGGGCTGACCCAGATTCAAAGTGCGGTGAACCAGTTCCACGCCTTCGACCCGGCCAATCAGCGCAAAACCTACTCGCTGGCCTTGCGGGATATCCTCGAGTCGACGTTCCTGCCCAAACTGATGGGCCGGCTGGAAAGCTACCCCGAGCTGGAGATCATCAGCCAGCGGGTGCCCCGGCGGGATATGGAAACCCAGCTAGTAGCGGGCAAGTTGGATTTTGCGGTGGATGTGCTGTTGCCGGTCAGCAATCAGACGGGCCATGAACTATTGCGACACGACAGGCTGGTGGTGCTGGCGAGAAAGGGCCACCCGCTCACCAGCGGCGGCCTGACCTTGGACAAGTATCTCGAAGCCAGGCATGTACTGGTTTCTTCCCGCTCGGAGGGCCCCGGCATTGAGGACTTTGAGCTGTCGCGGTTCGGAGTGCAGCGAAACATACGCCTGAGGTGCCAGCATTACTACGCCGCCTGCAGGGTGGCTGAGGGAACCGACCTGTTGCTGACTATGCCGGAAAACTACGCACGGATCATCGCGGAACGGGCTGACATCGATATTCTGACCACACCCGCAGATCTGCCTGGTATTGATGTACACCTATACTGGCATAAGGCCTACGAACGGGAACCGGCGCTTATCTGGTTCCGGGAGCAGTTGGCCAGCATTGCGTGAAGGGCGCCGTCAGTAGGCACCCACCAGCTTCAGGAAACCAAGAAATCCGGCGGCGGTAATGCCCAGTGACGCGACAACAATCCCGAACCCCCACCAGATCGCGGCCCCATCCGACACCTCAGTGTCGTGCCCTCGCAACGTGCGATAGAACGCCCAGGGGCCAAGAACAAAGGCCCCCAACACCGCAAACACCAGCCCCACACTGACACCTGCAAATGTCCAGGTAGCCAACACCGTGGCGCGATCAGACACCTGCTCCTTGACGCCATGGCGAAGCAGGAACTGTTTGCAGAAGAACCAGATCAGGGCGAACAGGATGATGACAAACAACAATCCGCCAACGACGGTAATCAGGCGATAGAACAAAGTACATCCTCTGAATTTTGTCTAGCAGGGAAAGTAAGGCTCCGGAAGGCATTCGAATCCAGGTTTGGCAAAGAGATACCCCTGAAACAGCGTAATGCCCTGTGATCGGAGCCAGAAATATTCTTCTTTCGTTTCGACGCCTTCGGCCACAATACGCCCACCGAGCTGATCCATCATTGTGATGATGCCGGCAACAACCGCCTGCTTATTTGGCTCTTTGTGAACATCCCGGACCAGGGCCATATCAAGTTTGAGCAGATTCGGCGGACTGGCCATCAGGATATTATAGCGCGAATAACCGGCACCGAAATCGTCCAGAGCGGTGTGAAACCCCATTTCCTGATAGGTATTGATGATACCCACCAGATGATCAAGGGAAGACAGATCCTCCGTTTCAATCAGTTCAAATATGATTTTTCGGGTATCGAATTTGTAGGTTTTCGCAGCGGCCAACGTGGTCCTGATGCAATACTCGGGATTATAGACAGCATTGGGCATGAAATTGATGCTGAGCCTCGTTTTCATGCCCAGGCGCGCTGCCAGCTTTACCGCTTTCACACGGCAGATCTGGTCAAAGGAATAGCGGTTCTTTCCATTGACCTTTGAAAGCACGCTGTGGGCGCCTTCCCCACCTAGCCCCCGAACCAGAGCTTCGTAGGCATAAACACTTTCGTTCGTGACATCGACAATTGGCTGAAATGCGAAGGTCAAGGCAAAGTCCAGGCCCTCACCACAGGCGCACTGCTCGCAATGAGATTCGTCAAATAGAACGGCAGGCTTATTCACGACAACTCCCAGGCCAAGTCATCCAAGATTAAAGCTATCAATAGTATGACTGCACTATAACCACCAATCCTTAACTGGTAAAACTGCAGAGGTGTTAAATCGTGTGGAATCCCCATGGCACATGACTACACTGAATCACACAACTGACGCTACGATCACAGCAACAGGAAGGAGTATCCGGAATGGCCCAGAAAACCCGAATTGCCGTGACGCCCGGTGATGGCATCGGTCCCGAAGTGGTTGCCGAGGCGGTACACTGCCTGGAAACCCTGCGCAAACGACACGATTTGCCGATGGAGTGGACACGCTTTCCCTGGCCGTCCCATGCCTGGCACGAAGAAAACGGCGAATCCATGCCGGCTGATGCTCTGGACCAATTGAAATCCTATGACGCCATTCTCCTGGGCGCTCTGGGCGACCCCGGACCGGTCGACGACCCCGACCGTTACCTGCTGCCAGACAGTATCTCCCTGGCACCCCTGCTGGACATGCGCAAGGGATTTGATCAGTGGGTCTGCGAACGGCCCGCCAGGCTGCTTCCCGGTGCCCGTCAATATCTGGCGGATGAGCGCGCCAAGGACATCGACATGCTGGTGATTCGCGAAAACAGCGAAGGCGAGTACGTTAGCCAGGGCGGGCGACTCCGCAAGGGTGCGCCGGACGAGGTGGCCACCCAGATGGAAGTATTCACCCGCCGGGCAACCGATCGGATTATCCGCTACGGCTTCGAGCAGGCCCGCCTGCGGGCCGCCGCTCGTGCCGAGGAGGGCCGTACCCGACAGTTCCGCACTCTGGACGGTAAAACCTGCGAAAGCCAGGTGTGCATCGTGACCAAACGCAACGCTCTGCGCTATTGGGGCGATATGTACACCGAAGCCTTCGAGGAAATGGCGAAACAGTATCCGGATGTGGCTACCCACCATGAATTGGTGGACGCCGCTTGCATGAAGTTCGTGCAGGCGCCCTGGGCGTTCGATGTGGTGGTGGCCAGTAACCTGCAGGGCGACATCCTGACCGACCTGGCTGCGGTGCTGTCCGGCGGTATGGGCGTGGCGCCCTCCTGCAACCTGAACCCGGACGAAAACGGCATGCCTTCGATGTTCGAGCCAACCCACGGCAGCGCGCCGGATATTGCCGGCCAGGGCCTGGCCGACCCCACAGCCATGTTGTTCACCACGGCACGCATGCTGGAATGGCTGGGGCGGAAAGACCCGGCGGTGGCGACTGCCGGGCGGGAGTTATTTGATGCGGTGGCCGCCGACCTGGCCGAGAACGCCGGCAAATCCAGGGGCACTCAGGAAATTGGCGCCGCCGTGCGCGAGCGCCTGGAATCGCTTACTCGGCCATAACAAATTCGAGCCGTCCGGGCGCGACTCTCACGTCCATGGGCACCATGCCGAACATGCGCTGGGTGAAGTCCGTTTCATCCAGCCGGTACACCGGCATGGTTTCCAGCATCTGGGCAACCACCCGCATGACATTATCCGTGACCGGCTTGAGATCCCCTTTGAAAAACGACGAATCGATGCTGCTTTCCAACAGTTGCAGCCGCCGAATGTAGATGGCTTTCTCCTCGCTGTCGTAGACAGGAGCTCCCTCCACTTTCAGAGCAATATCGACTGGCAGCTTCGCCATCAGCGCATTCAGGGCCACCTGCCCTCTCAGGTCAATGACCGCCACGTCCCGACCATCAGGGCCAAGGGTAATATCCGCATTGCTCAGGCTCAGGCTGAGTGGCGAACCGCTTTGCAGCTGTCGGCGATCAAAGTCACTGACGGTGTCCTGAAAGTGGCGTTCCAATGTCGCTTCGGAAATCGAATAGGGTGACAGGCTGGCACAGCCACCTAGCACAAACATGGATAACAGAATAACCGCCGAAAACAGGCGGATTGATGCGTTGACCATCGAAAGACTCTCCTTTGCAGATATTCCTATCCTGAGCCAAGGTGGCTGCCCGGGCAAGCCGGGCGGGTTAATGATCGTTCAGGAAGGGTATTGACGTCGCCGAGGTTGGCGGGGGCTATTCGTTCTCGGCCCGGACAGTCACGGAGGGGGTCAGGTTCTCGTCGAGGACCACGTGGACCAGGATGGGCTGACAGCACACCTGGCAATCCTCCACGTACTCCTGATCTTCCACTGAAGGGTCGACGCTGATATCCAGCGTCTCCCAACAGTAGGGGCATTGCACAAGCACCGAGTCCAGAGCCGACATGACGGTCAGAACTGCTGCTTGGCCATCCAGGGGATGATCCGGTCGAAGGCTTCATCAAGCTTCTCGCACGTGGTCGAGAAACTGATCCGAACGGCGTTCGTGCACCCTTCGCCGAAGGCATCTCCCGGCACCAGACAAACACCGGTTTCCTTGAGCATTCGCAACGCCAGATCGGAGCCGTCCACGTGGGGCGGCAGGTCCGGGAACGCAAAGAAGGCGCCACCGGGTTTGTACCCCGTCAGGTAAGGCGTCTGGTCAACCAACTCCACCACCTTGTCGCGGCGTTCACGGTAGATGTCCACCATGTTCTTGACGCATTGCTGGTCTCCAGTGAGTGCCGCGACCCCCGCAAACTGGGACGGCGTATTGGCGACAGAGGTGGTGAACATGTGAAAACGCCGCAGCGACTTGATCGCCGCCTGGCTTGCAATCACCCAACCTACCCGCAACCCTGCCATGCTGTAGGTTTTCGAGAAGCTGCTGATGCACATGATGTTATCCAGATCCATCGAGCAGTTCAGTACGCTGGCGAAGTCGTCATCGTCAAAGATGAGGTGGTCATAGACCTCGTCGGCGTATACCTGGATCCCCCGGTAAGCGCATTCTTCCAGAATGGTCTCGACAGTACTGCGGGGATATACGGCCCCGGTCGGATTATTGGGGTTGTTCAGGATCAGCGCAAACGTGCGCGGTCCCATGGCCCGGATCACTTCGTCCGGGTCCAACTGGTGGTCGTTGTCCGCCCGGGTGGGCACAAACTTGACCTCACCACCGTTCATGCGGATCAGCGGTGCGTAAAGCAGGAACGACGGGTCCGTCACGATGAACTGCCGGCCTGGTGCGGACGTCGCCGAAATCGCCAGGTACATCGCCTCGGTCGCCCCACTGGTGATCAGTATATTGTCCCGGGTCAGCTTGCGGTCATAGCGTGCGCCGTAGTAGTCCCGCAGGGCAACCAATAACTCGGGCAGGCCCGCGTCCATGGTGTAACCCGTCTGTCCGGCATTGAGCGCATCAATATAAGCGTCAATGACATGCTTGGGAGTTGGCAAATCCGGCTGACCGATGGAAAGATGAATGACATCCTTCATGGTGGCCGCCATATTCACCATGCGACGAATGCCCGGCACCGGAACCGCCTGCATCGCCGGGTTCCAACTGGCCTTGTTCTTCCGGTATTTCACTTTACGCGGTTTGTCCTGGCCAGTTTCTCGATTGGCGGCTTCTGCCATAAACACCTCCTGGAAGCGGGGCAAAATAGTAGCTACTCCTGCAGGTTAGCCAGTAAACAGAGGCCGTACAAGACCTAAAACAGAAAGATTGGGCTGCCGGAACGAAACGCCGCAATACCCGCTACAACAAGGGCTACGACCTTTATCTTATATTGGCTCAGGTTGACCAGTTCAGGCTCAGATACCAGACTGTAGACTCGACATCCGGACTGTCGATTCCCGCGGCCGGACGCGAACAAACTGCATTGGCGGAGGACAGATGACCCAACTCAACAAACCGGTTGTAACCGTTCTGACAGCACCCGGTGAAAAAGAACCTCCTGGCATGGATGCCCTGCGAGCCCGTGCGGAGGTTCGCTTTGCTTCTGACGAGCCCACTCTGCGGGAGACCTTGCCTGGTACCGACGTAATGATGGTGACGGACTTTCGTACCGAGGCCCTGGCCGCGGCCTGGCCGTCGGCGGATAAACTGCAGTGGATTCACGCCACCAGTGCGGGCGTGGATGCCCTGATGTTCCCGGACCTCATTGAAGGCGACGTCACCGTGACCAACGCCCGGGGCATCTTCGACCGCACCATCGCCGAGTACGTGCTGTGTACGATTCTGATGTTCGCCAAGGATTTTCCGCGCTCCCTGCGCCTGCAGGCTGAGCACAAATGGCAACACCGGGACACTGAAAGAGCCGAAGGCAAACAGGTACTGATCGTCGGCGCCGGCTCCATCGGCGGCCAGATTGCCAGGTTGTGCAAGGCTGCCGGCCTGAAACCCCACGGTATTGCCCGCAAACCTCGCCACGACGACCCGGATTTTGTTGCCGTTCACGGCAATGACGACCTGACCGAGCAACTGGGCCTCGCGGATTTCGTGGTTATCGCCGCGCCTCTGACACCACAGACCGAAGGCCTGTTTAACGAAAAGGCCTTCAAATCCATGCGCAAGTCCGCCCGCCTGATCAACATCGGTCGCGGGCCCGTGGTGAAGACCGACGACCTGATTACTGCCCTGAACAACGGCGACATTGCCGGCGCGGCGCTGGATGTGTTCGAGGAAGAACCCCTGCCGGCGGATCACCCGTTATGGGATATGGAAAACGTCATCATGACCGCCCACATGTCTGGCGACTTCATCGGCTGGAAACGGGCTCTCACGGACCAGTTCCTTGAGAACCTGGACCGCTGGCACCAAGGTGAGGAACTGTTCAATCTGGTGGATAAGAAATTGGGGTATGCCAGTAAGAAGTGAGCCCGCTCGCCCAAACAAAAAAGCGGAAATCCCAAGACGGGATTTCCGCTTTTTTTGAATCAATAGAACCTTCTCAGGCCAATCAGCTACCAGACAACGACGTATCCGAAGGATCTATCTCCATCTGCTGAATCGCAATCACCGCCTGGGTCCGGTTACGAACCCCCAGCTTCCGGAACACCGCCGTGATATGGGCCTTGATGGTGGCCTCCGAGACATCCAGATCATAAGCGATCTGTTTGTTCAAAAGCCCCTCGGCCAGCATACCCAGCACCCGGAACTGCTGCGGCGTCAGTGATGCCAGTTTTTCAGAGAAGTCCGTCATGTCTGAATGCATTCGCTCGATCTTGTCCGCCACACCCTCCGGCAACCAGACATCCCCTTCCAGGACTGCCTGAATCGCCTCGGTGATGGTCGGCAGAGGCGCCGACTTCGGAATGAAGCCCGACGCCCCATAATCGATCGAACGGCGCATCACCTGCATTTCTTCCGATCCTGACACCACCACCACCGGCAGGCCGGGATATTGCCCGCGCATAAACACGAGCCCCGAAAAGCCGTGGGCGCCCGGCATGTTCAGATCCAGTAACACCAGATCCGCATCCGGATGCGACTCTACCGCCGCCTGCAGCGCCTTGATGCTGTCCACTTCCACTGTCTTGGCATCAGGTACCGCCTGACTGACCGCCTGTTTCAGAGCTGCCCGAAACAGCGGGTGATCATCGGCGACGATAATGGTTTGTGTCATTCAACAAATTCCTCACAGGGTCACAGCCTGATAACAAGCAGGCCTTACTTGTTCGCACGACCGCTGATCAGGTCATCCACCACACCCGGGTCCGCCAGGGTGGAGGTATCGCCCAACTGATCGTGCTCGTTCGACGCAATTTTACGCAAAATCCGACGCATAATCTTGCCAGAACGAGTCTTGGGCAGTCCAGGTGCCCATTGAATCACGTCTGGAGAGGCAATGGGGCCGATTTCCTTGCGAACCCACTGGACCAACTCTTTCTTGAGCTCATCCGACGGCTCCTCTCCGTGAACCAGGGTGACATAGACGTATATGCCTTGCCCCTTGATGTCGTGAGGGTAGCCTACCACAGCCGCCTCGGCGACCTTGTCGTGTGCCACCAGTGCGCTTTCCACTTCAGCCGTACCCAGGCGGTGTCCTGAGACGTTCAGAACGTCATCAACACGACCGGTAATCCAGTAGTAACCGTCCTCGTCGCGACGGGCTCCGTCACCAGTAAAGTACATGCCTTTATAGGTACTGAAGTAGGTCTGCTTGAAGCGCTCATGGTCGCCGAAGATGGTGCGCATCTGGCCAGGCCAGCTGTCCAGTATCACCAGGTTACCCTCGGTCTTGCCTTCCAGGATCTTGCCATCGTTGTCCACCAACGCCGGCTTCACGCCAAAGAACGGCACGGTCGCGGAACCAGGCTTCAGATCAATGGCGCCCGGCAGCGGCGATATCAGGATGCCACCGGTCTCGGTCTGCCACCAGGTGTCCACAATCGGGCATTTGCTGTTACCGATCACGCGGTGGTACCACTCCCAGGCTTCCGGGTTAATTGGCTCACCCACCGAGCCCAGCAGGCGCAGACTGTCGCGGGTGGTGCCGTTCATGCACGACTCGCCCTCGGCCATCAGAGCACGGATGGCAGTGGGTGCGGTGTACAGGATATTGACCTTGTGCTTGTCCACCACCTGGCCCATGCGGGACGTGTCCGGGTAGTTGGGTACACCTTCAAACAGAACGGTGACAGCGCCGTTGGCAAGCGGGCCGTACAGAATGTAGCTGTGACCGGTGACCCAACCGAAGTCCGCAGTACACCAATAGACGTCGCCATCATGGTAATCAAACACGTACTCATGGGTCATGGAGGTGTACACCATGTACCCGCCCGTGGTGTGCAGTACGCCTTTCGGGGCGCCGGTGGAACCTGAGGTGTAAAGCATGAACAGCGGGTCTTCGGCGTTCATGGGCTCTGCCGGGCAATCTGTGGACGCACCCTTCATCAGCTCTTCGTAACTCACATCGCGACCGTCTTTCCAGGGCACATCGCCACCGGTGCGTTTGACCACGATAACCTTGTCCACGTCGGCGCCGGCTTCTTTGCTCAGCGCGGCGTCGACATTTTTCTTGAGCGGTATTTTGCGACCACCGCGGACACCTTCATCGGCCGTTACCACGAACCGGGATTTACCGTTAGCAATCCGGGCACCCAGTGCTTCCGGCGAAAACCCGCCGAAGACAACGGAATGGATGGCGCCGATGCGGGCACAGGCCAGCATGGCAACACCTGTTTCAACAATCATGGGCATATAGATCGTAACAACATCGCCCTTCTTGACGCCCTGGTCTTTCAGGACGTTCGCGAACTTACAGGTTTCTTCGTACAGTTCGCGGTAGGTCACGTTGCGGGAATCAGCCGGGTCGTCGCCCTCGAAAATAATGGCCGTCTGGTCACCGCGCTTCTCCAGGTGACGGTCCAGGCAGTTGGCGGCGGCGTTCAGTTGGCCGTCTTCAAACCATTTGATGGATAGGTTGTCGTAGTCGTAAGTGGTGTTTTTTACCTTCGAGAAGGGCTTGATCCAGTCCAGTCGCTTGCCGTGTTCGGCCCAGAAGGTTTCCGGGTCATCCACCGACTGCTGGTACATTTTCTCGTACTGATCCCGGTTTAGCAGGGCCCGTTTGGCCACGTCCGGACTTACCGGATAAACCTGTTTATCAGTCATTGTGCTCCCCCTTATTAGTCAGAGTCTGTTGTCATTATCGGTTATTTAATAAAGAGCGTGACGGGCAAAAAAAGCCCTGAAGACGGATACACATAGTTCAACACGCGCGCCAGTGAACAATGAATTAGACTAACGTCCCAATCCGCCAGCACTTTTAGCCAGAATGACGGTCTCACGAGGGGCGACCCTATGTTCTGGAGCCTGCTCTAAAGGATAGTCCTGCCAGCAGAAACAACAAGTGACGTTCCGGACCCCGGGAACCGGGGTCCGGATAGAAAGGACAGCCGACTGATGGGGTATCAGGCGGCCTTCTTGTGGGTCTGGGCGGCCCGCAGGCTGTACAGTTTCCGCTCCTTGAGAGCGTAGCGGTTAAGGCCTCCAAGGTGGATCTTGCACAGGTACAGCTGCCAGTCGATCTGACGCGCATCCACCGGAAACAGGACTCGATCCAGTTTCCCCATCCGGGAGGCCAGGGCCATCAGCGAATCGTTGCGGAAAATGTAATCCGGTGCCGTGTAAAAACCAAAGATGGTGGCGAGTGAACGCGTGGTATCGAGGTTTTTAAGGACCTTCAGCTCACGGTTCTGGCCAGCCAGTCTCAATGCCTTGCCTGCAATGGACAATGGCACGCGCATGCCGCCAACCACAACATCAAACAGCTTGCGATTGACCGCCACAAACGGTTTCGTGGGCCGTCGGTAGAACAACTGGCCATACGACGCATAGTTGGACTTGGCTTCTGCCATCAGGTAGTCAATGAACTTACCCAGCGAAATCGGATTTGAACTGCCACTGCAGCACTGGTAGATGCGGCGTTGCGCAGGCTCGGAAATGGCTTCTGCCAGGGACAGGATGATGCTGTTGGCCACCAGGTCCACCGGGATCACATCTATAATGCCGCTACGCTTGCCTGGGAACAGGGATACCTTCTCGCGGGCGTAGGCGAGGATGATGGCGTCCGCCACCTTCACGCCTTCAATCCATCCCGGAGAGGGCTCTTCCAGTGCACTTTCAATGATGGAGGGGCGAACAATCGTGAGTGATCGCCCGGAAAGGGCTTTCATCAGGAGTTGCTCACCCAGCCATTTGGTAAACGTGTAGGTGTCGCTCCAGCCGTAGTGGTTGGCCTCGCGAATGCCCAGGTCCACTAGCTTTTTCTCAAGCACTTTGCCGGAGTATCGGGCCTTCACGTCGGAGATCTTGTCCTGCAGAAGGTGTACAAGCTCTTCCGTTTCATAGTATCCGTCGGTGCTGCGGGGGATAGACTCGCCCGCCGGCTTGATGACGGACTCCGTGATCTGGCCGGAATTCTTGCCGTTGACGTAGCAGGTGGATACCTGGATAACCGCCATGGTGCTATTGAGCTCCGCCAGGGCGGCAACGTTCTCCAGGCACAGGGTATTGATTTTCAGTGCCTTGTCGAGCTCCTCCCGGAAGTTGACGCTGGCTGCGGAATTGATAAACGCGTCGACCTGCCCGGCAAGCGCGCGGAACCGTTCTGGCGGAAGCCCAAAACGGGGCTCAGTCACTTCACCGGTGATGCAGTGAACGCGTTCCTCAAGAAAGGTTTCGAACGCCTCGTTGTCATCGTGTCGAAGGCGCTCGAATACAGACGAACTGGCGATCTCATTGAGGAATCGCTCACGCGCCGCTGGATGCCTTTTGTTACCACGGATAAGCAGATGGATTCCGCCAATATCCGGCACCGTGCGAATCAATTTTTCCAGTACCACCTTACCGAGAAACCCGGTGGTGCCGGTGATCAGCACGTGTTTACCGCGTAGCTGCTCAAGAACACCGGACGCTGACGCTCCGTTTTGTTGCTGCTGTGTTGCCATAGCGAGAACTCCTTCTCAAATTCACTGTGTAGCCATCAAATTGCGGTAGTTTTCAGGTAAGAGACTGCCTGCCTCTTGCCTCTGCATTTTGCGGGCCACGATTCCGGGAATAGGGCTGATTTTTGCACAGACCGAATGACAGTGCGGTGACATAGGGCAAAGTTACGCTACAAACTGCATCAATAAAATGACAATAAAATAAGGTGACTAAATGCAAAAAAAGGCGTGGAGAAAAACCGGATAAAAGACGCTCAGGAACCGTTCTTGTCTGTGCCTCCCAGCGAGCGCAAAAGCTGGTCCAGGGAGATATTGGACGGCTGTTCCTTAAGCGCTCGGATCAACCGGCTCTGCTCGCCAAAGCTGATACGGTCATAGTAGGGTTCCCGCTCTGGCCTGTTTGCCATTGGTTCCGGCCTGCGAGGAACCACCGCAGGGTCAATCTCTGAGGCGAGGTGGCGAAGATGGGTCGCCATATGCTCTCTTTGTTCCTTTTCCAGCTTTTCCCAATTGAGGGAGGCTAAGCCGGTCTGGATAATCTCAACGGTATCTGCGTCCATTTTGCGCCCCAACAGTGCAAAAAGACTCTGGAACGCTTCATAACGCAGCAGCGGCTTTTCATCGCTGCCTGCCAGTATCTTGCCGAGTTCCGCGGTCAGTCGTTTGCACTCCTGGGCTGGGTCCACCGGTGCCCGTGGTTGCTCGCTGCCCGCTGAGCGATCTGTATCTGATGCTCCTGTTTCAGCTGGGCTGGAGGAGACCCGATGCCAATAGGCGGCAATCCCGGCCTTGCGAGGCGGCAACTGGCGTAGCCGCACATTCAACATGTCGGCCAATGTGCGGAACTGGCGGGTGGACGGATCGGAAGCCCGCATCAACGCCACCGGACGCTGATTCATCACCGACTGGCGCAGAGTTTCGTCACGCCAGATCGCACCCAGGTAATGCAATTGCAACCCCAGGTGTCGCACCGCAGCGGCATCAAGGCGCTGAAACACGGAGCGAGCCTGACTTGCACCCTGGGCCATGTTCACCAACACGCTCGGCGTCCTTCGGTAGCCACGGCGAATCAGCAGTTTGATCAGGGAGAAGGCATCGGTCAGCGATGCGGGGTCTGGCGTGACCACGACGCAGGCCAGTTCCGCCGCCGCAATCATGTGCATGCCGGTCTTCTGCAAGCCGGAGGCAGTGTCTGTGATCACGTAGTCGTAATTTTTCTCTAGCCTCGACAACGCCTTGAGTACACGGAGACTTTCTTCAGCAGCCATGTCGACACATTGCTCGACCCCCGAGGCGCCGGGAATGATGTGCAGCCCCCACTCCGATTCCATGATCACATCGCGGAGGGAGCACTCATTGGCCATTACGTTAGCCAGGGTCCGTTCCGGATACCGGCCCAGCATGATACTGACATTAGCCAGATCCGTGTCACCATCCAGCAACAATACTCTGTAACCCTCTCGCGCAAGGGTCAGGGAAAGGTTCAGTGCCACCGATGTTTTTCCGACACCACCCTTGCCACCGGTAATCGCCAGTGTTCTGGGTTGCTTCGGAATGTGCCTGGAAGTGCGGGAGTCGGTCATGAATGCCTATAGGCGCTGTCTTGTCCGTCGACTGACACGTGATCCGGGTGAAATTTGAGTACTGTGTCAAAGTGTAACCCGGACGGAGTTCTAACTGTAGACAAAAAGAGGCGGGTTGCCTGCCCAATAATGGACGGTTTTGCGACATTTAACCTGTAAAAAGTTTACACACATCCAAACACAGGTAATACTCTGCTTAAAAAAGGACCAATAACTGTTTAATAAACGCAGCTTATTGTCTAAGCTCCATCGGGTTAGTATTTATGAACAAGTCGTCAGATACTAACGACAACATCTGGCGCGTTATACAGGCAGGCCTATGCTGATTGCCCCTGACATACAGCTACCGAGTCTCCCAGAGGTTACCCTTAGGGTGCTTGAAGCCTGTCATCAGGACGAAAATTATCGCCGAATAAGCGATATTGTTTCTGCCGACACCGCACTGGTTACTCGTGTTCTCGCCCTGGCCAACTCAGCATTGTATGGCCCCACCTCGCAAATACGCTCCATTGACCAGGCGCTGCTCAGGCTGGGAACACGACGATTCCATACTCTGGTTCTGACTGCGGCACTGCGCCAGCTCCTTTACGAACTCGGGGCAGACCAGTGGCAACAGCTAAGGGACTTCTGGCGCCATTCACTGACCACCGCTCTGACTGCCAGGGCCCTGGCAACACTGACGCGCTACCCCGAACCCGACCAGGCGTTCATGCTGGGAATGCTGCACAATGTGGGCGAGCTGATCGCGCTGAAAACCCCGCCTGGAGAGACCCAGCAATACTACCTTGACCACCAGTCCGATATTGCTGCCGAACTGGTAGATTCATGGGGTCTGGGACCCATGGCAGTTGATGCTATGCGCTACCAACAGGCCATGCCAACGGAAATACGAGATGCCGGACACCTGGTCAAACTGATTAGCCTGGCAACACGCCTGGCACTTTCGGACGCGGTGGGCATTGCTGCAGCGGGGACCATTTTTGGCCTCAATGAAGAACTCACGCGAGAGATCAACCGCAGGATCGACCAGGAAGTGAGCGGCGTGGCCGAATCGCTGGGCATTCCGCTTTCGGAAGACTACGACGCCCGCCACTCCAACCACAAACTCAAACAGACCATACTGAAACAGGCCATGGCCAGCCAGGCGTTGGAACTGTCGCCGATTCGCGGCAGTGCCCAGGAGAGCCTGGCCGCAACCGTCACCAGCCTGACACTGATCACCGGCCTTCCGGCACTCTATTTTGGCCAGGCCGGGGACGGGCTGACGCTGCTATCCTCCAGCACTGGTGACGTCCCTGATCTCACGGTTGCCATTGGGGCAGCCACCAGCGTGCTGACCGAGGCCTGCAGCAGCGGCAGCGCCCTGTGCCTCGATCATCGCTCACCGACGGTACTGGACCGCCAGTTGCTTTCGCTCTTGAAAACGCCTTCTCTGGTGGCTATCCCCGTGCGTGGGGAAGATCCATGTGCAGGCGTATTTGTCGTCGGTACTGACCATGAAAGCTCTGGCCAGGCAGAAGAAATTGGTCGCCTGTTCAGCGCAAAACTGTCTGACGCCGTCACCGCCACGCAGCCCAGGAGCACTGCCCAGGACGGTCTGGAAGCCGAACTGGCCCGACAGGCCATTCGTCGTCAGGTCCATGAAGTGAGCAACCCGCTTACCATTATCCGGCAATATATCTATCAACTGCGAAACCGGCTGGATGATAACGAAGTGCAGGGAGAGCTGGACGTCATACGTGACGAGCTCGATCGCGCAGGGGATCTCTTGTTGCAGATCAGCCGGGCTCCGAGCCATGATTCAATGAACCCGACCGGCGCCTGCAATCTTAATGACGAGCTGAGAATTCTGCGGGACTTGCTGGAAGACAGCCTGTTCAGCGGCGGCGACAGGGCGCTGGAGCTGGATCTGTGCGAGGACCCCACCGACGTTACCGTGCCCGGCGCGGTCATCCGTCAGGTGGTTATCAACCTGGTCCGTAATGCGGCAGAATGTCTCGTTGACGGCGGCGAAGTGGCTATTCACACGCTGGCACCGGTCTGGCAAAGCGGAAAAACCTGGGTGGAACTGGAAGTGGCGGACACCGGTAATGGAATTCCCGATGAGGTCCGCAAACACCTGTTTTCACCGGTTCAATCCACCAAGAGCAAGGACCACAGCGGTCTTGGTCTGAGCGTGGTTAAACAGTTGATTGATGACATGGAGGGCATCATTAGTTGCCGCACGGGACGCGGAGGGACAGCATTCCGAATTCTGTTTCCCGCGGCGGCAAATAAAAAAAACGATGAAAAATGACGAAGAAACGACGGGCGTACTGACATGAAACCTGCGAGCACCGAGTGGACTTACGGCGACGACGGAAAGGCGCGCATCCTGGTCGTCGACGATGATCCGAGACTGCTTTCCGGCCTTGCTTCACTGCTCAGAAGCAAGGGGTACGAGGTCACCGAAGCGGAAGGTGGGCGCATGGCCTGTCGCATCCTTGAGACCGAGTTTTTCGATCTGGCGATGCTGGATCTTCGCATGCCAGACGTGGATGGCTTCGGGGTGATGGAGCGTCTGTCGTCGAGGCAACCCGAATGCGGCGTGATTGTCGTAAGTGGTGAAAGCTCATTCAGTTCCGTCAGCCGAGCACTGCGCAGGGGGGCACTGGACTATATCCGCAAACCGTTCGACCCGGAAGAACTGCTGGCAACGGTCGATGGTGTGCTCGGCAAGCGTTCGCTGCTTCGCGCCCATGAGCACATCCGAATGCGCCTGGAAAAATCCGAGGAACTGCATCGCTACATCGTCAACAGCTCACCCGATATCGTTTTCATGCTCGATGGCGACGGGCATTTCTGTTTTGTGAACAGCAAGATCGAGAGCCTGCTCGGCTACCAGCCCGCCGAACTCTGTGGACGTCACTTTCGCCACATCCTGGATGATCGGGACATCGCGCGGGGGACCTACGCCCTGAAAGGCCCAAACATCACCGCAGACAATCCGAGGACACTGGAGGTTCGCCTCAAGACCCGAGGCAGTCGCAAGGCGACCCGCCACTTCGAAATTACCGCGTTTCCGATTGACCCGGAAACCTGGCCCCACGCCAATCATGGCGGCGGCACACACCATGACCGCGAGGCCCGCTACTACGGCACCGCCCGCGATGTCACCGAGCGCAAGGAAGCGGAAGCCTTTATCAATTTCCAGGCTTACCACGACTTGCTGACCCGACTCCCAAACCGCGCCCTGTTCAAGGACCGGCTCGACCTGGCCATCACCCACGCCCGCCGCAGCGAACAGAAGCTGGCCGTGATGTTCCTGGACCTCGACCGCTTCAAAGTCGTCAACGACACGCTGGGACATGCCATGGGCGATCGCCTGTTGCAGGCGGTCACGCAGCGGCTGGAACGCTGCCTGCGCAAGGGGGACACTCTGTCACGCTTCGGTGGTGATGAATTCACTCTGCTGTTGCCGTCGATACACGGTCACGAGGACGCACGACAGATTTCAAAGAAGTTGATCAAGACACTGCGTGCACCTTTCCAACTGGGCGAGCATGAAGTCTTCGTGGGCGTGAGTATCGGCATTGCCACCTACCCGGAAGCCGGCAAATCCATGGATCAACTGATCCAGAATGCCGACATTGCCATGTATCACGTCAAAGCACGGGGCAAGGATGGCTATCGCTTCTACTCGGAGAGCATGAGCATTGACACTGCCAACCGCCTGAGCCTGGAAAGGGACCTGCGGATGGCGCTGGAGCGCGATGAGTTGCGAGTGTTTTACCAGCCGCAGGTCTGTTCCTCGAGCAATCGTGTGGTGGGTTTGGAAGCGCTGGTGCGCTGGCAACACCCGGACAGGGGATTACTCTATCCACGGGACTTCCTGCCACTGGCGGAAGAAACCAAACTCATTGCCAAACTCAGTGAATGCGTACTCGACCAGGCCTGCCACGATGTCGGCCAGTGGATTCGAGAAGGACACAGCGACCTGCGGCTGGCCGTAAACCTGTCCCCGGTCCAGGTGGAGCACCCAAGGTTTGTAGAGACCCTGATGACTCAACTCCAGGCCCACGGCTTCCCGCCCCAGAACCTGGAAATCGAGATCACTGAAAACGTGATCATGAACGATCTTGAGCAAATCAGTCAGAAACTCCGGGAACTGGCGTCATTCGGCGTCAGGATTGCCATTGATGATTTCGGCACTGGCTACTCCTCCCTGAATTACATCCACCGGCTGCCCATTCACACCCTGAAAGTGGATCAGTCCTTTGTCAAAGCCATTCGCAGAGGCGAAGACGGTGCCTGCATTGTAAACGCCATTGTCGCCATGGCCCATGGACTGAAGCTTCAGATCGTGGCGGAGGGCGTGGAAACGGACGAACAGCTCACCTACCTCAAAAGCCTGGGGTGCCACCAGGTTCAGGGGTTCTTCTACGGCCCCGCACGGCCTGCAGACGTCATCGGTAAAACCCTCGGACATACCCCGGCGCGCGCAGTCGCTTTCTAATCTCTCTTATTATCGATACTCCATTGTCGGACAGTCAGATCTAGAATGTTGACCTGGTTTGCAAAGTGTTGCTGTTCGTTACGTTATGTATCTGGAAATGCGCGGTACTGCACATAATTCCCCCACCGGCTTCTCTAAGCTCAAATCCATCAGGCGCTTCCTTCAATTCACCTGACGGTGAATCAACAATCACAAGAAGAATGGAAGCATCCCCAGGATATGGACAGGCAGAAGTCACCATGCGCGATAAATACAAATACATTGGTCCGGTTTACGATTTTCTGAGCAACCTCTACAGCGGCAAGAACATTCACCGCTGCAAGACCGCCATGCTCGATGTGGAAACCGTCAAGCCCGGCGCCCGCATCCTGTTCGCCGGGGTGGGCCATGGCCGTGACGCGATCCGTGCTGCGGAACTGGGCGCGGACGTAACCGTGGTGGACCTCTCCGAGACCATGCTGCGCAAGTTTGCCGAAGCCCAGGAAAAAGAGGCGCCACACCTGACCATCCGCCGCATTCACAGCGACATCATGAAGGTGGAAGAGTTCGAACAGTACGACATGGTGGTGGCCAACTTTTTCCTCAATGTGTTTGACGAAGACATGATGGTGCGGGTGCTCGAACACCTGATCCGTCTGGGCAAGGCGGACGCCAGGGTCGTTGTGGGCGACTTCTGCTACCCCACCGGCAACATTGTGGCCCGCCTGTTCAAGAAGATGTACTGGTATATGGCCGTCTTCATCTTCTGGCTGTTCGCCAACAATGCCTTCCACAAGATTTACAACTACCCCGAACACATGCAGCGCCTTGGCCTGCACGTCACCGAGAAAAAGCATTTCAAACTGCTGAACATGAACTGTTACTGGTCAATCCTGGGACGGAAACAGGTGTAGACACGAGGCCTCACGCCGGATTTACAACAATAAACGGGGGAGTTTCACAATGTCAGACCAGATCCTTTCACTTGATGGCGTCCGCTCTCTGGACGAGGGTGCATTCACCTTTGCAGAGCGCATCAATTACCTCAAGAAGTACGGCACCCATTCCCAGTCGTTCTCGACGTTGCAACCTGAGATGCAGTACTTCGACGTGCCCGGCGTTGGCTACCTGGCATATATGCGCAAATGGGGCGGCACTTTCGTGCTCTCCGACCCGGTCACCGCCCCGGAACACTTTGAGTTGATTCTGGAGCAATTTCACCAACGCTTCCCTTCCGCCTGCTATATCCAGGTTTCCAAACCCGTCGTGGACTACCTCTACCGCCGCTTTGGCCTGTTTGGCACCCAGTTTGGCAGCGAGTCCCGCATCAACCTGAAGAACTGGTCCCTCAGCGGAAAGAAAAAACAGATCCTGCGCACGGCCCTCAACCAGGCGGAGAAAAACGGCATTACCGTGAAGGAGCGTTTCAGCGATGACCACACCCGCGAAATCTCCGATGCCTGGATCCGCACCCGTAAGTGCAAGAGCAAGGAGATCCGTTTCCTGATACGCCCCATGGAGATGGAGTACCGGGAAAACGAACGCCATTTCTACGCGTACCAGGATGGTAAGGCGGTGGGCTTTATCTACTTCGACCCCATCTACCGCAATAACGAGATCATCAGTTACGTGCCTAACATCTCAAGGGCTAACGCAGATTTCCGCCAGGGTATTTTCTACACCCTGATGGCCCACGCTATGGATGTGTTCAAGGCAGAAGGCGTGCCCCACCTGGACCTGGGTTTGATTCCGCTATCCCTGGACCCGGCTACCGAGCATCAGGAAAGCCGGTTGCTCAAGCGCATCATGCACGGCCTGTATGAGAAGGGGAACTTCCTCTACAACTTCAAGGGTCTGGAATTTACCAAGTCACGGTTCCGTGGTGACAATTTCAAAACCTACTGTTGTCACCGCCGATCCTTACCGGCATTGGAGTTCCTGGCCATGTTCAAGCTGACCCGCCTGCTATAACACCGGCTGCCGCCGAGGGCCAGCTACCACGGATGTCGTTGGTGGCCAGGCCGAGCCCATTCAGGAACCCCCCAATACCTTGTGGGACATCCCCGGAAAACAGGGCCGCATCAACCACCCCCCCTTTGCTGTTGAGGGCCATAAGACTTTTCAGTTCCAGTCCCTGCTGCTCAAATAACCAGATCGCCCGGCGCGCGATCGCCTCGCCGGAATCCACCCAGTGTTTTACGGCAGGTAACTGGCGCTGTAACAGATCCTTTATCAACGGGTAATGAGTGCAGCCCAGAACCACGGTGTCCACACCCACGTCCCGGAACGGTTGTAACGCCACGGACAATGCCTGTTCGGGGACTGGCGAGCCGGACACCAGGTTTTCGATCCATTGGACCAGGTCCGGATGCCCCAGCCTTTCCACCGTGCAATCGCTGGCAAACTCGTCAATCAGGTCAGTAAGATAGGGTCGACGGACGGTGGCGGGAGTGGCCAGCACGCCAATACGACGGTTTTCAGACACCCCCGCAGCAGGCTTTACCGCCGGCACCACACCGATCACCGGTATCGGTGTCATGGCCCGCAGGTACGGCAACACCACTGTGCTCGCGGTGTTACAGGCCACCACAATGACATCACAGGGGAATTCCGACAGCGCCAGCCGAATCAGTGTCTGGCTGCGCTCAATCACCACCGATTCCGGCTGGGCGCCGTAGGGAAAGCCGGCGTTGTCAGCCAGGTACACCAACCTCACCCGCGACAATTGTCGGTGGATACAGTCAGCAACGCTCAACCCACCAACGCCTGAATCAAAGACCAGCACTCTTGGCACGGTCACGACGATGCCTCCTGCCCTTCAATTTCCCGTGCCATGGCCTGAATCAGGCCGCCGGATATGGTTGTTACCGGTGGTACAGGTGGCATATCGCCCGGCAGAAACCAGTCCGCTTCCGCAATTTCGTCTTCCTGCAGCACCAGCTCGCCACCGGCGTAGTCCGCAAAGAAGCCCAGCATTAACTGATGGGGAAACGGCCATGGCTGAGAGGAGTGGTAGCGAACCCCACTAACCTCAAGGCCGGTTTCCTCTTTCACTTCCCGGGCAACCGCCGCTTCAATGGTTTCGCCCGGCTCCACAAAGCCCGCAATCAGGCTGAAAAAATGACGCTTCGTCCGCGACGATCGTGCAAGCAACATGCGTTCACCACGGCGGATAACCACGATCACGCAGGGAGCCAGCCTGGGATACCAGGGAATGCCGCAGGGTTCGCACCATTTCGCCCTCTCCAACGGGTGTAGCACCGTCAATTCACCACAGCGGCCGCAGAAGCGATGGTCCCGCCACCATTGATGTACCTGGAACGCGGTACCCAACATTTCGGCGGGGGCATCCTCCAGCATCAACAGCGCTTCCCGAAGTGGCACCCGCTCTGTAGATCCAGCCAGACTGGCCGCGTCGGCTTGGGCCACGTAGACAGGCTTGCCGTTCATCTGGCCAACATAAACCGGCCCGATATCACCCTGCATACTCGGAACGACCATCCGCCAGGATTCCAGCCAGCCAACGTCGGGCTTCAGCACCGCATCACCGTCGATGGCCAACACAAGATCGTCATCGTCGGGCTCTTTTGGAGACCAGCCGGGAGTCCATAACGCCATAATCCGTGTCCAGAAGCTATTATGTGGGTAGAGCTGGAAATGTATCACAGCGGCACAACACAACAGAACGACTGCATGGCTTTCCGCGCTGCATGCAACCAAGTAAACTTACCGCCTGTTTTGTGAACCGGAGCGACCGTTTATGCGTTTTTTCCTGGGCCTTCGCAGCCTGATCCTGACCCTTTTTCGCAAAATCCTGTTTTTGTGGGTCCGGACGGATGTGAGTGGCAACAGCGTGGAAGCCCTGGGAGTAGACCCGGAAAAACCGGTTTGCTACGTACTGCAGTACAGCTCGCTGTCCAGCCGATTAGTCCTGGAACAGGAGGTGCTGCGAGCCGGTCTGCCCGGTGCCGAGTCGTCCCTTCCGGTCAAGAACGGTCCGAACCACTCTTTCTTTTTCCTCTACCGCCGGATTGGTGGTCTGTTTCGTCGGCGCCAGACACCGGTTCCCACCAGTGAATTTCGCGCGCTGGTTCGCCATGGCCTGGAACACCCTGAGCAGGATGTCCAGATCGTCCCCGTGTCGCTGTTCTGGGGTCGCTCTCCAGACAAGGAAAAATCGCTGGTCAAACTGCTGCTGTCCGACACCTGGTCCGTGGCTGGGCGTTTGCAAAAACTCCTGATTATCATGGTGCATGGGCGCAGCACTTACGTGCAGTTCAACCAGCCCCTGTCCCTGAAACAGGTGGTTGATGAATACCGCCATAGTGAGGAACGCGCCAACCGCAAACTGGCCCGCATACTCCGCACCCACTTCCGCCGGGTGCGCCAAGCCGTGCTCGGCCCTGACCTGTCTCATCGCCGCACACTGGTGGGTGGACTGGTGCGGACCCAGGCGGTCAAGGAAGCCATCCGGGAAACCGCCCGCAAAGATGATATCCCACCGGAAAAAGTGCGCGCCAAGGCGTATAAATATGCGGACGAGATCGCCGCCAGCATGTCCATAGTGACCATACGTTTCCTGGAGGTGGTGCTGTCATGGCTGTGGAACCGTATCTACAACGGCATCGCCATCAACAACATCCGCGTTGCCAAGGAAGAAGCCCAGGACAATGCCGTGGTGTATGTTCCCTGCCATCGCTCCCATATTGATTACCTGTTGCTGTCCTACGTGCTCTATAAGAACGGACTGATGCCCCCGCACATTGCTGCGGGCATCAACCTGAACATGCCTATTGTTGGCCCTATCCTGCGACGCGGCGGCGCGTTCTTCATGCGTCGGAGCTTCCGTGACAACCCGCTATACGCCACGGTTTTCAACGAATACATGCACGTGATGTTCTCCCGCGGCTATTCCGTTGAGTACTTCGTCGAGGGCGGGCGCAGCCGCACCGGCCGCATGCTCCAGCCTCGTCCCGGCATGCTGTCCATGACCGTCCGCAGCTTCCTGCGGGACCATCGCAAACCCATCGTATTCGTCCCGGTATACATTGGTTACGAGAAGGTGATGGAAGGCCGCTCTTACCTCGGTGAATTACGGGGCAAGAAAAAACAGAAAGAGAGCGTATTCGCAATTGCCAAGACGGTTCGCAAGTTGAGTAACTCGTTTGGCCAGGTCGCTGTAAACTTCGGTGAAGCCATTCCTCTGGCGGACGTACTGAACGAGGTCGAACCAAGCTGGCGGGAAGAAGCCTACGATTCCGAATACCGGCCAAAATGGCTGAATCAGGCGGTGTCTGAACTGTCCAATCGTGTTGCGTCCAGCATTAACGCATCTGTAGCCGTCAATCCCATTGGCATGACCGCGACGGTCTTGCTGGGCACCGACCGCCTGGCGATGGATGAAGGCCAGCTGATCCGTCTGATGGACCAGTATGCCGACCTGTTGAAAGCCTTTCCTTACGCCGACACCATGACGCTGCCGGAAGGCAGTGGCAAGGATTGGGTCGACTACTGCGAAAACATGGGCCTGATCACGCGCCAGCCCCAGAAACTGGGTGACATCATCGCGTTGGAAGGCAGCAACGCGATTCTGATGACCTATTACCGCAACAATATCCAGCATCTGTTTGCCCTGCCTTCTCTGATTGCGAGCCTGTTCGAGAACAAGAACTCCCTGCGCCGGGACAAGATCGAGTTCCTGGCCAGCGTGGCGTACCCCTACCTGAAATCCGAACTTTTCCTCAAATACGATGACGAGGAGATTGACGGGATCATCAACCAATGGATCGACGTTCTATTGGCGAAAGGGTTGCTGTTCGAAGAAGAGGAAGACAGGATCAGCCGCCCTGAGGAAGGCACCGATGCCATGCTGCGCCTGCGGGTGCTGTCACGGTTCATCATCCAGACCCTTGAACGCTATCACATTGCCATCGGCATCCTGCGCAAATACGGGTCGGGTAAGATTACCGCCGGCGAACTGGAAGAGCAGAGCACGCTTCTGGCCGAGCGTATGTCCATCCTGTTCGGCCTCAATGCCCCGGAGTTCTTCGACAAGACCCTGTTCCGTAACTTCATCGCCAACATGCAGCACAATGGCGTTATTACCACCGATGACGACGGACTGTTGTGCTACACCGACGGCCTGGATGAAGTAGCGGAAGACGCACGGTTGGTGCTAAGTGTTGAAAAACGCCAGGCCATTCAGCAGGTGACCATGCTTGGAGCCTGAACGCGACCGGTGACCTATCCGGCGGGAAACGCCTTGATGGAGTAGATGTCGTACCGGCTGCTCTTCCCTTCAATACGGGTGGTGGGTTCGGGGCCACGAACTGGCTCCGCCTTGCGCGGGCGTTTGACAACAACCCGATAGGTTGCCACCGCCAAAGCGGCCTTCAACAACGCCGGTGAGTCATCGTCGTCTCCCACCACCGTGCGGAACAACTGCATTTCCTTCTTGGCCAGGGCTGACTTGTCGCGATGGGGAAACATCGGGTCAAGGTAGATCACATCCGCAGCGCCCGCGCCCGCCTGCGATAACCAGTCGATACTGTTACCCGACTGCAACGCCATCCGGGTGACAATGGGCGCGCTCTGCTCGTTCAGCGCCGCGCGGGAAAGTCCATCGCTAAGCAACGCATGGATAACCGGCGAACGTTCAAAAAGGGTTAACCTGCAGCCCAGAGAGGCCAGTACAAACGCATCCTGGCCAAGGCCCGCAGTTGCATCCAGAACATGAAGGGGCTGGCGGGCTTTCTTCAGGCCAACGGCCTTGGCAATCAGCTGGCCGGTGCCACCGCCGTGCTCTCTCCGGTATCCAGCCTTCCCGGTCACGAACTCGGCCCTGACAGGCCCTGGAGCTCCCTTACCGGTCACCTGTAGGCCAAGACCATTTTCGTCCAGAAACAGCAGCACTGGGTAATCACGAACGTCTCGCGGACGAAGTGTACCCAGCAAGGGCAGCGACAATGTTTCAGCAAGGGAACGTGCGGCGTGGAGGTCACCAAGAGGGCTGCAGCCGACTGCGAGTTCGGACAGGGTGTTTCCGGGCGGCATCAAACCAGGATATCGATGCCTGAGAGCCCGGCATCCGCGACGTCGCCTCCGGCGGCGACATCGGCAAACGTGGACAAGGCTCTGGAGGTGCTCAGGGAAACTTCATCGGCGCGGAAACGCTCCAGGCGCACATCCTCGGCAGCCTGACGCGCCTCGACCCTGCGCTCAAGCGACTCAGCAGAAGGAACCGGCCGTTGTTCAGCGTTAGGGGACCGCGCGTCGGTGAGGTCTCGGCGAACGGCCTGGCTGTCGTTATCGGGTGCGGACGCAGGCGCCCGGGCGACGTCACTGCGCTCACGAACCGGGCTACTATTGCCGGACTGGAAAGTGAGACTGCTGTTTGGGTTAACACCACCGATCATTCTGGCACACCGGTTAAAAAGACCACAGGTCTTGGATTATGGAAGATCCCGAGCCGATTTTAAAGCAGGCTGTTCAATTTTTGCCCTACCAGAGCATAACAAGCAACAGCAGACCGAGTACCAGGCGGTAGATAACGAACGGCATCAGACCAAGTTGCTCAAGAAACTTGAGGAACAGGTGGATACAGACCACGGCACTGACAAATGACAGCGCAGCACCCAGAGCAATGGCCGCCCAGTCGGTTGCGCCGCCCTGCTCCGCCAGCTCCAGGGTTTTCAGCAGACCGGCGGCGAGAATCAGCGGGATCGACAACAGGAACGAGAACCGGGCAGCGGCCTCCCGTCCAAACCCGAGAAACAGAGCCGCCGTGATGGTAATACCGGATCGGGAGGTGCCCGGAATCAGCGCCAGCGCCTGGGCCACGCCAATGATCACCGCATCTTTCATGGTCAATGCCGGCAGATCCCGGTTGCGACGTCCCACCGCGTCTGACCACCACAGCACCAAACCAAAACCGATGGTCGAAACCGCAATCACCAACCCGGAACGCAGAGAGGTTTCAATGAAATCATTGAGCAGCAGGCCAGCCAATCCGGCCGGAACCGTGCCGGCGATGACCGCCCACGCAAGGCCACTGTCCTGCCCGACGCGACCCCGAACCGTGTCTCCGGCCCAGGCAACGGTGAGACGGCAAACTTCCGATCGAAAATACCAGACCACCGCTGCCAACGTCCCTACATGCACGGCGACGTCGAAGGCCAGGCCCTGATCCGGCCAGCCAAATACCTGCGAAGGAAGAATCAGGTGGGCCGAACTACTGATCGGCAGAAACTCCGTCAGCCCCTGTATAACGGCCAATACAATAATGTGCCACAGTTCCATCGGCAGTGATTCCGGGTGTTAGCAGTGAGGTCGTTGTTAGCGGCCGGGCAGTTTTTTCCAGGCCACTTCATCACGAATGTAAACCGGTTGCGCCTGTTCGGCCGGCACCCCCGCTCCCGCATCAAAGGCACGGGCGGCGATCTCCGCCACTCTGGACGCCCTGGGCACCAGAGTCTCGTCGACGCGCTCCATGGTTGCGGCAACACCGTCCGGGAAATTTTCTTTCAGGTTCCATCCCTGGCCGGCACCAAACCACCGGGATGCGCCATCCGCCAGACCCACAGACGCTGGAGCGCATACCCGCTCGTCACCCACCAACTCTGGTTGTCCATCGCGGCAGATATAGCAGGCCCAATACACTTCGCCCATGCGGGCATCGAAGGCCACTGCAACGGCATCGCCATTCAGCATTTGCCAATGGTGTATCGCATCCTGGGCAACAGCTGCCAGGGACGAAACCGGAATGACGGGAATGCCGAGACCATAGGCAAGCCCCTGGACAACCCCCGTGGCAATGCGAAGGCCCGTGAACGAGCCCGGACCACAGGCAAATGCAAGCGCATCCAGGTCTGCCGGCACCAGCTCCTTCTCGGCGAGAAGCTCGCGGATCATCGGCATCAACAGGCGGGTGTGCCCCCGGGGAGCCAGGTCGAACCGCTCAGCCACGCTATCGTCCATCAGCAGGGCTGCCGAGCAGCCCTCTGATGAGGTATCCAGTGCCAGTAATTTCACGGGGTTACTTCAATTGGGTAAGAATCTGGTCGCGAATGTCATCCAGGCTGCCCACGCCTTTTACGCGCACATATTTCGGCGCAGCCGCAGGGTCTTCTTTCGCCCAGTCCTGATAGTAACCGACCAGTGGCGCGGTTTGCTCGTGGTAGATCTTCAGGCGTTTGCGGACGGTTTCTTCCTTGTCGTCCTCGCGCTGGATGAGGGCATCGCCGGTCTCGTCGTCTTTACCCTCGGTCTTGGGCGGATCGTACTTCACATGATAGATGCGACCACTGCCCTCGTGTACCCGGCGACCTGACAGACGGCTTACGATTTCCTCGTCATCAACGGCGATTTCCACCACGTAGTCAATGACAATACCCTGGTCTTTCAGGGCCTCGGCCTGGGGAATGGTACGGGGGAAACCGTCGAGCAGGAAGCCGTTCTTGCAGTCAGGCTGCTGAACCCGTTCTTCGATGAGCGCAATGATGATGTCATCAGATACCAGGCCGCCAGACGCCATCACTTCCTTGACCTGCTTGCCAAGATCGGACTCGGCTTTCACCGCCGCGCGAAGCATGTCACCGGTCGAAATCTGTGGGATTTCAAACCGTTCGGTGATGAACTGGGCCTGCGTACCCTTGCCTGCGCCTGGCGCGCCTAACATGATGATTCTCATAACGCTGTGCTCCCGTTGTAGTCATTATCATTTGAAAAGCTGTTGCAAAACCCGGCGGCTTTGCGACAGCTTCTCGGCAGCAACGAGCCCGGAGCCCCTGCCAAGGAAGACGCATTATACGAACTCAGCCCCCTCATAGAAAGTGGACCTCCGTAGCATGCACCAAAAGGTTACATCCGGCTTTGAGTTGATAGTGCTCGAGGGTCAGGATGACAGGGATAACGCCAGCGCGTCCAGCTCCCCTGAAACGCTGTCAATCTCTTCGTTCAGACGGGCGATATCCCCTTCAGAAAGCCCGAGGGACGACGCAAGGGAGACGATATCATCCGGGTTGAACTCATCCCCAATCCCCCTTTCCTTCAGCAGCGCATTGGCCAACTGGACCATAAGCACATACGGTTCATGCTCGCCATGATAGCCGTCGTGCTGGTGCATGCCTGCAGCCTTTACCACCGGGTCAGGCAGCTCCCAAAGCCGGTGAAGGATGCCACCGATGGCGCCGTGGCCGACCGCCAGCATCTGCTGGTCGTTACTGGCCCCGAACACCTGTTGCTCCAGTGAGTGCATACTGGCGTCGGGATTGGCTTCCCGCAACGTATTCAGTTCATCGAACTCCTGGGGAAACAGGTGGCCAATCAGCAGCAGGCCGAAGTTGTGCAGAAGGCCACACAGATACGCCAGGCCCTTGTCGGAATGGCACTTTGGCGCCATGCGCTGGCACACAAACGCGTTATACAGGGAGTGGCGCCAGAACTGGTCCATCCCCAGCAGACCCTGACGCGGCACCTCGAAAGCACGCACCGACGCTATACCCAGCGCGATATGGGCCACACGATCGAACCCAAGAACGCGGGTCACCGCTTCCTGTACCGAGTTGATCTGACCGGGATAATTGAACAGGGCAGAACGGGCATAACGCATGATTTGGGCGGTAAGGCTGGGATCAAACTCAATCAACTCACCCAGTTCACGGGCGGTCGCCTCAGAATTGGCCGTCAAACGGAGAATGCGCAGCGCCAACGCCGGCATTGGCGGCAAGCGATAGAGCTTTTGCAGTTTGTCAGCCACTTCTTCCAGCGTCAGGGCATCGCGCTCGTCGTTGTTTCGGCCGCGAATTGCCAGGTGGCCCTGAGTGGCGTCTGCGAAAGCCCTGGCCAGAGAGGTGCGGTCCAGCTCAAGGAGCGTGTTGTCGGTTCCGCAACACATGAGGGTGCGCGAGTACCCCAGGATGTCCTCATCGACGAGTACCGCTACGTCGTAGGCGGCCCCGACCGGCGGCTGAAAACCCGGGGCACAATCAGCGAACAGCCGGGCGGACTGGCGGGCCGTTAGCGGCTGCAGGCGTCGGCCTGTCTGCTTGTGCACCAGATCCATATCCAGACTGGTGTTATAACCGTGAACGGCCATGACGACGCCATTGATATCGATCAGGGGCGTTGCCCGGACAAACTCACTTTGAGGCCGCCCGGACGCCATAACCGCGGCATCAAAGCTAAGCACCTGATCAATCTCAAGTTCCCGATAGGCAATTCCCTTGCCGGTTAAAAAGCGCTCCAGTTTTGCCGCTAACGCCACGGCGTTACTCCTGTTTTTTATGGTCCGCTGAACCTGCTTTAGCCGGTATTACGCATGCCGGCTGCAATACCGGCCATGGTGACTTTGAGTGCGCGTTCCACCATCTCGGGCACTTCGCCCTTGCCCTCACCCTCACGGTCACGCTTGAGCAGTTCCGCCTGTAAATAGTGTAGCGGATCAGTATACGGATTACGTACCCGCATGGAATGGGCAAACACAGGTTCCTGCTCCAGCAAAGTGTCCTGCTGCTTCAGTTCCAGCAAATGACGAATGCAGCCTTGCAGGCGCTCTCGCAGGTTCTTCCCTAGTTCAAGCAGCTTTGGATCATCGACCAACGTCTTTTCGTAGTAGCTGGCGATTCGCAGGTCGGATTTTGCCAGCACCATCTCCAGCATATCCACATAGGTTTTGAAGAACGGCCACTGCTGCATCATTTCCCGCAGCACGGGTACGCGGTCGTTGTCGAATGCGTCTGCCAAGGCAACGTCGCTACCCAGCCAACTGGGCAGCATCATCCGCATCTGGGTCCAGGCGAAAATCCAGGGAATGGCCCGCAGGCTTTCCACGCCACCGCCGGGTTTGCGTCTTGCCGGGCGGCTACCGAGGGCCAGCTTACCCAGCGCCTGCTCCGGGGTGACCTGACGGAAATAGGGAACGAAATCCGGGTTGTCCCGGACCACGTCACGGTAGGCTTTGAGGGAACGCTCGGTGAGCCAGTCCATCGCCTCCCGCCATTCCGGTTCTGGCCCTCGCGGTGGCGCCAGGGTGGCTTCAATCACCGCAGTGGTGTACAGCGTAAGGCTCTGTTCCGCCAGCCGGGGGAGGCCAAACTTGAAGCGGATCATCTCGCCCTGCTCGGTGATCCGGAAACTGCCGTTCACCGAACCCGGCGGTTGGGACAGGATTGCACGGTTGGCCGGGCCGCCACCGCGGCCAACGGTGCCTCCGCGGCCATGGAACAGCGTGAGGTGTACGCCATACTGATTGGCGACCTCGGTGAGCTTTTCCTGAGCCTGGTATTGAGCCCAGGCCGCCATCATCTGACCAGCGTCTTTGGAGGAATCGGAATAGCCGATCATGACCTCCTGCCGACCTTCGCAATAGTCCCGATACCAGTCCACGCTGTAGAGCGCCGCCATGCTGTCAGGGGCGCCGCGCAAGTCATCCAGGGTCTCGAAGAGGGGCACCACCCGCATCGGGTTTTCCATACCTGCTTCACGTAGCAACAAAATCACGTTCAGCACGTCCGACGGCTTGCTGGCCATGGAGATAACATAGGAACCCAGCGCTTCCGGCGTCTGCTCGGCCACCACTTCACAGGTGGCCAGCACCTCGGCCACTTCCTCGGAGGGCTTCCAGTGTCTGGGGACCAGTGGTCGGCGCCCCTTGAGTTCACGCACCAGAAAGTCCTGGCGCTCCTGTTCCGACCAGGACAGGTAATCACCCAGGCCCAGATACTCAACCATTTCCGCAACCGCCTCAGCATGACGGGTCGACTCCTGGCGGATGTCGAGGCGAATCAGAGGCAGGCCAAAGGTGTGGGCGCGGCGAATGGTGTCCAGCAGCGGGCCATTGGCAATGGATTCCAGCCCGCAGTCCACCAGGGATCGATAACAAAGTTCCAATGGGCCCGTGAAGTCCTCATTGGCAAACAGAATTCCGGTCGCGTCGGCTGGCTCGCCGGCAACGCTGGCTTCCGCCCAGTCCCGGGTTTTGATCAGCTTTTCCCTCAACCCGGCCAGCACCTGGCGATAGGGCTCCCGGGTATCACCGGCGATATCCCGCAATTCGTCACTGGCCTGCCACATCGACAATTCCGCACGCAGGGACTGGATATCCCGCAGATACAGGTCGGCTGCCATCCAGCGGCCCAGCAGGAACACCTTGCGGGTTACTTTATGGGTCACATTGGGGTTGCCATCGCGATCACCGCCCATCCAGGAGGCGATCCGGATCGGCGACGCGTCCAGCGGTAACCCATTTCCGGTGGCGTCTGAAAGCGACAGATCCAGCCCTCGCAGAAAACGCGGCAAAGCCTGCCACAAACTGTTTTCGATGACGGCGAACCCCCACTTGGCTTCGTCGACCGCTGTCGGGCGATCATGGCGGATCTCATCTGTGTGCCAGGCTTCGGTAACCAACTGTGCCAGACGACCCACAATTTCCTCTCGCTCCGCAGGCAGCAGGTCCTCATGATCCAGGCGAGCAAGGCAATCCGACATCTCGTCGTATTTCATGATCAGGGTGCGGCGGGCGACTTCCGTGGGGTGTGCCGTTAGCACGTATTCAATGCGCAAGTCAGCAACACGCCGGTGTAATTCGTCAGCGCTGACACCGCCCTTTTTCAGACGGCTGAACACGTCTCCAAGGGACTCCACCATCAGGTCGGACTGATGGCCACGTTTGCGGCGGATGCCGTGGTACTGTTCCGCCAGGTTGGCCAGGTTCAGGAACTGGTTAAAGGCACGGGTTACCGGCAACAACTCGTCATCACGAAGTTTGCCCAGCAGGTTCACCAGCCGCTGGCCTGAGCCGCTTTCCTGGCGCCGGTCTGCCTTGGCGGCCGCACGCACTTCTTCAATCAACTCGTAACAGTCCTGCCCGGGATGGCGCTGGATACTCTGTCCCAGCAACTCGCCCAGCATGCGAACGTTTTCTCGAAGGTCTGGGTGTAGCTCGGTCACATTGAGGTCCTTTTAAATTGACGGAGGCGAAGTAAACTAACGATACTGTTTATTCTCATAAAGTCTTTCTAACGATTAAAGCCTGTGGCCGCAAGGAGTATTCATGAAAGTAACCGATCTGCCCAAGCACTGGGAAAGCAAGAAAGAGTCCGTTGAGCGGAGCCACGATTACAATCTCCGTTTGCCGCTGGAAGACGCAGCACGCATTGCGGCGCTGGCCGAACTTTACCCGGACCGTTCGGAGAGTGACATACTGAATGACATGATTGGCGCAGCGCTGGACGACCTGGTCAGGCTGAGCCCGTTGAAGGACAAGCTGGAAGGCAGGGAAAAATAAAGCGGTGGCACTTCTCTGCGGGGTGGCGAAACCACCCCGTCGGGTATTGCAGAGTCGTCGCGATCAATCAGGGATTGGCCTGATCAGGCAACCGATTCGAGCTGACGCGCCTTTAGCCGCTGGATATGCTTCTGGCTGAGACTGATGAAGCGCGGGGTCATCCCCTGATCTTCATAGATTTCGAAGCCGTCTTCATCAAACGCAACAACCTTTGACCCCTGAACGTAAGGGAAACTGGTTTCCAGTTCATCCAGGGCAGCGGAAATCAGGTCCCTCATCAGGTCTTGGGAAGACTTCATCGGATACAACGCGGCCAACTTCTCCAGTCGCTTGTGATGCTGGTCAGAGAGATCGGCAAAATACGCATCACGGGTCAGCCGACCACGTGCATGCTTGTCCCAGTAGTTGACCAGATCTTTGATTTTCATGGTGCCTTCACTCCTGCATCTTCTTGGTGGCCCACAGGGTGCACGAAATACGTGCATCCTTAACCGGAAGTGTAGACGAAGCGACCGCACCGGGGGCGGAAAACTTGGTAACGGATTGTACTTATCCGTTACGCTTTACGAGTCTTTTCTACCCCTTTGACGGCTTGCCAGACGGCGTCCAATGCCTCCAGCGGTTCGCCGTCGAGATTGCGGCCTTCGCGTTCGAGGTATTCCTCAATAGCACGGAATCGCGTCTCAAACTTGTGATTGGTGCTATTGAGGGCCTGCTCAGGATTAACACTCATAAAGCGTGCCAGATTGACACAAACGAAGAGCAGGTCGCCCAGTTCGTCTTCCACAGCGTCCCCACGACCTGTGCCGGAACACGCGCTGTACCAGGCCTCCTTTAACTCATCGATCTCTTCGTGAAGCTTGTCGAATACCGGTTCAACCTCTGGCCAATCAAACCCATGATTAGCGGCCCTGCGCTGAAGTTTCTCAGCACGCACCATTGCGGGGAGCGTTCGGGCAACGCCCTCGAGCCGGCTTGATCGCTCTGCCTCCGCAGACGTCTCCGGCTTCGCAGCCCGCTCCTCTGCCTTGATACGTTCCCAACTTGCCTTGATGTCAGCCTCGCTGGGTCGATTGTCCGGATCGATCCGGCTTTCCAGAGTGCCGTCCGGGAAAACGTGGGGATGGCGCCGGACCAGCTTGCGCACGAGGTTGTCGACGACTGAGTCAAAGTCAAAGTGGTTGTCTTCTTTTCCCATCTGGCTGTAGAAGATTACCTGGAACAGCAGATCACCCAACTCATCTTCCAGATGCGGATAGTCCTCACGGTCGATGGCATCCGCAACCTCGTAGGCCTCTTCGATGGTGTGGGGCACGATGGTTTTGTAGCTCTGGCGGGTATCCCACGGGCATCCGGACTCCGGGTCCCGCAGTCGCGCCATCAACGTTTTGAGATCATCAATGGAATAGCTCATGATCTTTTTCGCCTGACATCAATGATATTGGGGAGATTGCGAATCTGGGCAAGCAACTTGGCCAACTGGTCGAGGCTGGAAATTTCCAGGGTCACGGTCATGGTGGCCGTATTCTCGTCCTTGTTGGATAAGGTATTGAGTGCCAGAACGTCACTTTTGGAAGACGACAACACCTGGGTGATATCCCGCAACAACCCGGAGCGGTCGTAGGCTTCAATTTCGACATCAACGGGATACACGGCCACAGGCTGACCGCCCCAACTCACCTCGATAATCCGATTGGGCTCGAACTCCTTCAGATTCAGGAAGGTGATGCAGTCCTGCCGATGCACGGTGACACCACGGCCGACGGTGATGTAGCCGCCGATCGGATCACCAGGTAGGGGTTTGCAGCATTTCGCCACCTGGGTCTTGAGTTTGCCAACGCCCAGAATCTGGATATCCGATTCGGTGTCATAGGGCTTGCGCCTCTGGGTGCTAAGCTTCAGATCCAGTTGCTCGGATTTCGGCTCCAGCATCTGCTGGGCCACGTTGGCCACGTGGGTGGGGCGAAGATCGCCAGCCCCCACCGCCGCAAACATGTCCTCGGCGGCCTGGTAATTCACTTTGCGAGCCAGATCGTTGAGGTCCACCTCGTACAGCGACAGGCGCTTGAATTCGTCTTCCACGATGGCCCGACCATCAACAATGTTGCGGTCGCGGTCTTGCTGCTTGAACCAGTGGGTGACCTTGGCCCGGGCACGGGAGGTCTGGATATACCCCAGGCTCGGATTAAGCCAGTCACGGCTGGGCGCCTGGTTATTGGATGTGAGTATGGATATCTGGTCACCAGTCTTTAGCGGGTAGGTCAGCGGCACAATGCGGCTATTGACCTTGGCCCCGCGACAGGCATGGCCGATTTCGGTGTGCACGCGATAGGCGAAATCCACCGGCGTCGCGCCCTGTGGCAGGTCTACCACATGGCCTTCCGGTGTAAACACGTAGACCCGATCTGAGGCGACATCGGACTTGAGATGATCCGCCAGCCCGGACAGGTCGCCGAGCTCTTCCTGCCATTCCAGCACCTGCCGCAGCCAGTTGATCTTGGCGTCATAGCCCACAGACCGGTTGCCCTTGTCCGTGCCTTTGTAGAGCCAGTGGGCACAAACACCCAGCTCAGCTTCCTCATGCATGGCCTGGGTACGGATCTGCACTTCCATCACCTTGCCTTCCGGCCCGATGACTGCCGTGTGCAGGGACTGATACCCGTTTTCCTTGGGATTGGCAACGTAATCGTCGAATTCGTTGGGAATATGGCGCCAGAGTGTGTGCACGATACCAAGCGCGGCGTAACAGTCACGGACTTCCGGCACCAGGATACGGACGGCCCGAACATCGTACACCTGGGAAAAGTCGATGCCCTTGCGCCGCATCTTCCGCCAGATACTGTAGATGTGCTTCGCACGCCCTGAAAGCTCGCCATCTATGCCAGACGCAACCAGTTCGTTCTTGATGGTGGTAATCACACGCTTGATGTAGCTTTCGCGGTCAAGCCGCTTTTCATCGAGCAGCTTGGCGATTTTTTTGTAGGCGGTTTCGTGCAGGTAGCGGAACGAGAGATCTTCGAGCTCCCATTTGATGTGACCAATACCCAGTCGATGGGCCAGCGGTGCATAGATATCGAACACCTCGCGAGCCACACGCATGCGTTTCTCTTCAGGCGCGTTTTTCACGGCACGAATGGCACAGGTGCGTTCAGCAAGCTTGATCAGCGCCACCCGGACGTCGTCGATCATGGTGACCAACATCTTGCGAACGTTGTCGAGCTGGCCTTCGGTCTGGCCCAGCACATTGCCCTTGAGTGGGTGATGGATAGACGATATCGCCGCCATCTGCTGCACACCGTCAATCAGCCCGGCCACCTCATCGCCGAACTCCTTGCGGATCTTCTCCAGGGGAATCCGTTCCTCCCGCACCGCCCGGTAGAGAATTGCCGCCACCAGACTGGTCTGGTCGAGGTGCAGCTCCACCAATACCTGAGCCATTTCTATGCCGGTGCGGAAGCTGCTGGCACCCGGGGCCCAAACCCTGTCCTCGCGTACCGCCTGGACATCAATGGCGGCGGCCATTTCACAGGCCCGCCGGAACTGTTCAGCATCCTCAAGATGCGTCTGTGACTCGATCTGACGGACCCAACGCTCGATATCAACCTGGCCGTCACCCGTCACTGCATAGTCTTCGCGAACTTTTACCATATCGCTCTTGTTCTTCCTGGTCGCTTATCCGGCCATCCCTGACCGGTCCCGAGAGGCATCAATTATCCACGCGCTCGAACATCGCCATGGATTCAACATGGGTGGTGTGGGGAAACATGTCCATAACGCCCGCCCTCACCAGCCGATAACCATTACGCACCATCACCCCTGCGTCCCTGGCCAACGTGGCCGGGTTGCAGGAAACATAAACAATTCGCTTTGCACCAAAGGCCGTCAGGTATTCACACACCTCCTGAGCCCCGGAACGCGGCGGATCAATCAGTATTTTGTCGAACCCTTCCGCTGCCCACGGTTGTGCAGTGAAATCGGCGTGCAAGTCAGCGCCGTGGAATGCGACATTCGATAGCCCGTTGAGTTCCGCATTTTCCCGTCCGCGAACCACCATGGCATCGTCACCTTCCACACCAACCACCTGCCCGGCGCGGCGGGCCAGCGGCAGAGTGAAATTACCCAGTCCGCAGAAAAGATCCAGCACCCGCTCACCAGGCTGGATATCCAGCCACTCAACCGCCCGGTGTACCATGTTGCGATTGATGTCCACATTGACCTGAGTAAAGTCCATGGGGTGGAACTTTATGGTCAGGTCGAATTCTTCCATGCCGTAGGACAGGCGCTCCTCACCGGATTCGGGCCAGATTCTGTGAACGGTATCCGGCCCTTTCGGTTGCAGGTAGATATGCAATTCATGGGCCTGGCCGAAATCGATCAACCCTTGCCTGTCGGAATCGCTCAATGGGTCCATGTTGCGGAATATCATCGCCGCTGAATCGTCGCCGCAGGCGACCTCCACCTGGGGTATGCGCCGATAGGCGTCCATGCCATGTAGCAGTTCACGCAAAGGGGTGATGCGATCGCCAATACGCGGATCCAACACCACGCAGCGATCAATATCGGTCAGGAAACTGTTGCGCTTTTCCCGGAACCCAACCAGCACCGATTCCCGTGCTGGCACGTATTTCACCCCCAGCCTGGCTTTGCGACGATAGCCGAGGGCCGGGGAACGCATGGGCGCCACCCACTCTTCGGGTTCGATGCCCCCGAAATGGGCAAAATGTTCCCGCAGGGTATCTTCCTTGAACCGGATCTGGGCATCGCCACTCATGTGCTGGAGGCTACACCCACCACAAAGGTCGGCAAAATTACAGGGCGGTGTTATACGCGCGTCGTCGGCTTCAAGCACTTCCACAGCCCGCAATTCATCAAACTTGCTGCGTGTACTGATAAATTTTGCCATCACCGTCTCGCCCGGCAGGGCCCCGTCAACGAACTGTGCCTTGCCATTGTCCCGGGCGATGCCCCGGCCATCGTGACTGAGGGTTTCCACCACACAACGCACCGGTTCGCTTGGCAGGGCTTTCCTGCGTCTTCTACTCATAGAAAGTCTCTTAACTAAATTCAGGGTTTGCCGGGTGCAGGCACCTTTTACCGGTTTCAGGCACCAGGGAAAACGCCGGTGGACAGGTAGCGGTCGCCCCGGTCACAGATAATGGCCACGATTACTGCGTTTTCAACCTGTGCCGACAGCTTGAGGGCTGCGGCGATGGAGCCGCCTGATGAAACACCACAGAAAATGCCTTCCTCACTGGCCAGGGCACGCATGGTGTCCTCGGCTTCCTGCTGACCGATGTCCATGACCGTATCCACACGGGTGGCATCAAAAATTTTCGGCAGGTACGGTTCCGGCCACCGCCGGATGCCGGGGATGGACGCCCCTTCCTGTGGCTGCAGGCCAACAATCTGGATATCCGGGTTCCGTTCCTTGAAATATCTGGACACGCCCATGATGGTCCCAGTGGTACCCATAGAGCTGACAAAGTGCGTGACCCGCCCTGCCGTCTGCTCCCAGATTTCCGGGCCGGTGGTGCGGTAATGAGCCAGGGGATTGTCCTGGTTGGCAAACTGATCCAGTACTTTGCCCTTACCTTCCGCTTCCATCTGCTGGGCCAGGTCACGAGCCGTTTCCATGCCTTCCTCTTTGGTGACAGTGACAATCTCCGCACCATAGGCACGCATCGACGCCCGACGCTCCTCACTCATGTTCGCTGGCATGATCAGCACCATACGGTAGCCCTTGATGGCTGCCGCCATTGCCAGAGCAATTCCGGTATTTCCACTGGTGGCCTCGATCAGGGTGTCGCCCGGTTTGATCTCACCCCGGCGCTCTGCTTCCTGGATCATGCTGATAGCCGGGCGGTCTTTCACCGAACCGGCGGGGTTATTACCCTCAAGCTTGGCCAGAATCACGTTGCTGGTCTCGCCCGGAAGCCGCTGCAGACGCACAAGAGGCGTATGCCCTACATAATCTTCAATGGTCGGGAAATGCATGTTGTAACCTTCCTCAATTCTTCCGGAACCAGCCGGTAACGTCGACGACACAAGCCTGTGATACACTCCGGGTTCGCATGATACGCGGAATATCCGCAGTCTCCCAATACGGCTTCTCGCTATATCCATGACTGTGGGCTATAACCGGGGCGCCATCACGGCCAGACTGCGTGGAATCAACTATTCTGACAGGGAAGAATGCCGGGCATCTGGCCGGCGACGTCAATCGGGAACTCACTATGCGGCGTTGGGGCATACGCAAAAAAGTACTGGTGGTGACACTCGTCCCCACCCTTCTGACCACACTGATGCTGGGGCTGTTCTTCACCTACAGCTGGGTCAACAACATTGAGAACCTGCTGCAGGATCGCGGCGAGTCATTGTCACGCCAATTGTCGGCGGGTTCGGAATACGGTCTGTTTACTGCCAATCGAAGTCTGCTCAGCAGCCTGTCCAACGCCCTGTTGGAAGAACAGGATGTGCGCTCTATTACCTTCTTCGATAGCGAGCACAATCGGCTGCTGCATAGCGGCCCGGGGAGCTCGGATGATATAGGCAAGAACACGTTGACCGGCGAAGAGGCGGTACGGGTTACGCGTCCCGACAGTACCGTCTTCGTAACACCGGTCTACCTCCAGGACCTGATGATCGAAAGCATGCTTGACCCGGACTCCCGCCAGAACGTGGGCGCAGGCAACAAGCCGATTGGCTGGGTGACGGTTGAGATGTCCCACATACGCACGGAGAAGGAAACCTACAAAGCACTGTTGATTTCCCTCCTGCTGGTACTCGGTGGCGTGTTCCTCAGCCTGGTGATTGCCCTGCGCCTGAGCCGTTCGTTCACCGATCCGGTCTTCGAACTCAATGAAGCCGTGGCGAAGCTCAAGGAAGGCAAGCTGGACACCCGTGTCTACACCCGCGCCGGCCCGGAATTCGAGCAATTGGAATCCGGCCTGAACGCCATGGCTGGAGAACTGAGCAAGGCCCAGGCGGAGATGCAGCAAAACATTGACCAGGCCACGGAAGACCTCAGGGAAACTCTGGAAACCATCGAAATCCAGAACATCGAACTCGATTTCGCCCGCAAGGAAGCCCTGGAAGCCAGCCGCATAAAGTCGGAATTCCTGGCCAACATGTCCCACGAAATCCGCACACCGTTGAATGGCATCATCGGTTTTACCGAATTGCTGCTGAAAAGCCCGCTACCGCGGCAGCAACGGGACCACCTGAGCACTATCCGCAAGTCATCGGAAATTCTGCTGACCATCATCAACGACATTCTCGATTTCTCCAAGATCGAGGCCGGCAAACTCATCCTCGACCGTATTCCCTTCCAGCTCCGGGACATCGTAGAAGAAGTTATGGTAATGCTGGCTCCCGCCGCTCACAGCAAGAACCTGGACCTGGTCCCGCTGGTCTACAACGATGTACCAGACAATATCATGGGTGATCCGCTGCGGGTAAAGCAGGTGATTACCAACCTGGTCAACAATGCCATCAAATTCACTCAGACCGGTGAAGTGGTTCTGCGCGCCAGCCTTGAAGAAGAAGATAAAGAGAGCAACCAGATCACCCTGAGGCTCAGCATTACCGATTCCGGTGTCGGGCTCTCACGGGCTCAACAACAGTCCCTGTTCAACGCCTTCAGCCAAGCCGACGCTTCCACTGCCCGCCAATATGGGGGTACCGGGCTGGGGCTTGCCATATCCAAGCGCCTGGTTGAGGAAATGGGCGGCAAGATCGGGCTTGAGAGTGAGCTCGGCAAGGGGTCAACGTTCTGGTTCACCCTGACCTCGGAACTGTCCTCCTCCGGCGAAGCCATCGCACCCAAAGACGCTCTGTTTGGCGAAAAGGCCATCTACCTCGACCAACAGAAAACCACTGGCCTGGCGGTGGAACACATGCTCCGGGAATGGGGCATGACGGTAGACCGGGCGTCATCACCGGGTGCCATGCAGGAGCAGATCGAGGAAGCCCAAAAGGAGCAGTCCGGCTACGCCGTCGCGATTGTTGGCATTACTCGTCATCTGTTGAATTCGAGTCAGTACTGTTCGTTGGTAAGATCACTGGAGCTGGAGCGGGATTGCCGCACACTGCTGTTGACCCCCACCCTTGAAACTCACGATACGCCGCTGTCGGGGCTGGCCAGCGGCCACCTGACCAAACCAGTATGCCGCGAATCCCTGTACGATGAACTGTTGTTGCTGGTGCACGGTATCAGCAACCGGCAACGCCAGTTGCCGGATCATTCCCATACCATTAACCGCGAGCTGCCCTCCCAATCAACACGCGTGCCCAGGGTTCTGGCAGTGGACGATAACGATGCCAACCTGAAGCTGGTAATGACCCTGCTCAACGACTGCGGCGTTATGGCGGAAGGCGCAACCAGCGGCTTTGAAGCACTGAGCAAGGCCCGCCAACACTCATTCGACCTGGTATTCATGGATCTTCAGATGCCCGGAATGGACGGAGTGGAAACCACGGAGAGGCTACGAAGTCTGGATGGCACCAGCCATCGCACTCCAATTATTGCGCTGACGGCCCATGCCCTCGCAGAAGAGCAGGACCGGCTGATCCAGCAGGGGTTTGATGGTTACCTGGCCAAACCCATCAGCAACAGTCAACTGATCGACATCATTCACGACTACACCGGCTATACCTGTCCCCCCAGCTCCGCGGGTGAACACCTGCCGGTACCAGAAGTACGCGATACACGTCGTTCGGTTCGCCCGTCGACCAGGAATAAACAACCTGACTGTGTCAGCGTGGCCGAAAGCATACAGTTGGCTGCCGGAAAAGCAGATCTGGCCGAGGAGCTGTTCAGCATGCTCGTTGAACAGATCCATGCCGATATCGACCAAGTACCGGAACTCTGGAACAGCGACAACATGAGCGAGCTTCTGGAATGCGTCCACAAACTGCATGGCGCCACGCGCTACTGTGGCGTGCCGGAGCTGCGTGCTGCCGCGAACCAATTGGAAACCGCCTTGAAGTGCTCAGCGCCGGATATGGAGTACCAGAAAGATCAGTTGCTTGTGGCCATGGAACGTTTGCAAACGTGGAGTGAACAGACCGACTGGCAGCAGCTGTTCCGGCAGCAGAACCCACAGCAGGCAACCGTGGACTGAACGACACTCAGCGCGTTAGGCCCGCGCGCTTTCGAGAATAGCCTTCATATCCCTTACGGCCTCCTTGAGCCCGGTAAACACCGCCCTGGCAATGATGGCATGGCCAATATTGAGTTCGTTGATACCGGCAATGGCGGCAACGCGTTCAGTATTGTGGTAGTGCAGCCCGTGGCCGGCATTGACCACTAACCCTTTCCTGCGGGCGTATGCCACCGCCTCCTGTAAGGTGTTAAAAGCCACCTCGACAATCTTCGGGTCAGTCGCTTCCGCGTACTCCCCCGTGTGCAGTTCCACCACCGGCGCACCGCAACGGACCGCCGCATCGATCTGTGTCACATCCGGGTCGATAAACAGGGAGACCTCGGCACCAATTTTTGCCAATCGGTCACAGGCTTTGGCCACCCGCGCCTCCTGGCCGTCCACATCCAGACCGCCTTCAGTTGTCAACTCTTCGCGCTTCTCGGGCACCAGGCACACACATTCGGGGCGCACTTGCTCGGCAAACGCCAGCATGGCGTCAGTGACTGCCATTTCCAGGTTCATCTTGGTGGTGAGAATTTCCTTCAGTAGCAGCACGTCACGATCCTGGATGTGCCTGCGATCTTCGCGGGGATGGATGGTGATACCGTCGGCGCCCGCCTCTTCCGCCAGAATCGCCGCCTGTACAGGATCTGGATATCGGGTCCCTCTGGCCTGACGCAAGGTAGCAACATGGTCAATATTCACACCCAGCAAGACTCTGGGCTTCATTGAGCTAGAGGTCATTACGATCTCCTCGATGATGACTGAACAGGCTTCTGCTATGGAGCACCTTGCCCTGCAACAGGTAGTCCACTAGTACCCGTGTTACTCGTTTGGCGATGCGCCGGCACTCAGCGGATTCGAGGTCGCCATCGGCCAGCGCCAACAGTGTACCGCCCGGCAGATTCTGGAGCCTGACACCCGGCGAGGGCTCGGCCAGAATCCCCTGCTCCGGATCATAGCAATAAAGCCTTCCGGCCTCGACCGGCTGCCCGGTATCGGTCGCCTGATCCCAGACGAAGTCATACCCCAGCTCCGCAGCCAGCGATTGCTCGAAACGTCGCAGAACCGGCTCCACATCCTCGGCTTTCGATAACTCGGCGATGACATCAATGTAGGCGGCAAACAGTCGGTGGTGAGGATCGGCCATCGGCAGCAGACGCTGCAATAGCTCATTGACGTAAAGGCCGCTGTACAGGGAGAGAGTGCGCTTCAGGGAGGGACCGCTGCGAACGTCCGCCTGCGTCAGAGTCTTCAGATCGCTGCGACCGGTCCAGTCCAGCAGCAGAGGCTGGAAAGGCTGCAACTGTGCCTTGAGTGGGCTCTTTGCGCTGTTGCCCCCACGAGCGACCACGGTTACCCGGCCCGCGTTGAGGGAAAACACATCCACCATCAGACTGGTTTCGCGCCAGGGCCGGCGGTGAAGGACATACGCGGGCTCCTGTTGCATTGGCCCCGTCATAGACGCCTCAGAAGTCGTTCATACCCAGGCTTTTCAATGCCCGGTCGCTGTCCGCCCAACCCCGCTTGACCTTGACCCAAAGCCTCAGCATGACTTTACTATCGAACAGGCGCTCCATATCCGTTCTGGCTTCCTGACCAATGCGGCGCAGGCGTTCGCCCTTGTCGCCAATAATAATCTTTTTCTGGCCTTCACGCTCCACCAGTATCAGCGCAGAAATGTGCAGGGTCTTACCATCCTTGCGAAATTCTTCGATCTCTACCGCCACGGAGTACGGCAGCTCTGCCCCCAATTGCCGGGTAATCTTCTCGCGCACCATTTCGGAGGCCATAAAGCGTTCGCTGCGATCCGTGATCTGGTAATCCGGGTAAAAATGCACACTTTCCGGCAGAAACCGATTGACCGCAGACTCCAGCGGCTCCAGGTTCATCCCCTTGAGAGCAGACAACGGAATGATTTCGGCAAATTCGCGCTTCCGGGATAGCATATCGAGGTGTGGCAACAGGGCCTCCCGATTTTCAATGCGGTCGACCTTGTTCACTGCCAGAATCACCGGGCATTTCAGGCTGCTGAGCTTTTCCAGAACCATTTCGTCCGCCGTCGTCCACGCCATCTGGTCGACGACAAACACCGCAACATCGACGTCCTTGAGAGCCGATGTCGCCGCCTTGTTCATATACCGGTTAATAGCGCGGGGCTCTTCCTCGTGCATCCCCGGCGTATCCACGTAGATTGCCTGAACCGGGCCTTCAGTCTTGATGCCCAATACCTGATGACGTGTTGTCTGGGGTTTACGGGACGTGATACTGAGTTTCTGGCCAAGAATGTGGTTCAGTAATGTGGACTTGCCCACATTGGGCCGGCCGACGATCGCCACAAAACCACAACGGCTGTCCGGGTTTTCCGGGCGGGTCACATCATTCATCAGTCATTCTCCACACCCAATTGCTTAAGGGCATTGCGGGCGGCCTGCTGCTCGGCGATTCGACGGCTATTGCCAGTGCCGGTCGTTTTTCGGTCCAGTGATGGCAGGGCACAGGAAACATGGAACGTCTGGGCGTGGGCTTCACCATCCACGGAAATGACGTCGTAACGAGGCAGTGGAAACTGCCGTGACTGCAGGTACTCCTGAAGCCGGGTTTTGGGATCTTTCTGGGTATCCTGCAGATCCAGCTTCTGAAGGCGTACCTCAAACCAGCGCAACACCTGTTCTCGACAGGTGTGAAAGTCACTATCCAGATATATGGCACCGATGATGGACTCAACAGCGTCGGCAAGGATGGATTCTCGACGGAAACCACCACTCTTCATTTCACCTGATCCCAGCCTGAGGTACTTGCCTAACTCGAATTCGCGGCCAATTTCCGCCAGGGTCACACCTTTGACCATACGGGCCCGCAGACGGCTCAACTGGCCTTCCCGGGCTTTTTCAAAATGCAGGTACAGGTATTCAGCAATGACCATGTTAACGATCGAATCACCCAGGAACTCAAGGCGCTCGTTGTTCTGGTTGCCAAAACTTCTATGGGTCAGCGCCAGCAACAGCCGCTCAGGCGTCTTGAACTGGTAGCCGATGCGTCGCTGTAACTGCTCGAGATCCGGTTGTGAACTCACTTGCCCTTCATCTCATACTCATGTTGAAAGTGGATAACGCTATCCACATTACGGAACAGGTTATTGCGGACTTCGTAATCCACATTAATGATAACCAGATCCCCGTCTTTCTGAACGGTGATGTTCTTTTCATCAAAACCGCGGACATTGTTCACGCTAAGGCGCTTGTTGATCAGACTTCTCACCTGCGCAGGGCCCATGGTGGAAAGATCCTCTGTCCCTTCCAGGCTCTCAAGCGCTTCCTGAATGGTGATGTCGTCAAGATACGCTGGCCCCAACTTGATGGCCAACGTCAGCAAGCCGCCGAAAAAGAGCACCATAATCATGATAACAAGCGCCGATGCACCCGACTGCCTGTGCATGGAGGAAAGACTGTTCTTCTTCATGTTCGATACACCCCTGAATAACAACGCACTTATTCCAAACCGCCCACACGGTCAAAGGATGGCAGACTGGTGAGCGATTGCCAGTGCATCCAGATCGCGAACGCCTTGCCGACCACCATTTCATCTGGAACAAAGCCCCAATAACGACTGTCATTACTGTTGTCCCGATTATCACCCATCACGAAATACTCACCCTCGGGCACCACCCACTCACCTTCTCCAGATCGCCCCGTGCGCCCCAGGGTCAGGAAGATGTCGTGCTCAACGTCACCCAGGTCTTCACGCCTCAGTTCCACCGGTGGTAGTCGGGCAACAAAGCGTGTCTCCACTTTATCGCCATTGATAAACAGCTCACGATCCTGGTATCGGATACGGTCGCCCGGCAGTCCGACCACGCGTTTGATGTAATTGGTGCTGCCGTCGTCCGGATAGCGGAACACCATGACATCACCGCGCTGGGGATCATCCACCGACAGGATCTTGGTGCCCGCAACCGGCAGGCGAAGCCCGTAGGCGTATTTGTTAACGAGGATGAAGTCTCCAACTTCAAGGGTGGGTAGCATGGAGCCTGACGGAATCTGGAAGGGTTCCACCAGAAACGAGCGCAACACCAGCACCACCGCCAGCACCGGAAAAAACGAACGGCTAAGATCGACGAGGTAGGGCTCCTTCGGCTCTTCCTCCGCAGTAACCTCCCCGCTGGCGCCTTCTGCGACCGCGAGCCTGCGCTTACGCAGGAATACAACATCCAACAGCCAGATCAGCCCCGTTGCAAACGTTAGAACAACCAGAACCAGGGGGAAATCAATATCCATTCAGGTGCCTTTTAGTTATCCACTTTCAATACGGCAAGGAATGCTTCTTGAGGCACCTCAACATTGCCCAGTTGCTTCATGCGCTTCTTGCCTTCTTTCTGCTTTTGCAGCAGTTTCTTCTTCCGGCTGACATCGCCACCGTAGCACTTGGCTGTGACATTCTTGCGAAGCGCCTTGACGGTCACCCGCGATACCACCTGATTCCCGATCGCCGCCTGGATCGCGATGTCGAACATCTGGCGTGGGATCAGCTCTTTCATCTTGTCAATCAGGGCGCGCCCTCGGTAGTGGGACTGGTCCTTATGGACAATCAGTGCCAATGCGTCCACGCGCTCGCCGTTGATCAGCACGTCCAGGCGTACCAGGTTGGCCGCCTGGAACCGCACGAATTGATAATCCAGTGATGCGAACCCGCGGCTGGCGGACTTGATCCGGTCGAAAAAGTCCAGCACCACCTCGGCCATTGGTAACTCGTAAGTCACCTGAACCTGGGTGGACATAAAGTGCATGTTTTTCTGAACGCCACGCTTTTCTTCACATAGGGCGATCACGTTACCCAGATGCTCCTGGGGCACCAGAATGCTGGCCTCCACAATTGGCTCGCGCATTTCCTCGATTGACCCAATATCCGGAAGACTGGACGGGTTGTCCACCGACAGGGTCTCACCCTGTTTGGTAACGACTTCATAGATAACCGTCGGGGCGGTGGTGATCAGGTCGATGTCGTATTCCCGCTCCAGCCGCTCCTGGACAATCTCCATGTGAAGCATACCCAGGAAGCCACAGCGGAAACCGAACCCGAGGGCGTCTGAGCTCTCCGGCTCGAAGAACAACGAGGCGTCGTTCAGGGTCAGCTTCTCAAGGGCATCCCGGAAATCGTTGTAATCATCGGAACTGACTGGAAACAGGCCCGCATAGACCTGAGGCTTGACCTTTTTGAATCCGGGTAGCATCGGAATGTCTTCCGAGCCTTTCTGCTGAACAATGGTGTCACCAACCGGGGCACCATGAATGTCCTTGATGCCGGCCACCACGAAGCCGACATCCCCGGATTCCAGAATATCAGTGTCTTTGGGTTTGGGATTGAAAATACCGACCTTGTCAGCATTCCAGGCCTTGCCCGTCGACTTCATAACGATCTTGTCACCCTTCTTGAGGGTGCCCTCAGTCACCCTGACCAACGACACAACCCCCAGGTAGTTGTCGAACCAGGAGTCGATAATCAGTGCCTGCAAGGGCGCGTTTCGGTCACCCTTGGGTGGCGGAATTTTCCTGATCAAGTCCTCCAGGACATCCTCGACACCCGTACCACTCTTGGCGCTGCAGCGCACTGCGTCCGTAGCCTCGATGCCAATGATGTCCTCAATTTCCTGGGCCACTCGCTCCGGCTCGGCCTGCGGAAGATCCATCTTGTTAAGCACCGGCACCACTTCCAGCCCCTGTTCGATAGCAGTGTAACAGTTAGCGACTGACTGGGCCTCAACCCCCTGGCCGGCATCCACGACCAGCAAAGCACCTTCACAGGCGTAGAGAGAACGCGACACCTCATAGGAAAAGTCGACGTGGCCGGGCGTATCGATGAAGTTAAGCTTGTACTCGATGCCGTCCCGGGCCTTGTAGTTCAGCGTCACACTCTGGGCCTTGATAGTAATACCACGCTCACGCTCAAGATCCATGGAATCAAGGACCTGCTCAGCCATCTCGCGTTCGGTCAGGCCACCGCAGATCTGGATAAATCGGTCCGCCAGAGTGGATTTACCGTGGTCAATGTGGGCGATAATCGAAAAATTTCGGATTCGGCTCAGTTCAGTCACAGACAATGATTACTCGCAAAAGACGAAGGATTGAGCCCGGAAGGGCCGTTGCCGGAGTCCGGCGACGGCGTGATTTTACCGGTTACCGGCCGCTATTGCCATGATCAGGAGATCAGCGGCCGCTCATATTGCCTAATAAGGAAACCGATAAGCGCATCTTCGTCCAATGGGTAACTAAACAGGTTACCCTGGCATTGGGCGCAACCAGCGCTTTTGAGGAAGCTGAGCTGCTGCGGCGTTTCCACGCCCTCGGCAACAACGGTCAGGTGCAACTTTCTGGCCAGAGCAACCACCGCTGAGGCGACATCAGTCGCACTGACGTTGTAGGGGATGTCGCGAATGAAGCGATGATCAATCTTGATGACATCAAGCGGCAATTGCTGGAGCGCCACAAGAGAACAGGAACCAGTGCCAAAGTCATCCAGGATCAGGCAGACCCCCATGTCGTTCAGGGACACCAGGAGCTCCCTGAGCATGCGCGGGTCTTCATTCAGCAGTTCCGCCGGCATTTCAAGCTCAAGCCGCTCTGGCGACACTCCCGTTTCGGTAATGACCTGGCGCATCATATCCAGAAACCCGGAATCCGTCAGTTGGCGAACTGACAGGTTGACCGCCATTTTCAGTGACTCAAACCCGGCACGCTCAAGGGCCTGAACCTGGATACAGGCCTGCCTCAGCGCCAGCTCACCCAGGCGTATGATCAGACCCGTTTCCTCGGCCAGGGTAATGAATTGCTGGGCACTGACCAGCCCCTTCTCGGGGTGATGCCAGCGCAGGAAAGCCTCGACGCCAATCACCCGCTCGCTTTCGAGGTCCACCTTGGGCTGGTAATGCAGCACAAACCGATCACCTTCCAACGCCGTTGCCAGCTCTTCCTGCTGAAGCAGGCGCCTGGCGGCCTTGATGTTCATGGCCGGGGTAAAGAATTGGTAGGTGTTGCGTCCCAACTCCTTGGCCCGGTACATGGCCAGGTCGGCATACTTCATAAGCGTGCCAGGGTCCTCGCTGTCATGGGGAATCATGGTAATACCGATGCTGACGGTAACGCCCACTTCGTGATCATTGAGCCGAACCCGCTGACACAGCCTCCGCAGAATGACGTCGGCAACCTTCCCAGCATCATCGGGACCACTGATCCGCGACAACAGCACCACGAACTCATCGCCACCCAATCGGGCTACCGAATCCTCCTCGCGCACGCATCCGGCCAACCACTGGGAAACCTTCTTCAGCAGCTCGTCACCACTATCGTGGCCCAGGGTATCGTTAATACGTTTGAAACCGTCGAGATCCAGGAACATGAGGGCGGCCGGCTCTTCACTGCGACGACTCCTGCGAACCACGTGGTTAAGTCGGTCACGGAATAGCTGACGATTGGCAAGTCCGGTCAGCGGATCGTAGAACGCCAGGCGGTGCAGTTCCGTCTGTGCGGCTTTCAACTGGGTCAGGTCACGGAGGCTCAACACAACCCCATTCACGCCGGGCACCGTCAGCATGGCGGTGAACGTGCCTTCCATATCCCGCCACTGGCCTTGCGAATCGCGTATACGGCCACGGATAACCGGCATCTGCTTGCCAGGCGACCTGATGGCTTCATCGAATCCCAACTTCAATTTCGGCCAGTCCTCGGTATGAACGAGGGACTCCAGCTCCAAGCCATACACCTTATCCGGGTCGAAACCAAGAATGTCATGGCTGGACGGGCTGGCGTATCGGGGCCGGCCATCGTTATCCAGCACAAGCGTGACGTTAGCCGCACCTTCGGTAATGGCCCGATAACGACCGGCACCAATCTGCGCCATGATGCGGCCACGAATCATGGTCAGCACAAACAGGAACATCAGCAGACTGATCACAACGCCGGAACCAAGAACGATGGGCGGTCGCGGATCAGACGCCAGATAGTCAAACGCCGGGGTGGAACGGGTCTGCAACAGCCAGTCACGCCCACCGTGAGTGATGGTCTGGCTCATTTCAAAGCTGAAATTCTCATCCAGGGAGCCCAGGTTTGACCCATACATCTGGGTATCCCGCAAAACCTCCCCATTGTCGTATATCTTCACATCCAGGAACGGCGAAATCAGGCCAACAATGCCATCAAGGAGGGTGTTCATCCGAAAGGCACTAAACACATAGCCAGCAAGCATCATCTGCCGCTCCACACGGCTCTCAGGCACTTCTCCACCCTGGTAAACCGGGTAGTACATCAGGAAGCCGGCCTAATCTTCCGCCACTTCCTCCTGCACCAGCACGACTTTACCCGTCACTTTTGGTTTGGCATGGTCCCGTGCCCGCGCCATGGCGTGCCGGTGCACCGGATCACTGAAGGCATCGTAACCAAGTGCCTTGCGATTCCGCTCGGTTCCGGGCTCCAGATACACCATGGGGTAGTAATCCGGCCCGGTGCCAAGAGGCGTCACGAGGTAATTGAGGACACCGTCCTTCCTGACCGATGCGATATGATCTGCCATCTGGCGGACACCAATCCTCCGCACGTAGCCGATGCCCTGGATCCCCGGGTAATACCGGTTGATATCCACGTTATCGACATACTCCCCCCAGTCGTCCCTATCCACCTCACCGGCAACGGCAAACAGGCCTGCACTGCCCGCCAATACCTGCTCATAGTTCAGCAGGCGCTCTTCAATGGCGGTTCGCAGCTGTAGCGACTGTGTTTTGAAACGGGCTTCGGTACGGTCTTCGACCAGGCGAATGGACACTTGCCACAACAGGGCGGTGACAGCGAGAGAGGCGATCAACACTAACCAAGCGGCCCACGAATAGCGGAGCTGGAGCAGTTTCCGGAGGGGAAGTTCCTTTCTGTTCATCATTTTTGTTCAGGTCCGATCCGTGGCCAGTAATCTGATTATTTTGGCAAGTATAACAAAAGCCCCACTGGCTGTCGTTTAAACGACCTCCAGCAGGGCTCTCGATTTTGTACCGTTTTGTGACCGCCGGTCAGGGCCGGCGGATCTACTGTCAGGGCTTCATGACCAGATAAGTGGCCCGCCCCTGGCGAACAACCCGTACCGAGACGGCGCTGTCTTCTGGCAGGGATGACACCGCTTCACGGAAATCATCTACAGAAGTCACCTTGCGGCGGTTCAGTTCGGTAATCACGTCCCGTGGACGGATACCGGCATCAAGCGCCGGCCCGCGGGCAACGTCTGTCACAAGCACACCACCAGATACCCCCAGTGACTCCTGGAGTTCAGCGGGCAGGGGCTCAACGGTCATCCCCAAGGGCGCCGATGATGGGCCATTGCTGCCTGACGCCGGGGCGGATGCCGGTTCCGCACCCTCTTCCGGCAGTTTGCCGATCTCAACGTCCAGTGTAATCTGCCGACCTTCCCTCATAACTTCCATGGTGGCCGATTCACCGACCGGCGTGCGCCCTACCATCGGCGGCAGATCCGAAGACAACGTAACGTCCTCTCCCTCGTATTTGAGCACAATATCACCGGCCTGTAATCCCGCCTTCTCGGCAGGCGAACCCGTCATCACTTCTGCAACCAGGGCGCCACGAGGACGCTTCAGGCCAAATGATTCCGCCAGATCACGATTGACTTCCTGTATCAGCACACCCAACCAGCCACGGGACACCGATCCGTTATCCCGGAGCTGCCGGAACACATTCATGGCATCGTCAATGGGAATGGCGAAGGACACCCCCATAAATCCCCCCGAGCGGGTGTAGATCTGGGAGTTAATACCCACAACCTCGCCATCCAGGTTAAACAGCGGCCCGCCGGAATTACCCGGGTTGATAGCAACGTCGGTCTGGATAAACGGAACGTAGTTTTCCGATGGCAATGAACGGCCCAGGGCACTGACAATGCCAGCGGTTACGGTGTAATCAAAACCAAAGGGCGAGCCGATGGCCAGAACCCACTCCCCTACTTTCAAGTCATTGGAGCGCCCGATCCGCACCACGGGCAAGTCGTCGCCGCCCTCAATCTTGAGGACCGCCATGTCCGAACGTGGGTCGGTGCCAATCAGCTTGGCGGGCAATTCACGACGATCATTCAGGCGCACAATGATCTCGTCGGCCCCTTCCACCACATGGTTGTTGGTCAACACGTAGCCATCGCTGGAAACGATAAACCCGGACCCCATGGACTGACGCGGCGCTGATCCACCAGGGCTGCCGCCAAACGGTGACTGAGGACCGCGGAAGAAATCCTGGAAAAACTCCGGCAACTGCTCCAGCTGTCGATCGTTAAAAGGGAGGCCGTTTGAGCGGCCACGATTGGCTGACTTGGGTTCCGTCGTCGTGCTGATGTTAACCACAGCATTCGAGTTTTCTTCGACCAGTTCGGTAAAGTCAGGGAGGCTCCGGGCCGAGACAGACTGGGCCAGCGACAATGGAACAAGAAGACACAAGAGATACCAGACGAACACGATGGAACCCTGGCGCTGAGGCCGGCGCAGCATGTCTTGATCGTTCTTTACTTCAGGCATTAAAGACCCCCTGTTCAACGGACGTTGTATACTCAATGTGCGGTCAAAGCCGATAATTTCAACAGAGCCTGTTGGAACATCATTCCGGGGAAGCGACTACCCCCTGCCTCACTTCCACCAGCGTCGGTTCCCAGGTTCCCGTTTTACGTGACTGCCCCTGGCGAGCGGCCAGCAAGCCCAGAGCAAGCCCCGCAGCAGCGCCCATCATGGCGACGGCCTCACTGGCTGCGTGGCCGACCGACAACTGGTGCCCCAACACAGCCCCGACCACCATCGACACCAATGGCAGGGCATAAACCAGCAGGGAAGCACCAAGTAGCGCAGACTCATCAATGGCCACCGTCACCTCATCACCCACCCTGGCGCCAAGGCTGTTGTCCACCAGAACCTGATTGGCCCTGCCGCCTGAGACACCGGCCAGTGCGCGCTGACCACAACCATGGCGAGCGGAACAACTTTCGCAGGCACTTGTGCGAATAGTCTGTACCCACACCCTGTCGCCGGCAACACCAACTACCCTGCCAGTTTCAGTAATCATTTCTGACCTCCACCAAACGCCAGGGTATCGTCAACCTTCACCGACTCGGCCACTTTACGGGCTGTCGTCGGCGGAATCTCCCCGACGACGGTCACGAAAAAGGCAACGTCATCGACGTTGATCTGTTTCATATACACCGTCGTGGCACCAATTCGCGAAGCGCCTGTGGGCATCGCCATCTTCCGTGCTGGCTCCACAAACACCGAAAAGGCCGCCAGCCCGTCCGAGAACGCCACGGCTTGCCCTTTACCCGACCGTGGTGAAGCAGCGGGAACAAAGCCATCCGGGCGCCACTCGAGCGTCCAGCCGTCCATCCGTGCCGCGGGAGACGACGCCTGTTCCGGTTTCAGGTCCCGCTTGATGGCCTCTCCCTCCGTTCGTACGATAAATTCGCTATCCGGGAGAGAGTCCGTTATTTCAAGGCTGGTGAACTGAAAATGCTCAAGCACCTCACCACCGACGGAACGCACATGACTTTTCACCAATAGACCGGTGGATTTTTCCAGCCACAACTGATGACTGTATCGAAGATCATCCCTCGCCCTGAGTCCGAGCTTGACCACATCGTAGCCAGCAATACGATCATCTCCCACCAGCTCCGGCTGATACCATTGACTGACCGGCATCAACTGGTGGGAAAACGCCTCAGCAAACGGGCCCGACGGAATGACCTGGTCCAACTGGATGCGCCCATGGTCAGGAAGCACACAGATGACCCGCATCCCCTTTCGAACGATCTCTCCACTGGCTCCGTCCTGCAGAACCAACCGCTCTTCCACCACGCCATCCCGATACCGGTGCGCAATCTGCATAGAACTGACCTGATCGCCCCGGGCATACACAAAGACGCCGCGATAGGACGTCATATTCAGGGAGGGACCAAGGCGGTCGAGCCAATATTCGGCGCGCTCCTCATTGTTCCCGGCATTCTCCGTAGCATTGGCAGACACCTGCCACATCAACCCGGCGAAAAACGCCAACATGACCACCCAATGCCTGATTGCACCGGGGAATCGACTCCGGATTGCCGTTACAATTCTGCCCATCAGCCGTTTAACTCCAGCCAGTATCCCAAGAACATGAAGCGTCAATACTCTGGCCCGGACGCGCTAACGACCCGCGCATAACCAACCGAGCCCCGGCCGGCTCCTACACTGTTATGTTGGGCGTGCTCAAGAAGGTAGCGGCTGAGGTGCTCCCACTGCTCCTCATCCAGACCTTGCAATGCTACCTCCGGGACCGGCTCGGCAGCCGATCCCCTCGGATCCTGTTCTTCCGCAACGCCCGCTGCTGCAATCGTTCCATCGTCTTCGGCGGACTCCCAACCAGCACCGGCGCCAAAACCAATCACCGCTGCCAGAGTGACCATGGCAACCGCTGGCCAATGCCAGCTTTTGTCCCGGCGGGGCATCGATCCGACCGTCGCAGCAGGCGATACCGCACCGCCGCCATCCAGAGCATCCCTGACCCCGGCACTGACATCCACAGCCTCCGGTGCCACACCGCCCTGATGCATCAGATCCCGCACCTGCTGCCAACGTTGCCACTGCGAACGAACCTGATCCTGCTCAGCATGCGACAGCAGTCTGCGGACCGACAATTCATCTGCCTCGTCATCCATCATTGCAGACAGCGTTTCTTTGAGACGATCATCCATAGGATGCAACCTCATTACGTCCGGGAATCATTTAATAAGGGGCCCAGGTGGCGATCGACCGCATCCCGTGCCCTGAATATTCGTGACCTTACCGTGCCGATGGGGCACTCAAGAATACCGGCGATGTCTTCGTAGCTCAGCCCATCGTACTCCCTGAGCAAAAACGCAGATCGGAGCTCCTCCGGCAGGTTTGATATCGCCTCTCTGAGCGCGCTTTGCAACTGGTCCCGTTGCAGCAGCTTCTCTGGAGACGCATTGTCCCTGAGCCTAGAGCCGTCGTCATAGTTCTCGGCTTCACCCGCATCGGCACTGCCCTGCGGACGACGCCCCCGGGACTCCAGAAAATTCTTGGCCGTGTTCACGGCGATCCGGTACAACCAGGTGTAGAACGCGCTGTCTCCCCGAAAACGGTCAATCGCCCGGTACGCCTTGACGAAGGTTTCCTGGGTAAGGTCCATCACCTCCTGGCTGTCGTAGACATAACGACTGATAATCGACGCAACCCGGGACTGATATTTGACGACCAGAAGATCAAAGGCGGGCCGGTCACCATGACGGACCTTTCTTACCAGTTGAAGGTCTGTCTGGCTCTCGCTGTTTTCTTCCTTGTGTCTTTCTGTATCCGCATTCATGGACGGGGTGCCGGGGTTGCCATAGCGTTCGACCATCTGGCCCACTTGTCTGCTATTCAATGGAATCATGCTGCTGTCCGGCATCCGATGAGTCTACAATGCTCCCACTTACTTGGGAGCACCCCGTCAGGCCAAATAGACAGCGAGCGCAAAGTTTAGTTCAATACACATCCACATTATGGCCCGCGATTACAACCCGATGCCACAGTCCTACGAATTCGATGTCCTGATTGTCGGCAGCGGTGCTGCCGGCCTCACTGTTGCCCTGAATTTGCCCGAGCACTTGCGGATTGCCGTCATCAGCAAGGCAGATATCAGCAGCGGTGCAACGCTCTGGGCCCAGGGCGGCATTGCAGCCGTGCTGGATGACGAAGACTCCCTTGAGAACCACGTTAGCGACACTCTCAACGCAGGGGGCGGTCTCTGCCACGAGGATGCCGTCCGGTTTACAGTCGAGCATGGCCGCGAGAGTATCAACTGGCTAATTGACAGCGGTGTTACCTTTACCCGCGATGACCAGTCCCAGTACCACCTGACACGGGAGGGCGGGCATAGCCACCGTCGTATTATCCACGCGGCGGACGCCACCGGCCACGCCGTTTCCACCACCCTGACGTCCCAGGCGCAGGCGCGACCCAACATTACCCTGATGTCCCGTCGGGTTGCCGTGGACCTGATCACCAATCGCAAGCTGGCGTTGCCCGGAAACGCGTGTGTAGGCGCCTACATACTGAACCTGGAAGACAACCATGTCGAACTGTTCCGGGCCCGCTTCACCATCCTCGCCACTGGCGGCGCCAGCAAGGCGTATCGCTATACCACCAATCCGGATGGAGCCTCTGGCGACGGTATTGCCATGGCCTGGCGCGCCGGCTGCCGTGTCGGCAACATGGAGTTCAACCAGTTCCACCCCACGTGCCTGTACCACCCACATGCCAAGTCGTTCCTGATTACCGAGGCGGTGAGGGGCGAAGGCGGTGTGCTGAAACTTCCGGACGGCTCCCGCTTTATGGATCGCTTCGATGAGCGGGGCGAACTGGCCCCTCGGGATATCGTCGCCCGCGCCATCGACCACGAAATGAAACGGCTGGGCGCGGATCACCTGTACCTCGATATCAGCCATAAACCGGCCGAGTTCATCAAACAGCATTTTCCAACCATTCGCGAAAAATGCCTGACGTTCGGGATCGATATCACCAAAGAGCCGATCCCGGTGGTACCTGCCGCACACTACACCTGTGGCGGAATACTCAGTGACGAGCGCGCCCGCACCGACATCAACCAGCTCTATGTTGTCGGCGAGGCGGCCTTTACCGGTCTTCATGGCGCCAATCGCATGGCCAGTAACTCCCTGCTTGAATGCCTGGTCTACGGCCGTGCCGCCGCTGCGGATATAGCACGGCGGGAATCGGACATTCCTGCACCGCCACAAGCACCGGACTGGGACGAAAGCCAGGTAAGGGATTCCGACGAAGACGTGGTAATCTCCCACAACTGGGACGAATTGCGGCATTTCATGTGGGACTATGTTGGCATCGTTCGTACCACCAAACGCCTGCAGAGAGCCAAGCACCGGATTGATCTGCTGGAGCGGGAAATTGGCGAGTTCTACAGCAACTACCGGGTCTCGAACGACCTGCTTGAACTGCGCAACCTGGTGACTGTGGCGGACCTGATTATCTGTTCCGCACTGCAGCGACGGGAAAGTCGCGGCCTGCACTACACACTGGATTTCCCCGGACTACTCCATGAGGCAAGGGATACCGTGCTGGTTCCCACCACTTACCGACGGTCGTCGCCCTGAAGGGAATGGCTCGCTCCACTCCAATGCCTACTGATTAACAGAGAGAATCAATGTCTGACAACACCGAATTCAATCGCCTCTACTGGCACAGCCGCCGCGGCATGCTTGAACTGGACGTTTTGTTGATACCGTTCCTTGAAAATGCCTATCGAGACCTTCCCGCCGAGGACCAGGCACGGTATCAGAAATTGATCAACTGCGAGGATACCGATATGTTCGAGTGGTTCATGCAACGCAGCCGCCCGGAAGATCCCGACCTGCAACGCATTGTTGACCTCATACTGAAACGTGTCCAGCCGGATTGAACTGACACTTATCCCATCCCACGCCGTCGGGTTATTGTGCGCCCTGCCCTGGATGGCGCTGACTCTGTTCGTAGCTGCCGTGGCCAGTGAGTTCGGCTCCCTCATTATGGTGCTGGTTATCCCCTCACTCGTGGGCGCGGTTTTCCAGTACCGTAGAACCGGCTTACTGCTCGGTCCGGCAGCCGTAACCGGACTACGGGTTGAGGGCGAGCAATTATACGTGGGCCTTGGCTCAGGCCAGACCCATGTTGTTCTGGTTGAGAGTGAAAGTCGTTTGGGTGCTCACTTTGCGATCTTGAAACTGCGGCATTCCGGCACCACATCGTATACATATCCTGTTGTCCTGGTTGCCGTTACGCCTCGGTTTCGCAACATCCCTTCCGACGCATTCCGCCGTTTTCGGGTCTGGCTTCGTCTGGGCCCGACCTCTGGCAGCAAGGCATCTGGTCGCCAAACGCAGGAAATCCACTGACTCTGGAGTGTTTCATGTCAGACATCGAAAGTTCGTTGGCCAACCATCCGCTTCCCCAACCCCGCTGCGTTTCCATCTCTGACCGTGTCATGGTTCGAATAGCCGGGCCAGGCACTGACAAGTTCCTGCAGGGGCAGTTCAGCCAGCAGATTGACGATGTCACCCAGAGTCATTCGCCAAGAGCGGCAGCCTGTACACCCAAGGGGCGCGCCTATTGCCTGACCCGATTAGTAAGAGATGGGGATGACGTATTGATGGAGCTGCCAGCGGCACTCTCCGAGGGTACGGTGACGCATTTACGCAAGTACCTAATGCTATTCCGTGGCACGTCGATGGAGATAGAGCCGGACGCGCGAATCGTCGGGCTGCTGGGCGAAGCAGCGGCGGAAAAGCTGTTGCCTGGAAACACCGGGGCACTCGCGGCCGCTGGAGACTCCGTGAAAATCAACGGAGGCCGACTGATACGCACAATGGACACAGCGGAAGGCATGGCCCGCTATGAACTCTGGCAAACAGGTGATCTGGACACGTCGCTGCAACAGGCTCTGGAGGACATTCCTGCAGCCCCTCTCGCCGATTGGCAGGCTTCCGAAATCGCCGCCGGCGTAGCATCGCTAACGACCGCCACCACGGAGAGCTTTGTGCCGCAAATGCTGAATTGGCAGCATGTTGGAGGCATTCACTTCAAGAAAGGCTGCTATACCGGGCAAGAGGTGATCGCCCGCATGCACTTCCTGGGGCAACTCAAGAAAAGCCTTTTCCGGTATACCTGCGGCGACGCCGGCACCCTTCCTGCTCCCGGTGAGGCGCTACTGGACGGAGAGCGGTCAGTGGGAAATGTCGTGAATTCTGTTCGCTTCTCCGACGGACACTCGGAGATTCTGGCCGTTGTACGCCACGATGCGGCGGAGAACTCATTGGTACCAGAGAGCACCCCAGGCGCGGTTCTGTCACTGCGCCCCTTGCCGTATTTCGTTCCGGAGCGTGAAAAAACCGACACGCCTGATACATAAGTTGACAGGAAGAGTCCCGATAATTTGCTATAAAGTACGTCATATACATGAACATGTTAGCCTTCCGGACCTTCTACCGGCCAGGTGACACTTAACAGGCGGATTCAAACTGACTATGTCCAACATTGTAGAAACCATAAAAACCGACCTGACCGACGCTATTGAAAACGACAAACTGGTACTTCCGACGCTTCCGGAAGTTGCGCTCCAGGTACGCGACATCGCAGAGAACGAGGATTCGGCCATTATTGATCTGGTGAAGGTCATCAGCAATGACACGGCCCTGTCAGCCCGCATCATCCGAGTCTGCAACAGCCCACTATTTCGCGGCAGCCGGGCGATTGAGAATTTGAATATGGCGGTCAGTCGCCTGGGTATGGCTTATACCAGCAACCTGGCGATGGGCCTTGCCATGGAGCAGATGTTCCAGGCCACGTCGGACATGATCGACAAGCGCCTGCGTGCCACCTGGCAGAAGAGCACTGAGGTGGCAGGGGTGTGCCACGTACTGGCACAGCACTACACCGATCTCAAGGCAGACCAGGCTACTCTGGCCGGGCTGGTACATCTGATCGGGGTGTTGCCGATTCTGCGTTATGTGGAAGACCGGGATATCCAGATCAGCAGCATCATGTTGGATAATGTGATCGATGAGCTTCATCCGCGTATCGGGGCTATGATTCTGCAGAAGTGGGATTTCCCGAAGGAGCTTCAGAATGTGCCCCTGGAATACGCAAACTTGCATCGTGAGGTGCCGGCGGCGGATTATGCGGATTTGGTGATGATTGCCAATCTGCAGTTGATTGCCGGGACGGATCATCCCTGGACGGAAGTGGACTGGAAGACGGTTTCGGCGTTCGATCGTCTTGGGCTGGATCCGGAGGTGGATATGAGCGAGGAAGAGGACCTGAACGCGCAGATGGAAGCTGCTATGGCTCTTTTGCAGTAATTCCTAGGGGGCTGGCCAGGGGGCTGGGATATTTTTTCTTTGGAAAAGAACTCGCTGCGCTCAGACACCTTTTCCTGGCAGAAAAAATATCCCAGCCCCCTGTCCGTTCCTAGCTATTGCGGGCCGCCCTTTGCGTTCCGCGCTATTCCTTCGACTGACTTTTCCCGTATTTTTCCAATAACTCCGATTTGTTTGGCAAAGACCAATCAACAGTCGGCAGCCCTTTCTGCTGTAACCACTCGTTCGCCCGGGAAAAATGCTTGCAACCGAAGAAGCCGCGGTAGGCGCTTAGCGGCGATGGATGTGGGCCGTCCAGTACCAGGTGTTTGCTGCGGTCGATGTGCTGGCCTTTTTTCTTGGCGTAGCTTCCCCAGAGTAGAAACACCACCCCCTCACGTTCGCGGTTGATGGTTTCGATGACGCGGTCGGTGAAGGTTTCCCAGCCTTTGCCCTGGTGGGCTCCAGCCTGGCCCTGGACCACGGTTAGGACGCTGTTGAGCAGAAGCACGCCCTGGTCAGCCCAGGGTTGGAGGCAGCCGTGGTCTGGGGGCTGGATTCCGAGGTCGGCGTGAATTTCCTTGAAGATATTAACCAGCGACGGCGGCGTGGCTACGTGCGGGCGTACGGAGAAGCACAGGCCGTGGGCCTGGCCGGGGCCGTGGTAGGGGTCCTGGCCGAGGATAACCACGCGCACCTGATCCAGCGGTGTACTGTTCAGGGCGTTGAAGCAATGGTGGCTGGCGGGGAACAGGGTTTTTCCGGCCTGTTCCTCCGCCGCCAGGAAGTCAGCCAGCTGTTGCATGTAGGGCTGGCTGAATTCGTTACCAAGGTGCTCAGTCCAGCCCCGGTTAGGCTTGAGCTGGCTTGCCAGTATCTCCACCGGCTGCATGGGTCAGCCCTCGTCTTTCTTCGTTTCGGCCTTGTGTTCCGGGCGCATGGCCGGGAACAGGATGACGTCGCGAATAGACGCGGAGTCGGTTAGCAACATAGCCAAACGGTCGATGCCGATACCTTCGCCTGCGGTCGGTGGCAAGCCGTATTCCAGCGCCATGACGTAGTCTTCGTCGTAGAACATGGCCTCGTCGTCGCCCGCATCTTTTTCGGCCACCTGATCCTGGAAGCGCTCGGCCTGGTCTTCGGCGTCGTTGAGCTCTGAGAATCCGTTGGCAATCTCGCGGCCACCCACGAAGAATTCGAAACGCTCGGTGACGAACGTGTCGTTGTCCTTGCAGCGGGCCAGCGGTGACACTTCTTTCGGGTAATCGGTAATGAATGTGGGCTGCATCAGGCGATGTTCAGCGGTCGCTTCAAAGATTTCGATCTGCACCTTGCCCAATCCCCAGCCTTCTTTGAGGTGAATGCCCAGATCCTTCGCCACCTGGCGGGCACTGGCTTCATCGGCCAACTGCTCAGCTTTGATATCGGGGTTGTATCGCAGGATGGCGTCCACCACGGTCAGGCGCTCGAAAGGCTTGCCGAAGTCGTACTCGATGGATTCTTCTTCGCCGTCGGACAGGGTACGGGTGTTCACCACCGTGGTGGTGCCGAGTACTTTCTGGGCGATGGTGCGCAGCATGTCTTCCGTCAGGTCCATCAGGTCGTTGTAGTCGGCATAGGCCTGATAAAACTCCACCATGGTGAATTCCGGGTTATGACGGGTGGAAAGCCCTTCATTACGGAAGTTGCGGTTGATCTCGAATACCCGCTCGAAACCACCGACCACCAGGCGCTTGAGGAACAATTCCGGAGCAATACGCAGGTACATGTCGATACCGAGGGCGTTGTGGTGGGTCACAAACGGGCGCGCCGTGGCACCGCCAGGGATCACCTGCAGCATCGGGGTTTCGACTTCCATGAAGTCCCGGTCAGTGAAGTACTGGCGCATGACGCTGATAATCTTCGAGCGCGCGTAGAACACCCGGCGACTGTCTTCGTTCACCATCAGGTCAACGTAGCGATGACGATACCGGGCTTCGGTGTCGGTCAGGCCCTTGTGCTTCTCCGGCAACGGTCGAAGCGACTTGGTGAGCAGCACATACTCGTCCATGCTGACATAGAGGTCACCCTTGCCAGACTTGCACAGGATGCCCCGCACACCCACGATATCGCCAAGGTCCCAGTGCTTGGTGTCTTTCTGGACATCCTTCGAGGCATAGATCTGAATGCGGCCCGTCATGTCCTGAACCACTTTGAACGCTTTACGATCAAGCATCATGCGGCCGGCAACGGCTACCTGAATGCCCATCTCAGCCAGCTCTTCCTTGCTCTTGTCGCCATATTTGGCCAGGAGCTCGGCCGCAGTGGCGTCGCGACGGAAGTTGTTGGGAAAGGCATTGCCCTGATCACGCATCTCCGCCAGCTTGGCGCGGCGCTCGGCAATCAGCTTGTTGTCCTCTGGCTGTGCATTCGGGGTGTGTTCAGTCATGTTGGCTCGCAAAATCGGGAATTGTCCGGGTTAGCATGGCGAAGGCGCTGTTTACAGCGCCATCTTCAAACTGGCTTCGATGAACTTGTCGATGTCACCGTCCAGCACCGACTGGGTATTGCTGGTTTCCACCTTGGTGCGCAAGTCCTTGATACGGCTGTCGTCCAGCACGTAGGAGCGAATCTGGCTGCCCCAGCCAATATCCGCCTTGGCGTCCTCCGCCTTCTGTTTCTCGGCGTTACGCTCCTGCATCTCGCGCTCAAACAGCTTGGCCTTCAGCTGTTTCATGGCCTGGTCTTTGTTTTGATGCTGGCTTCGGCCAGCCTGACAGGCCACGACAATGCCGGTAGGATTGTGAGTCAGACGCACAGCAGACTCTGTCCGGTTAACGTGCTGACCACCCGCGCCCGAGGCACGGTAGACGTCCACGCGGAGATCCGCCGGATTGATTTCAATCTCGAAGCTGTCGTCCACTTCCGGCGATACAAAGACAGATGAGAACGATGTATGACGGCGGTTGCCGGAATCAAACGGCGATTTTCGCACCAACCGATGCACGCCGGTTTCCGTGCGCAACCAGCCAAACGCATAGTCGCCCTGAATATGGATGGTGGCACTCTTGATGCCAGCGACATCGCCTTCCTGCAATTCGACGATCTCAGCCTTGAAACCACGGCGCTCTGCCCAACGCAGGTACATGCGCAGCAGCATATTGCCCCAGTCCTGAGCCTCGGTGCCACCTGAGCCCGCCTGGATATCCAGATAAGCATTGTTGGCATCCATCTCGCCGGAGAACATGCGGCGGAATTCGAGCTTCTCGAGCTCTTTATCGAGCCCGGCCAGATCAGCTTCGATCTCCGCAGCCGTGCCCTCGTCCTCTTCCTCGTCGGCGATTTCGAGCAGCCCCTCGGCGTCTTCAAGGCCGGAGGTGAGGTTGTCGATGGTCCGTACAATCAATTCAAGATCGGAGCGTTCCTTGCCCAGCGCCTGCGCCCGTTCGGGATCTTCCCATACGGAAGGCACTTCCAGCTCACGCTCTACTTCGGTCAGTCTTTCACTACGTTGATCGTAGTCAAAGATACCCCCTGAGCGCTTCAGTGCGCTCACGAAGGTCTTTTATCTTCGTAACAATGGGATTGATTTCCATGAAATCCTTACTCACGCTCAGAAAATGGATGCGTTCAAAATCAGAGGCGAGATTCTACCGGAAATCTGTTTTTAAATCAGCCGGTGGTAACCGCGACTTCCGGAAAGCACCAGGCAGGGACGTTGTCCCGGGAGCCGCTGTGAATACATCCATGTACGCTTGACGAAAACATCCATGTTTTCGACACTCCCGGGACAACGTCCCTGCCTGGCGCCCAGAATCAGGCGTGAGATTCGAACAAAGTCAGATCGGACCTGGGGTGGGGGTATCTTTTCTGCCAGAAAAAGGTGTCTGAGCGCAGCGAGTTCTTTTTCAAAAGAAAAGATACCCCCACCCCGGGGCCAGCCCGCCAAGCCCGAAGCGCCAATAGCCAGGCTCCTGGATCTCCGTACTCAGCCCAGCGGCTCCAGATAATCCACCAAAAGCTGCAGGTTAGTACGCCCACGAAAGGTATTGGCATCAGGTTTGTAAACCACCCGCGCACCCGTCTTGGTGTAGTCGGGCACTTCCGGCCCGGTGTTGAAGGCGATGCCGTCAATGATGGCGCCGCCCTCTTCAAGCTGGAGCACCAGTTTCAGGTGATTTTCGCCGACAATGCGCTGGCTGACTACACGGAAGTTTCCGTCAAACAGGGGTTCCGGGAAATGCTGACCCCAGGGACCGGCACGCTTTAACAGGGTGGCGGTTTCCAAGTGAAGCTCATCCGGGCTCAGAGGGCCATCCGTGGTGATGGCCGCCTCAAGGTCTTCCGCCCGCAAGGTATCGCGGACCGCCCGGTCGAACGCGTCACTGAACGCGTCCAGATCACCGCGGGACAGGGTCATGCCTGCCGCCATGGCGTGGCCGCCGAATTTTTTCATCATACCCGGGTGTCTGGCATCAACGACGGCCAGCACGTCGCGGATATGCAAGCCCGGGATGGAACGAGCAGAACCCTTGATGTCCTCGCCATTGTCGTCGGGAGCGAAAGCAATCGTCGGGCGGTGGGTCTGTTCGCGAATCCTGGCTGCCAGTATGCCAATCACCCCCTGGTGCCAGTCGGTGTCGAACAGGGCCAGCCCCCAGGGTAAGCCCTCAATATCCAGCGACATGGACGCCAGCAGGTCCTGGGCCTGGGTTTTCATGTCCTTTTCGATGGTACGCCGCTCGCGGTTGAAGGTATCCAGTTCGCGGGCCAGGCGCTGGGCTTCGTCACGGCTGTCCGCCAGCAGACAGGCAATGCCCACGCTCATATCGTCCAGGCGACCAGCTGCGTTCAGTCTTGGGCCAACCACAAAACCAAGGTCCGTGGAGCTGATTTCAGTGTGGTCTCGGCCTGCCACTTCCAGCAGCGCCAGAATACCGGGGCGGGCCTCCCCCTGGCGGATGCGACGCAGGCCCTGCTCCACGAAGATGCGGTTGTTATGGTCCAGAGGAACAACGTCCGCCACGGTGCCGAGCGCCACAAGGTCCAGAAGGTTACCGAGATTAGGTTGCGGTTCTGGCAACAGGCCTTGCTCCCGCAGGTGCTTTCGAAGGGCCGTCAGCACATAGAACATCACACCCACGCCTGCTGCGTTCTTGCTCAGGAAGGGGCAGCCGGGCTGGTTGGGATTCACGATGGCGTCCGCGTCGGGCAAGGTTTCACCGGCCAGGTGATGATCGGTTACAACCACCCGGATGCCCAGTTCTCGGGCAGCCCGAACACCCTCTACTGCGGAAATACCGTTGTCCACGGTCACTAGCAGGTCCGGCAGCGCACCCTCATCTCTCAGCCGGTGGATAATGCCTGGCGTCAAACCGTAACCGTCGGAAAACCGACTGGGCACGCGGAAGTCAATATTGTTCAGCCCCAGCATCCCCAGCCCCAGCATGGCAACCGCCGTGCTGGTGGCACCGTCGGCGTCGAAGTCTCCCAGCACCAACACCCGTTGCTGGTCAGTGATGGCCTCCGCCAACAAAGCAACGGCACGGTCGACACCTCTCAGATCCATAGGCGACGCGAGGTGTTTCAGTGTGTAGCTGAGCTGATCATCGGAAGTCACGCCACGGGCGGCGTAAAGACGGCGAAGCAGTGGGGGCAGATTCTGACCCCAGTCCGGAGTGGTTTCCGGACCAGGGCGACGCAGGATTTTTTTCGGTGTCATACCGATCAGGTATTCTTCCAGTGTTTGGCAATAAAGTCCTGCACAGCCGGCAGATCATTGTCCAGAACAGTGTATTGTTCGTCCCGTTCGAACAGGTCCGACATATGCGCTGGCAGCGAAGGTTCAGCTTTAGCTCCTGAACGCAACACCGCATCCGGGAACTTGGCCGGATGGGCAGTGCCGAGAGTGATCATTGGTACCGCGGGATCACGACGACAGTTGCGGGCCGCGCGCACACCGATGGCGGTATGCGGGTCGAGCAGGTATTCGTTCTGCTCGAACACTTCACGGATGGTGTCCGTGGTACCTTCATCATCCACTGCGTCACTGTCGAACAACTTGCGGGCATGCTTCCAGCGGTAGTCTTCAATACTGACCGGCCCTTCGGACGCTTTCTCCAGCATCTCTTTCACAGCCAGCCCATCACGTCCGTGCAAATCAAACAGCAGACGTTCGAAATTGCTGGACACCATGATATCCATGCTGGGTGACAGGGTATGCTCAAGCTGAAGCTGTTCGTAACGGTTGCCGCTCATAAAGCGATGCAGGATGTCGTTGCGGTTGGTGGCGATTACCAACTGGGAGATCGGCAGCCCCATTTTTTTGGCCAGGTAGCCAGCAAAGATATCGCCGAAGTTACCCGTCGGTACCGAGAACGCCATGCTGCGGTCCGGTCCGCCAAGCGCCAGGGACGCATGAAAGTAGTAGACGATCTGGGCCATGATACGAGCCCAGTTAATGGAATTCACCGCCGCAAGCTGTGTTTGGCCGCCAAGAAACGACTGGTCACCAAAACTCGCCTTCACCATGCGCTGACAGTCATCAAAGTTGCCGCGCACCGCGATATTGTGGATGTTATCACCCTTCACGGTGGTCATCTGGCGACGCTGCACCTCGGACACACGCTCATGGGGATGCAGGATGAAAATATCCACATGTTCGCACCGGCGGCAGCCCTCAATGGCAGCGGAGCCGGTATCACCGGACGTTGCCCCCATGATCACAACATGCTGCTTGCGCTTCTCCAGCACGTAATCCAACAGGCGCCCCAACAGCTGCAGGGCAAAATCCTTGAACGCCAGTGTGGGACCACGGAACAGCTCCATGACCCACTCATTAGTGTCCAACTGAACCAAGGGCGCCACCGCTTTATGGGCAAATACGTCGCCGTAGGTGTCGTCCAGCATCCTGCGGAAATCCTCCGCCGGAATCGCATCGTCGACAAAGGGGTGCATTACCTTGAAAGCAAGCTCGCTGTAGGAAAGCCCACGCCAGCTACGGATTTCCTCCAGGCTGAAATGAGGTAGTGATTCCGGGACATACAGGCCACCGTCGGTGGCCAGGCCTGTTAGCAGGACGTCTTCAAAGCCCAGGGCGGGCGCTTCGCCCCGTGTACTGATGTATCTCACCTTGCGTTCCTGTCAGTTAAAGTTTTCGGCGCGGATACGGACGACTTTTCCGTCGATATCGCTCAAGGCTTCCAGTTCTTCAATGGCGCGGTTTATCTGCCGCTCCTGAACCGTATGGGTCAGGATGATCACCGGGATACGGCCATCTTTCAGCTCCGATTCCTTCTGCATGATGGATTCGATATTGATGCCGTGCTCACTGAGAATGGAGGCAACTTTTGCCAGCACGCCAGGGCGGTCCAGAGCCTGTATACGCAGGTAATAGGCGGACTGGACATCCTCCATCGGCAGCACTGGCAGGTCTTCCATTGCCGCAGGCTCGAAGCCGAGGTAAGGCACCCGCTGGTTGCTCTTGGCGGCCACGGAACGGGCAGCGTCGATGATATCGGCGATGACCGCAGATGCCGTGGCTTCGTCGCCAGCACCGGGGCCGTAATACATGGTCTGGCCGACGGCATCGCCGTCCACCAGGACTGCATTCAGCACGCCATCAACCTGCGCAATGAGGTGACTGCGGGGAACCAGCGTGGGATGCACTCGCAACTCGATGCCTTCATCACGGCGACGTGCGATTCCCAAATGTTTGATGCGATAGCCAAGAATCTCCGCGTGAGCGATATCGTAGGGGGTGATTTCTGAAATCCCCTCGGTGTAGGCCTTTTCAAACTGAAGCGGAACACCAAAGCCAGCCGAAGCGAGAATGGTCAGTTTGTGGGCGGCGTCGATACCTTCCACGTCGAACGTTGGGTCCGCCTCGGCGTAGCCCAGATCTTGGGCTTCTTTCAGCACTTCGGCGAACTCACGACCGGCACGCATCTCGGTAAGGATATAGTTACCGGTGCCGTTGATTATGCCCGCAATCCAGTCAACACGATTTGCAGCCATACCCTCGCGCACGGCCTTGATGACTGGGATGCCGCCAGCAACGCCGGCCTCATAGGAAACGATGACATTCTGCTTGGCCGCCGCCTCGAAAATTTCGTTGCCATGGACTGCAATCAGTGCTTTGTTGGCGGTGACGACATGCTTGCCGTTCCTGATGGCAGCCAGCACCAGTTCCCGCGCGGTGTCATAACCGCCAATCAGCTCCACGACAACATCAACAGACGGGTCATTCACCACGTCAAAAATGTCGGTACTGAACGGGATACCTCCCAGATCAATATCGTTGCGCGGGGTACGTGTCGCCACCCGGGCAATTCGGAGATTGAAACCTGTCCGGCCTGTGATCAGGCTGGCGTTCCGGGTCAGTACGTTAAACGTACCACCACCGACTGTTCCCAGTCCGCAGATTCCGACATTGACGTCTTTCAAGCTTTCACCTCTGTTCCCGATGGGTTGCTGTGGGGCGCAGTAGTATAACGGTTTAAGGCCGCCCGAATAAGCCCTGCCTGACGAACAGACAAAGCTGGCAAACAGTAGCCTATCAGAGCAGCCCCAGGCCTTCAGCCAGTTTTTCAGACGGCACGTAACCACGCACCATATTACCGTCTTCCAGCACAATTGCCGGGGTGCCTGTCACACCAACGCGTCCACCCAACTCGAACTGCTCCCTGACCGGGTTCTCACAGCTCTGCTCATCCACAGGTCGACCCTGTTTGGCCGCGTTCATGGCTGCTTGCGGATCGTCGGAACACCACACGGAAACGTATTTTCGAAAAGAGGGTGTATTGGGCCCGGAACGGGGAAAGCCATAGTAATTGACCGTGATACCCAATTCGTTCAGGCGCGGAACCTCGTCATGCAGCTTGCGACAGTACGGACAATCGATATCGGTGAACACCGCAATAGATGCCTTTTCGGTGCCTTTGGCCGGGAAACTGATCAGCCCCTCATCACCGAACTCGTCCATGGTTTGAGCACGCTGGGACGCCCTGCCCTGTTCAGAGATGTTGGCAATACCGTTCGCGGTTACCTTCAGCAGGTCGCCAGTCAGGAGGTACTGACCATCGGCCGTAGTGAAAATGGTATCGCCGTTATTGCTGTATACCTCGTACAAACCCTCAGCCTCAGACTTGCGAACATCCGAAATTTTCAATCCCGGAATCGCTGCTGCGAGTTTATCGGCAATCGCATCCTCAGCCTCACCCGCATGAGCAGTGTGAGCGCCAGCCGCCAGGACCGCGAGCGCTAGTGGCAACAGGGATTTAAACAGGTTTTTGATCAGCATATTGGTTTCCAGTTTTCCAGAATCACGAAGGTTTGTAGCCCGTCAGACGGCAAGTTCCGCCGAACTTGTGCGACACCACTGCCCGCAAAAAGTTCAGTGTACCAAGCGCCATGCCCGCCGACTAACCCTGGATGTTACGACATCCTAACCTCGCGGATGGTGAGCCTGATGCAGCGATTGCAATCGCTGACGTGCCACATGGGTGTAAATCTGGGTTGTCGACAAATCCGAATGCCCAAGCAGCATCTGGACCACACGCAAGTCAGCGCCATGATTCAACAGATGCGTGGCAAAGGCATGCCGAAGAGTATGAGGTGACAGGTGCTTGTGAACCCCGACCCGGAGCGCGTAATGCTTTATTCGGTGCCAGAAGGTCTGCCGGGTCATCGCGGCGGGGCGATTACCCGGAAACAGGGCATTGCTGGCCCGCCCCTTGAGAAGCTCGCCCCGTCCTTCCCTCATGTACCGCACCAGCCAATCAACCGCTTCCTCGCCAAGCGGAACCAGGCGTTCCTTGTTGCCCTTGCCAACAATCCGGATCACCCCCTGGCGCAGGTTCACCTCATCCACCGTTAACGCCACAAGCTCCGAAACCCGCAAACCGCAGCCGTACAGGATTTCCATCATCGCCTTGTCGCGAAGCTCGATAGGCACCTCGGGGTCAGGTTCCATCAACAGATTCTCCACATCCTCCTCCGACAGGGAATCTGGCAATCGTCGGGGAAGGCGGGGGCTGTCTATTCGTAGCGTAGGGTCTTCTGCAATTACGCCTTCCCGCAAAAGGTAGCGGAAGAAACGACGCAGACCGGAGAGTCGACGCGCAGCCGTGGAAGTCTTGAAGCCATCAGACAATCCACGAGATATCCAGCCCAGCAAATCGGTACGGCTTACCTCCGTCAACAGGGGCTTTCCCGGCTGATCCTGCAACCAGGCGGCCAACCGCTCAAGGTCACTCCGGTAGGCCTGACGAGTTTTTTCGCCCAACCCGTCTTCAAGCCAGATGGCGTCGGTAAAGCGCGCAACAACCGATTCATCCTGCGACCGAAGCTCAACTCTGGAGGTGGATTTCCGGGGCATGGCAGCCTTCTCGAAACGAAACGGACACGGGAGATTCCGGTAACCGGATACGAAAAAGGCAGCCTTGGGCTGCCTTTTCCTGACGAACTGTAATCAGCAACTCGTGCTGATCAGCCCAGCTTTTCCTTGATACGAGCCGCCTTACCGGACAGCTCACGCAGGTAGTAAAGCTTGGCCTGGCGAACATCACCACGACGCTTCACGCTGATGCTGTCGATCAGTTTGGAGAAGGTCTGGAAGGTACGCTCAACACCCACACCGTAAGAAACTTTCCGTACAGTGAAGGAAGAGTTCATGCCACGGTTGCGCTTGCCAATCACAACGCCTTCGAACGCCTGAAGACGCTCACGGTTGCCCTCGGTAACGCGAACCTGGATAACCACGGTATCACCCGGCGCGAACGCAGGGATTTCCTTGGTCATCTGCTCTGATTCAATCTGACTGATGATGTTGTTCTTGCCGCTCATCGTATGTGCTCCTGATACCCAATCTTTTAATGCCCTGATGATTCAGAGGCACCCGGTTCGTTCAAAATCTCTTCCAGCAGCTCACGCTCTTCGTCCGTAAATACCCGCTTCTCCAGCAGGTCGGGGCGTCGCTCCCGGGTTCGCCTCAACGACTGTTTCAGCCGCCAACGCCGGATCTGATCATGGTGACCGCCTAACAATACATCCGGCACAGCCTGACCTTCGTAAACCTCCGGCCGGGTGTAGTGCGGACAATCCAGCAAACCGTCAGCAAAGGAATCCTGCTCTGCCGACTGCGCATGACCCAGCGCTCCGGGGATGAGGCGTGTAACCGCATCAATGACAGCCATGGCCGCCAATTCGCCACCGGACAGTACGAAATCTCCCAGTGACACCTCCCGATCGACCTCCGCCGATATCAGGCGCTCATCGACACCCTCATATCGCCCGGCGACGAGAATAAGGTTCTCTTCCGCTGCCAACGATTCAACCACGCCCTGATTCATCGGTTCTCCCTGAGGAGACAGATAAACCACGCAAGCGCGTCCGGGAGCAGACTCTCTCGCCGCATGAATGGCATCCCGCAATGGCTGAATTTTCATCAGCATACCGGGGCCACCACCGTAGGGCCGGTCGTCTACTGTACGATGACGATCATGAGTGAATTCCCGAGGATTCCAGGCCGTGAACGTCAACAGACCATCACGAACGGCTCTTCCGGTAATCCCATAATCCGTCACCGCAGCGTACATTTCCGGGAACAGACTGACTGCACCAATCCACACCCGTCAGAACTCCGGATCCCAATCGGCCACCAAACGCGACCCGGCCAGATCCACACTCCGGATTACCTGGTCCGGAAGATAGGGAATCAGCCGCTCGCGCTGGTCAATGGAGGCGTCGGTTGCCCGCACCACCAGGACGTCGTTGGAGCCTGTTTCTATCAGATGATGCACCTTTCCCAGGCACTCATCTTCTGTCGTGAAAACGTCAAGGCCTTCCAGTTGATGCCAGTAGTACTCCCCTTCGGGAAGCTGCGGCAATTCCTCGGTAGACACAATAACGTCGGCACCACAGTAACTGCGGGCCACTTCACGATCATCAATACCTTTTAACCTGACGACGATCCCCTGGCCTTGCCGGCGACCTTCCTCAAGCTTGGCCGGGATACGCTTGCCGTTGTGGACCAAGGTCCAGTCCCGGTAGTTCAGTATTCCGTCCTTGGGGTCAGTGTAGGAATAGACTTTAAGCCACCCTTTAACCCCAAACACCGAGGTAACCTGACCAATCACAGTTTCCTGCGAGTGTTGAGCCATACCCTAACCCCGGTGGTGAAACGTTCTTTCAATTACTCTGCCGCAGCGCCTTTCAGCAGCTGTGCAACGCGCTCGCTGGTCTGGGCGCCTTGACCCAGCCAATGATCGATACGATCACGATCAATACGCAGACGCTCTTCCTGGCCACGGGCAACCGGGTTGAAGAAACCGACGCGCTCGATAAAACGACCGTCACGGGATTTGCGGCTGTCTGTCACTGTCAGATGGTAGAACGGGCGCTTCTTGGAGCCACCACGAGCCAAACGGATTATTACCATTTCGACCAATATCCTGTTCTGTTGTACGAACTTTGTACGATTCACACCCGCCAAGCTTCAGAAAACACTGGCTGGCGCGAAGACCCATACTCGAAAGGGGCGCTATTCTATGCTAAATGAACGCCAAAGAAAACAGGGAAAACATCCCGGTTTCTACATACGCCCACGCGGGGGCATACCACCGCCTGCGCCACCCGGCGGCATCATACCGCCTAGACCACGCATCATGTTAGCCATTCCGCCCTTCTTACCGAATTTCTTCATCATTTTCTGCATTTGCTTGTGCTGCTTCAGCAAACGGTTTACATCCTGGATTTGCGTGCCTGACCCCGTCGCAATGCGGCGCTTGCGAGAGTTGTTGATTACATCCGGGTAGCGACGCTCTTTAGCCGTCATCGAGCAGATGATGGCCTCCATCTGCCCCATGGACTTGTCATTGACCTGTTGCTGGGCCATCTGTGCCATCTGCCCCATGCCGGGCAGTTTATCCATCAGACCGCCGATACCGCCCATGCTCTTCATTTGCTGAAGCTGATCACGGAAGTCTTCAAGATCAAAGCTCTTACCTTTCTTGATCTTCTTTGTCAGTTTCTGGGCTTTCTTCTGATCAATCTTGCGCTCAGCTTCCTCTATAAGAGAGAGAACATCCCCCATACCCAGAATCCGGGACGCCACCCTGTCAGGGTGGAACGGCTCCAAAGCATCGGACTTCTCACCCACACCCAGGAACTTGATCGGCTTGCCGGTAATGTGACGCACAGACAGCGCGGCACCACCACGGGCGTCGCCATCGGTCTTGGTCAAGACAACGCCGGTCAGCGGCAGGGCATCGTTAAAGGCCTTGGCCGTATTGGCGGCATCCTGCCCCGTCATGGCGTCGACCACAAACAGGGTTTCAACCGGATTGACCGCTTTATGGAGGCGACCGATCTCGCCCATCATCTGCTCATCAACGTGCAGGCGGCCGGCGGTATCCAGGATCACCACATCGATATGCTTCTTGCGGGCTGCATCCATGGCGCCGTTGGCGATATCAACCGGATCCTGGTCCTCAGAGCTCGGGAAGAACTCCACACCCACTTCACCAGCCAGCGTTTCCAGCTGACGAATGGCCGCGGGGCGATACACGTCGGCGCTTACTACCAGAACAGACTTTTTCTGCCTTTCCTTGAGGAAGCGGGACAGCTTGGCCACCGTGGTGGTCTTACCGGCGCCCTGCAAACCGGCCATCATAATTACTGCCGGTGGCTGTACTGCCAGATTGAGGGATTCGTTGCCATCCCCCATAACGCGCTCCAGCTCCTGCTGGACAACCTTCACAAATACCTGGCCAGGACTCAGGCTGCGCTGAACCTCCTGCCCGACTGCTCGCTGACGCACGCCCTCAATGAATGCCTTGACCACAGGCAGGGCAACGTCCGCCTCCAACAGCGCCATGCGCACTTCACGCAGCGTTTCCTTTATATTGTCGTCGGTCAGCCGCGCCTGCCCAGATATCTTGCGCAGACTGCCGGAAAGTCGGTCCTGGAGGTTTTCAAACATGTTGCTCTTCCGTACCCGGATAAATTGGTTGCATGAAACACCGGAACCCGATCAGGCTCCTTGATTCCTGTTGCATAATCGCGACATTATAACCAGACTATCGCCCTGAAACGACCAGCCCGGTCAAATCGGTGTGGAACCCCGCCGATCTCGAGTCAGAAAGTGGTTATAAAAAGGACGTCATGGGAACGCTGATCCTCGCGGTCACTTCGTTATTGCTTTACAGCGTAGGTACCGCCCTGCAGGCACTCAGCTTCCGCGGACGGGTACACACCAGCATCGCCATCACCACCCTTATTGGCTTGTTGGCCCTGACAGCACATGGTCTGTTGATTGCCCAGACCATCCACCGTGAAGGCGGTTTCGATTTCGGTTTCTTCCAGAGTTCCGTCCTTATTTCCTGGCTGATTGCTTTTTTGCTGCTTGCCCTCAACCTTCGAAAACCGGTACAAAGCCTTTTCCTCGGTGTTTACCCGCTGGCCGCACTGACAATCATTATGGGCCTGATCACACACTCCCCTTCCCGACTGGTGCCGGAAGACAGCTACGGCATGCTCTCCCATATCGCATTGTCGGTGACAGCCTACAGCCTGTTTACGCTGGCCGCCATTCAGGCGGTACTGCTCTACCTGCAGAATCGCCAGCTCAAACAGAACTATAACAGCATCCTTATCCGCAACCTGCCACCGCTACAGACCATGGAGTCATTGCTGTTCGAGTTGGTGTGGGCAGGCGTGGTCATGCTGATTCTGGCCATCGTGACCGGCGCCCTGTTCATCGACGACCTGTTCGCTCAGGACCTGGCCCACAAAACACTGTTCTCGCTGCTGTCACTCATCGTCTTCATCGCACTGCTGATCGGACGCTACACGAAAGGCTGGCGCGGCATTACCGCCAGCCGCTGGACACTGGCAGGGTGCGCCCTGTTAATGCTCGCCTTCTATGGAAGCAAGTTCGTGCTGGAACTGATTTTTCACCGGGGCGGCTGACGCTACCATGAATTCCCCCGGGACAGACACCAACTTGACACCCCGACTTTCAACCACCTATTTTCCCAACTTGTCGGCAACATAAGGACACTCAGTCTTGAACGAAACATCGCTTACTGCGCTGTTCATCATCCTGGCAGGGCTTATCCTGCTTTCCGCCTTCTTCTCCAGCTCTGAAACCGGGATGATGTCACTGAACCGGTACCGGCTGAAGCACATGGCCAAGACCGGCCATAGAGGCGCCCGGAGAGCCCAGTCTCTCCTCAATCGCACCGATCAGCTGATCGGCGTCATCCTGATTGGCAACAACTTCGTCAACATCTTTGCCTCAGCCATCGCCACGGTAATTGCCATCCGTATATGGGGTGACGCCGGGATTGCCATCGCCACCGTTCTGTTGACCATCGTTATACTGATCTTTGCCGAAGTCACACCCAAAACCCTCGCTGCGCTGTTTCCCGAAAAGATTGCCTTTCCAGCCAGCCACGTACTCGGGCCGCTACTCAAATTACTCTATCCGGTGGTTTGGGCGGTCAATCTGTTTACCGGCGCCATCCTGAAAATCATCGGCGTGTCCGCCGACGATGCCGCCAACGAACACCTCAGCCGCGAAGAGCTGAGAACCCTTGTAAATGAGGCAGGCGCACTGATCCCAGCCAAACACAAGGACATGCTGGTCAGCATCCTGGACCTTGAAAAAGTGACCGTAAACGACATCATGGTGCCACGTAACGAGGTGGTCGGCATCGACCTGGATGATGACCTGGACACTATCCTGCGTCAGCTACGAAGCAGCCAGCATACTCGTCTGCCGGTGTTCAAGGGCGACATCAACAACATTCAGGGCGTACTTCACTTACGCAATGCGTCAAAACTCCTGCTTCACGATGAAATCAACAAGGCTATGCTGATGCAGCTGTGCCGTGAACCCTATTTCATTCCGGAAAGCACGCCCCTCAATACCCAACTGATCAACTTCCAGAAGGAGAAACGACGCTTCGGCATCGTTGTTGACGAGTACGGAGAGGTGCTCGGTCTGGCGACACTGGAAGACATCCTTGAGGAAATCGTTGGGGAATTCACCACCGATTACGCCGCTACCAGCCCCGACATCATCCCCCAGGATGATGGCACCTACATCATCGACGGTACGTCCGCTGTTCGAACCATTAACAAGACCCTTGGCTGGAAACTGCCCATTGATGGCCCCAAAACACTCAACGGCCTCATCACCGAAACTCTGGAAAACATCCCGGACACCAACGTGTGCCTGAAGGTGGGCGGACATCGTGTTGAGGTCCTCCAGATCAAGGACAACGTGGTCAAGGCTGCGATCGTTCATCCGAAAAAAAAGAAAAAGCGCGCTGCGGGTTAGATCATCTGGCTATAACACCTGACCATTTAGAAAGATCAAAATTTAACCTTTCTCTTGACCGAAATGCGGTTCCATCCAAGACTGGGGTCACGCGAAAATTAGTAAAGACATGCCGGACGGATTATTATCCACCGCTCCTGGGGGTGCTCGGGAACATTCGCGGGTTTTGTTAGCACTTGGTCATGTTACCGTGTGTTAAAATGCGGTAGATTTAACGTATAAAGAAAAAATACAGCTGTAAGCTCGGTCATGTATCCGGTTGAGGCGTACAAAGGAGTCGGCCATGAATAAGCAGTCCGGCATACATTATCTCCGCGAGCACCGGGAGGCAGGGAGTTCAAATCCCGTACCTGCGCAGGTGGTCCGCATCCGCGACACTGTCGTTGCTGGGCTGGGAGATTTGTTGCAGGGTGCATTTGACGCAGTTGATGACTCGTTGTTCGAACTGGCAAACAATGCCAGGAGCAACAACGAGCAGAACCGCTATTTTGAGGCTATGCGCGAAATTCGCATCAAGCGGAAGGGTGTAGAGCGCCATTTCCAGAATGCGGTTGCACAACTGTTTGCCAGTCCTCCCCAAAGCGGCAGCGTGGCGGCCGATGAAAGCCTTGCCAGCCAGGCCAACCCAGACAGTCTATCGCTGGTTGGTGATGATGACCTGGAAGAGCAGGTTGCCCTGAATGCCATGATCACCAAGTCCAGGGTGCACTTTCAGGGCCCTCTGTTACAACTGCAGACACGCTTCAGCGTGGTCTACTCGGGGGCCAGTGACGAAGCACCGGTCAATCCCATGGCGCCTGAGCATCTTTGCGGTGCCTTTGTGGAAGCCATCCAGGCCCTGGAAATCCAGATTCGCGAACGCCTGATCCTGCTCAAGCAATTTGATCGTTACGTTGTTTCCAACCTTGGCATGTTGCTGGACGAAGCCAACCGAATTCTCATCCAGGCCGGCGTAATTCCAAATTTCCGCTACCACGGCAAGGCTGGTAAACAGCAGAGCAAGACAGCATCAGGCACTCACGCTGACGAAACAGGCGGAAACGCCCGAGCGACGACGGAACCCGCTGCCGCAGAAAGTCAGCAAGGGCACCATGAAGGTGCCATGTTCGACCAGATCCGGCAGATGCTGGCTCTCCAGCGCGCCAACGCAGGCATTCCGCCGCGGGCATCCGACCCCAACATTCATGTCGTTGGGGGAGCGGAACTGGCAAGCCTGCTCAGCTCACTTCCCCAGCACCCCTCTGGTGAACAGATCAGCGGCAACCTGAGTGCCGGCGAGCCGGTAATGGTTGACCTGCATCAGGTTGTCCAACAGTTGCTGGCACAGGCAGGAACGACCAGCGATGGCAAAAAGCCGGCTCTGGCGGAAATGGACGAGGACCTGATCAACCTCGTATCCATGCTGTTTGAATTCATTCTCGACGATTACAACCTGTCGGCACCTGTGCAGGTCCTGATCAGCCGATTGCAGATTCCCATCCTCAAGGTGGTTATCAAGGACAAATCATTCTTCAGTAAAGCAACTCACCCCGCCCGCCGCCTGTTGAACTCCCTGGCACGGGCCGGCATCGGCTGGAGCGAGAGTGACGAGAAAACCCGCGACAAGCTATACGAACAGATCCACGCCATTGTCGTTCGTATCCTGAACGAATTCGATGGTGACGTAGCACTCTTTGAAACCCTGGGCGAGGAATTCGAGCAGTTTCTGGCGAGGGAAAACCGCAAGTCCTCCCTGGTGGAGCAGCGCACCAGGGAATCCGAACGCGGCCGCATCAAGTCGCAGAAGGCTCAGGAAACCGTTGATCAGCTGCTACAGAAAAAGCTGGCTCGTTACAAACTCCAGGAACCGGTACGGAACATCCTGATCAACGGCTGGAGCCGGGTGATGTTTCTGGCCTACCTGAGGGACGACGTGGAACACCGCTGGTTGCAGACGGTCCGCGTCGTTGACGACCTGATCTGGTGCTTGCACCCACATCAGGAAGACGAAGATCGTGACCAATGGGTTCGCGTGGTTCCCGGCCTGTTGAAGTCACTACGGGCAGGGCTCGAGGAGGTTTCCTACAACTCATCCAAACTGGATGAGATGATGGCGGACCTCAAGCACGAGTTAACGGAAGCTTTCCGGGCCAACGCGCTGGCCGAGGCCATGGAAGACTCTTCCGAGCCGGAACCCGAAGAAGACATACCCACACACCAGACCGCCATCGAGCGTCAACAGGAGCTCGAGGATGCCGCCATCGCCGAATACGTGGCACAGATTGATGCCATTGAAATCGGCAATTGGGTGGAATTCAACCTGGTCAACGGGGCGAGCTTCCGCTGCAAACTGTCCGCCATTATTGAGGAAGCGGACTGCTTTGTGTTCGTGAACCGCATGGGGCTCAAGGTGATCGAGAAAACCCGCACTGACCTGGCCCACGAAATGCGGCGTGGACGCCTGACCGTCCTTGAACAGGGAGCACTGATTGACCGGGCTTTGGATGCCGTTGTGGGTAGTTTGCGGAGCAAAGCGGGATAGGCACCGGGAGCACCTGAGCGTCAATGCTGGAGTACGGCAGTGTTACCGGCCTTCCGGACAAATACCGGATCACCCTGGCGATATCGGTTGCCCTGCTGCTCCATACCCTGGTAATGGCCGCCCTTCCCTTTGCGAGTCCAAACCTGGAAAGCCATCGTCAGACCGTGAAGGTGGAGCTGGTCCGCCCTGGCGATATTCCTTTGCCGGAATCCGCCGCCAACGCGACATCGCCCAGCAGTAACCAGCGCGAGTCCGTTGCTGTGGAATCGCCTCAAATCGACGCCAGTCAGCCCCGAAAAAGGGAACAAACCGAAAATTCGACACCACCACCGCCAACAGCCGTGGTGGAGCCCCAACCTGAAGCACAGACAACGCCCTCGCGGAACTCAGGCGCCACTACCGCAGGTAACCCGAAGCAGCCAGTGGAAAACTCGCCGGAAAGGATCACTCGGATTACCTCGTCCCCACGAGATGTGGATCCCTATACAACAAGCCTGGCCGTACACATTGGTAAGGAACTCGGCAAACGACCGGTTCCTTCAAGCCGCAGCGTTACAAAGCCGGTGACCAGTCAAATCGAGCTGAAATTACTGCCAAGCGGTGCACTCACCAATGCGAAAGTCACCAGATCAACAGGTTTCAACGAAATAGATCGAGCGATTTACCAGGCAGCCTTACTAGCCAGCCCCTATCCAGAACCACCGGAAGAATACTCAGGAAGGAAGCAATTCCGGGTCGAACTCATTTTCGCCCCGGAACGACTTTAAACGCGGTTAATTCAGGCTTCTGCCTGTTTCGCAGCGGCCTTGACCTGCTCGGCCAGTTCACCACTTTCCGACATTTCAAGAATGATGTCGCAGCCGCCCACCAGCTCACCGCTGATATAAAGCTGCGGGTAGGTTGGCCAGCTTGAATAGACCTTCAGGCCTTCACGCAATTCCTGATTATCAAGAATGTTCACGAATGCGAACCGCTCGCCACATGCCATCAGCGCCTGGACGGTCTTCGCTGAGAAACCGCACTGCGGAGCCTGTGGAGTGCCTTTCATATAGAGGATAATGGCGTTTTCCTCAAGCTGGCTCTTGATGGTTTCGTTAATGTCCATGAACTCTCACCTCTCATTGGAAACGGGGTCGCCCGGTTGCGACATGCCTGACACTATTGTACACGTCCCGTGACGCTCACCAAACACCACCTGATACCCGCGCATGTCCTGGCGTTGTCTTCAGCCCCCTGACGGGCTAGACTTGGGCCCCTGCCTTTCAGGCAACCTCCGTTTCCGTATTTCCCGCCAGTGCGGCTCTCACCGCGTGCTGGCGTATTGCCGTTTCAGGACAATGATCACCACGGGCCGGTTGTAACCACGAATGGATCCGGATCTGCTGGATAGGGTTATCGATTAATTAAGGGCCATCCCATGGCAGTAAGACATTTTCTCACACTCAATGACTTAAGCTCCGACGAGCTAGAAAGTCTGGTCGACCACGGCACTAGACTCCGCAACGATTGGCGCCAGGGCGCCGTGCGCGAAACTCTGAAAAATCGTGTCCTGGCAATGATCTTCGAGAAATCGTCCACCCGCACCCGAGTCTCCTTCGAGGCGGGTATGACCCAGCTCGGTGGCGCCGCGCTGTTTCTCTCTCCCCGCGACACCCAGCTCGGGCGCGGGGAGCCCATTGAAGACTCTGCCATCGTGATTTCCAGCATGGTGGACGCTGTCATGATCCGGACGTTTTCTCACGATACGGTCGACGCATTTGCAGCGGCGTCCAGGGTGCCCGTCATCAACGCTCTGACCGATGATTTCCATCCTTGCCAACTGCTGGCCGACATGCAGACGTACCGGGAACATCGCGGCAGCATTCGCGGCGGCACCGTGGCCTGGGTTGGCGATGGCAACAACATGTGCCAGTCCTACATCAATGCAGCCAGCCAGTTCGGCTTTAACCTGCGCGTTGCCTGCCCGGAAGGTTACGAACCTGACAGTGAACTGCTGAAAGCCCACCAGGATCGGGTGTCAGTGGTTCATGATCCGGCTGAAGCCGCCAGGGGCGCCGATCTCCTGGTCACGGATGTCTGGGCTTCCATGGGGCAGGAAGATGAACAGAAAGCCCGTCAAAGAGCCTTCCAGAACTACCAGATCAATCCCTCGCTGATGAAGATGGCGGACAAGGACGCCCTCTTCATGCACTGCCTGCCGGCGCACCGTGGCGAGGAGATATCCGCGGACATGATGGAGCACCCGCGCTCGGTGGTCTGGGACGAAGCCGAAAACCGCTTACACGCCCAGAAAGCGCTGCTGGAATTCCTGATCCTCAATCGACTGGACTGACCGAATGACCGATAGCCTGGTTCAGCCTGCTGACTGGCTGCTGGAAGTAAACAACCTGTCCTGCGGGTATGGCGATGGCTCAGTGGTCAGAAACGTCAACTTTGCCCTCAGCCACGGCGATATCGGCTGCCTGCTGGGTCCCAGTGGGTGCGGAAAAAGCACCATCCTGCGGGCACTGGCGGGATTTCTCCCCATCAATACCGGTGAAATCTGCCTGCAGTCCAGCTCCATCAGCCTGCCCGGCCGCACTCTCGCCCCCGAGAAGCGCCGGATCGGCATGGTGTTTCAGGATTACGCCCTGTTCCCACACCTGACAATTGCCGAAAACGTCGGCTTCGGCTTGCGTAGAGAGGATCGCGAGGAAAAACATCAGAAAGTCACCGAGTTGCTCAAGGTGGTTCATCTGCAGGATCTGGCCGAAAACTACCCCCATGAGCTGTCGGGAGGGCAACAACAAAGGGTGGCGCTTGCCCGTGCCCTGGCACCGGAACCCACGTTGATACTGCTGGACGAACCGTTCTCGAATCTCGACGCAGACCTGCGCCGCCGACTCAGCCTGGATGTGCGGGAGATCCTCAAGACACTTGGCATCAGTGCCATCCTGGTCACTCACGATCAACAGGAAGCCTTCGCCATGTGTGACCAGGTGGCGGTTCTGAAAGACGGTGGGATACAGCAATGGGACGTGCCGTACAACCTCTACCACGAACCCGCGAATCGCTTTGTTGCGGGCTTCGTAGGCCAGGGAGGCTTCGTTCCGGGAAAAGCGCTGGGGCCGGACACGATTGAGTCCGAGCTGGGGGTCATCCGCGGCAACCGCGCCTACACCTGGCAACCCGGAACACTGGTCGACGTACTGATCCGGCCGGACGACATCGTCTACGATGCCAGCTCTGAGCTTAAGCCAAAGGTGGTGGAAAAGACCTTTGCCGGGACCTCGACGCTCTATCGCTTTCGCTGCTCGGAAGATACCGAGTTCGAGGCCCTGTTCCGGAGCCATCTGGACTTTCACCTGGGCGAACACGTGCCAGTCCGGGTGGAGGCGGACCATCTGATCGCCTTCGAGAGAACCTGAGAGCCAGAACCTCAGTTGTTACAAACCCGTTCCACGGAGTCCAGCCAGCCGGCATACAAGGTTTCCCGCAATGCCGGCTTCATGGCGGGCTCGAAGCGATACTCCCGTTCCCAAAGTTGCGCTATCTCGTCAAGCCCCTGGTAAACACCGGTCTGCAAACCAGCCAGATAGGCAGCACCCAGTGCCGTGGTCTCCGTCACTCGTGGGCGGTCCACCGGCACATTGAGGATATCCGCCAGAAATTGCATCACCCAGTCGTTGACCACCATGCCACCATCCACCCGCAGTGCCTGCAGGGACGCACCATCGTTCTGGATGGCACGGATCAGGTCCTTGGTCTGATAACACACGGATTGCAGGCCGGCGGTGACGATCTCGCCGATTCCGGTGTCCCGGGTAAGGCCGAGAATCGCCCCGCGGGCATGGGGATCCCAGTGTGGCGCGCCCAGGCCGGTAAAGGCCGGAACCAGATACACAGGGTTGTCCGCACCCACCTTCGACGCGTAACCAGACGATTCACTGGCGTGGCTGATAAGTTTCAATCCATCCCTGAGCCATTGCATGGCGGCGCCGGCAACAAAGATGCTGCCTTCCATGGCGTAGCACGGTTTGCCATTCAAACGATAAGCCATGGTTGTCAGCAACCGGTTTTCGGAACGTAGCGCCTTTTCGCCGGTATTCAGCATCAGGAAACAACCGGTGCCATAAGTGCTTTTCGCCATACCGGGCTCGAAACAGGCCTGTCCGATCAGCGCTGCGTGCTGGTCGCCCGCGATGCCGGCAATCTGTACCGGGGCTCCCAGCCACTGCTTGTCGGTGGTACCGAAGTCGGCTGCGGAATCGAGCACCTCCGGCAACAGCGCCCGAGGAACCCGGAAGAGCGCCAGCAACTCGTCGTCCCATTGCTGATTATGGATATTGAATAACGCCGTGCGCGAGGCGTTGGTGGCATCGGTCTTGTGGGAGCGCCCGTCGGTCAGATTCCACAGCAACCAGCAGTCCACAGTACCGAAGGCAAGCTCGCCGGCTTCCGCCCTCTGGCGGGCACCGTCGACATGATCGAGTATCCAGGCAATCTTGGTGGCGGAGAAATACGGGTCAATCAAGAGGCCGGTGCGTTCAACCACCGTACCTTCATGACCGTCGGATTTGAGTTTGGTGCAGACAGACGCCGTGCGCCGGTCCTGCCAGACAATCGCGCGGTGAATAGGTTCTCCGGTTTTCCGGTCCCAGATCACCGTGGTTTCCCGCTGGTTGGTAATGCCGATACCCGCCAGGGTTGAAGCATCCAGCCCTGACGATTCAAGCACTTCCCGGCACACTGCCAATGTACTTTTCCAGATTTCCCCAGCTTCGTGTTCCACCTGGCCATCTTTTGGAAAGTACTGGTGAAATTCCTGTTGCGCCGTGGCGATGGCTTGGCCGGAGGCATTGAAAATGATCGCGCGGGAACTCGTGGTCCCCTGATCGATGGCGAGCAGGTGCTGGGTCATGGGGCGTCCTTTCAGGTGCTTCAGCATTGTTCTGGTCAATGCTGCAATCTTCTCAAAGGATTGATAAGAACGCTATGGCTAAAGCCGGGCATAAAAAAAGGGCCGGAAAACCGGCCCTCAAATGACGAATGAAACAAGGAAAGTTCGTAAGAACTACAACCTCAAAAGTCATCCCTTACACACTTAGTATCGGCTCGGATTGCCCAGCCTTCAGTTGAGGTTGTGTTGCGCCTTTGTTACATCAGGTTAGGGGCTGTGAGGCGCATCACAAAACGGCTTAGAGGGTGTGCTCCACCGGCTTCTTGCGAGGCCAGACCAGACTGAAGCGGGCTCCACCCAACTCGGCGCTGCGACTGACAAACGCCTGCCCGCCATGCCAGTAGAGAATTCTCCTGACAATGGAGAGGCCAAGACCATAACCGCCCGAAGTGCGGGTACGGCTGTCATCGAGACGGGCAAATGCAGTGAACACTTTTTCCCAATCCTCTTCGGGAATACCGGGGCCGTCGTCCTCCACATCAATGCGGCAATTATCCTCATCAAACTGACAGTGGACTTTCACGCGGCCGGCCGCGTAGCGGGCTGCATTTCCGACCAGATTCTGAACCGCCCGGTGCAGATACCGCGGCTCCACGTCAGACAGCGACCAGCGCTCGGATTCATCGTCAATGTCTGCCTCGATGGTGTGGTCCGGGCGGATCATCTGCTGCTCGCTCACCACCTGGCGAACGATATCACTCACCGACTGCTCCTGAAGCGCAAATACGGGGCCACCCTGCTCCAACCGGGCGTAGGTCAGGATTTCATCGATCAGCTCATCAAGCTCCTGGATGTCGCCGTCAATGCCGTCAAGCTGCTTCTGGAGCGCCTCTGGAGAGTTGGCGCTTTCGATCATCTGGACACCGAATCGAATACGGGCAACCGGTGTTCTCAGTTCATGAGAAACCGCGTGGATCATTTCCCGCTGAACCCCTACCAGCCGCTGGATATGCTCCGCCATACTATTGAAGGCAGCGGCCAGCCGGGACACAAGGCGACTGTCGCCGGCATCCACCCGTGCCCCCATCTCACCCCGGGCAATACGGATTGCCACCGACTCCACGGCCCGGAGATTGCTGTCCACATCCCGTAGCGCCAGATAGAGAGCAAGTGCGAGAACACTTCCCGCCACTGCAAGCAATAGCAGCATTACCGGCCACGCCCAGGGATTGAAGGGCGCGGGCATGGCCATGTCCACGAGGGCGCCGTCTTTCAGGCGAATCAACACCTGGGCGCGTCCTCGCGACGGGTGATGGTACAGCGAAATGCCTCGTTCGGAGACTCGCTCCAGAACCTCGGAATCCGGGAGTGCGGCCTGATCACGAACCGGCAGTAGTTCTACCCCGAACGTATCGGATAGCTGCGACATGGCACCTTCCCGTCCGTCCGCAGACATGTCATCAAGGTGGAGGCGCGCGATGAGAGCGGTTGCCTCGGCAATGTCACTGTAGATGTCCCGGAATCGCAGGTCGATGATCCTATCGCTATCGTTCCGGACCATGACCTGCTGGCCAATACTGGTGTCCATCGCCACCACCTGACCGTAGGAAAGGCGCTCCATGATGACATCGGATACCGACAGGTTACCCGGCGGCGTCACCCGGAAATCGTAGAAGGACTCAAGCCATGGGTACTGTTGCTGAGGATGAGGTGTCGCGACAAGCCAGCGCAACAGAGGCTCTGAAAAACGCTCCTGCCAGTACTGCTCCCTGACGGAGTTCACGCCCAGGAACAAGGCGGCACAAAACAGGAGAACCAGAAAGGTAAGACCAATCAGCCGGGCATAAAGCTTGAGAAAAAACTTGAGGGGCATTGCAATAACCCTGGCAATGAACGCCGGCCTCGCCGGGCCAGCGCCAGAGACTGAACAGTCAGGCTTCCTTTACGAACAGGTAGCCTTTGCTGCGTACGGTTTTAATGCGCCTCGGGTGGATGGGATCGTCGCCAATTTTGGGGCGTATCCTCGAAACCCGGACATCAATCGAACGGTCCTGGCCGTCGTATTCGATGCCTCTCAGGGCGGTGAAGATTTCCTCCCGGCTGAGCACGCGACCGGCATTGCTTGCCAACAGCCAGAGCAGGTCGAATTCAGCGCTGGTGAGATCAATGCTGTCTTCGCTCAACCACGCCTCGCGCATCGACCGGTCCACCACCAGGTTGTTGAACTGCAGCCTGACCGGCTCTTCACCACTACCCTCTTCGGCGGCCACCGAACCAGTCTCGGTAACCCGCCTCAGCAAGGCACGGATTCTCGCCAGCAGCACCCTTGGCTGGACCGGCTTGCCGATGTAATCGTCGGCCCCCATTTCCAGGCCGAGCACCTGGTCCAGATCGTCCGTGCGGGCGGTGAGCATGATAATCGGGCCTGGATAAAAAGGCCGCGCACGCCTGCATATGGATAGCCCATCCTCGCCCGGCAACATCAGGTCAAGCACGACCAGATCCGGCTGCTCCTTGCGGATGCGCTCCACCGCGTTCCCACCGTGAGTTTCGAGGGCGACAGTCAACCCGTTACTCTCCAGATACTCCCTGGTAAGCTCTGCCAGCCTCTCATCATCTTCGACTATAAGAATCCGCCAACTTTCGTTCGTCTGTTCCACGACATCCATCTCTGATTTTGTTTTTCCGGTTTCTGAAACGTCCGGCCAACGTCACCCCACATGGCCGGACCAGAGCTGCCTGTCAGAAGATCAGCTACCCAACTGACAATACAGGCTACCTCCTGTAACAGCAATTATACATGCTATTCAGAAATATACATGGAACCGTCTGTTCGTTACAGCCCGTGACAAAGGTCACAGTGCCACACCGGCAACGGGACTTGTCACAAAGTCGTCATCCCCCGTTCATTCCGATGTCACACCGGATTCATAGCCTTGTCGAAAAGTGGAAACAAAGAGGCATTGCCATGAACGCCCAGACTGCCCGCCTGTCACGCTCGGCCCGACGGCTTAAAACTGTCATCACCCAACAGCCGGATCTCGTTGAATACGCCCAGAAACTGCGCTATCAGGTTTTCTCGGAAGAGTATGGTTCTGACCTGGGAGCTACCGTCCCTGGCATTGACGCGGACGAATTTGACCGATTCTGCGATCATCTGATTGTCACCGATGAGAGCACCGGTGAGCTGGTGGCCACAACACGGGTGCTTCACCACAGTCAGGCCGTGGAAGCCGGAGGCTTCTATTCCGAAGGCGAGTTTGAACTTTCTTCCCTTTACCAACTCCCGGGAACTGTCGCCGAGCTTGGGAGAACCTGTGTGCATCCGGACTATCGTAACGGTGCGACCATCAGCCTGTTGTGGGCGTCCGTTGCGGAATACCTGGTATCGCGAAACGTGGACTACCTGATTGGCTGCGCCAGCATCGGTATGTCGGATGGCGGCCTGAAAGCCTGGCGCATAGCCCGCTACCTGCAACGGGAATTCCTGGCCGGCGAAGAATACCGGGTAACCCCGTTACGGGCACTGCCGCACCTGACCCACGCCGTCAGCGAAGATCGCCCGGTGGACGTTCCCGCACTGATCAAGGCCTACATGCGCCTCGGCGCCCGCGTCTGCGGGGAGCCCTGCTGGGACCCGGAGTTCCGCTGCGCTGATCTGCTGGTGGTCCTGGACGTTAATAATCTGGCCAGCCGCTACAGCCGCCATTTCATGCGTAAACAGGCCCAGTAAGCGGTCAAGACCCACCTGGCAACCCGAGGATTGGCTATGGAACTGATACGCCTGACCACGAGACTGACGCTCTTTGCCGGCTTCCTGGGCCTGACGGCAACGCTTGCCTGTACACTGTTACTGGTTGAGACCCTGTTCCGCTGCCAAATCGACCGCGCGCCCTTCGCCCGCATCTGCTTTAACAGGGTCAGTCGATGCCTTGGTTTTCGCATGTCCACGCAGGGGGCCTTTAGCGAAAGGCCCGTACTTTATGTAAGCAACCACATCTCCTGGTCGGACATTCCTGTACTTGGCGGACAGGTGCCCCTGCGCTTTCTGTCCAAAGCGGAAGTCGGCCGCTGGCCGGTGATCGGTTGGCTGGCCACGCAGGCGGGCACGCTGTTCATTCAACGCGGCAGCGGCAAAGCCGGTCAGGCCCGCCACGAAATTACCAGCACCTTATCGAGCGGACAGTCGGTGCTGGTATTTCCGGAAGGCACCACCACAGCCGGAGTGACGGTCCTGCCCTTTCATAGCCGCCTGCTGCATGCCGCGGCGGATGCGGGCGTGGATATACAACCTCTCAGTATCGGTTACCTGCGAAACGGCCATCCCGACCATTTGGCGCCATTTATCGGCGACGATGAGTTTCAGCATCACTTAATTCGCATGCTTCGCAAGCCGGCGGTCGAGGTCGGCGTTATCGCCCACCCGGTGGTGACTATCGACAACACCACGGACCTGGCCGATGTAACGCGGGATTTGCGACAGACAGTGCACGACGGGTTGCGGCAGATTCAGGCGGGACGACTTTCAGACCAGGCATCAGGCGGGCCGACAGCGGTTGCCGGCCCGGAGCTGTAATTCAACTCAGCGGATGGCCGGCGTTGATTTCCTCTTCCGTGGCTTCACGCTTACCGATGATCTCCAGATCAAAGTACAGGGTAAAACCCGCCAACGGATGATTGGCGTCCACCCGCACCAGATTGCCATCAATACTCACCACCTGGACCACCTGGGCCGTGTCGCCGGTATTGGTCTGGAACTTCATCCCCACGTGCAGATTCTCCACCCCCTCGAACATGGAACGGGGCACTTTGCGGATCAGTTCCGGATCATGTTCTCCGTACGCCATGGCCGGCGGCACGGTCACTTCCAGACAATCGCCGACATTACGGTCTTTCACCGCTTTCTGGATGCCTTCGATGATTTCCGGGCTGCCCTCCAGGAAATGAAGCGGCTCACTGCCCTCGGAGGTGTCAACGAGCTCACCGAGCTTGTTCTTGAGGACATAATGGACGGTTAATACAGCAGGTTTTTGCATCAGGCGTTTGTGTTTCCTGTATTCGGAGGTGTATCAGTCAGCTTCAGGCCATGGATAACCAGGCGCCGGTCCAGTCTCGCCTTCAGGCTCCGGGGCTTATCCAGGCTCATGCGCTCCAGCAACGACTGGTAACGATTTTCGTCGTCGTTGGCCTTAACGGCACGCCACAAGGTCAACAGTTTACCACGGCGAGTCGCCGTTGCGGCCTTCAGGGTTTGTAAAGCCTTGCCCAGCCGGAGCTCTTCATCGGTAAAGTCCCGCCCGAACGGGAATGCCGGAAACATCTCTGTGTCTCCGGCGATCTTTACGGCCTCTTCAACCGCCTCCGGCGTGTTATTGCACCAGTGCTCAGGCAGACGAAACGAAGCATCCACTTTTCCCGCTTTCTGGGCCTGCTTCAGCAAGTCGGCCTGGAAACGGGAATCTGCAATGCGGATCAGTTGCAGGTATACCTGCTCGTCGGACTGGCCCCTCAGATCCGCAATACCGTACTCGGTGATGACTATGTCGCGAAGATGACGGGGGATGGTGCAGTGCCCGTAACTGAAGACAATATTGGACAGTGTTTTCTCACCGGATGTGCGGGTGCTGCGCAGGCTCAGGATGGACCGAGCACCCGGCAGCTCGTGGGCCATGGCCACAAAATTGTATTGGCCGCCAACACCGCTGACCACACGTCCGTCTTCCAGCCCGTCGGACACGGCCGCACCGCTGAGCGTATGCATCATTGCCGAGTTGATAAACCGGCCATGCACCCTCTGTGCAGCTTTCAGACGTTGGTTGCCGAACGCGTGGTCATACAAGTGGTTGATATAGTTGACGCTGGTCATGCAGATGCGTTGGCGATCGTGCGGTGACAGGTCCCGCAACCGCTGGTAGAACGCTTCGGGGCCGACGAAGAAGCCACCATGCACCACAATCCCTCCAGTCAGTGACTTTCCCAGGGCCAACGACTCAATAGCGCTTCTCGCCTCTTCACTGTCCAGATCCGGGTCCAGGGATTGCTCGCCCATACACAGCCGCCCGCCCTTGAACTCAACCTCCGGGTTCAGGATGCCGTATCGACACAACCACTGCACGTCCCTGGCCCGTAACGGCGAATCAATCAACTGTTCCCGCCGCAGAACATCCAGTGTGTCCAGGGAAACACTAACGGTAAGGTCACCCCGGTTTATCAATGTTTGCAAGCCGGCATGATCAAACACTTCGCGAGTCAGGACACCCGCCTCCATGAGGTAAATAAAACCATCCACCATCATTTCACTGCAGCCGTAGAGTCCCGCCTCAAAGGCATCAACGCCACCGCATTCAGAAACCACCGGAAAGCGGTCCGCCACCTTGAGGTGATCGAACACCTTCTTCCAATGTCCGTTGTGGCGATGCCGAAGAATGGCACTGTGAACCAGCGCCGCACCCAGCGAGCCGATCCCCACCTGCAGGGTTCCTCCATCCCGGAGCAACGCACTGGCGTAGAACCCGATGAGGTGATCCTCCGGGCTGACCGCCATTTGCGGTGCCGAGAACAGCGGGTAGTCGGAGGCGGGGTGCTCCAGGACGATGTCAAACTGGCCCGTCTCGACCGCAGCATCATGGCCCAGGAATGGCAAATAGCTGTTGGTCTCTGCCACCAACGCCACAGGTGTTCCGGCCGCTCCCCGCGCCCGCAACAGGGGTAGCAGGTCCAGGCTCAGATCCGGGTTGCAGCTCAGGCTAACGTAGCCTTCCTGGTCCGGCTCAATCGCCGGAGCCACCATCTGGGCCACGACGTTGACGCCCAGCGCCATAAGGTCGCGCACTGCGTGGGTGTAATTAGTGCAGACATAATTGCGTTGCTGGTCCTTGTTATTCAGGAAGGACCCGGCCTTGAAGAAAAACTCGGATACCCGCACGTTCTTGGGCAAACGCTGACTAATCACGTCCCGTGCGTAGTCAAGTTCCGGAATCCGCCCGTACAGGCGTTCGGCGAACGGGCCCATGAAGCGCTCTTCCAGCGATGAACTGCCATCGGGCGCGGTCAGGGATAGCGCCGTAACAATGTGAAGCTCTATGGACGGATCGTCCTTGGCGCGCTGGTAGAGAGCGTTGGCAAAACGTATGGGTTTACCAAGCCCCAGTGGCAGGCCCAGTGTGATGCGCTTACCCACCCGGCGAATCAGCTCGTCCACACAGGCGCTGCTGTCTGCGAGCGTTACCGGTTGCTCCTCCACCATCGCGGCCATAGTGTTACTCCCTTAGTTGCCGTCAGAATGCTTACCGATACGGATAATCACATGTGACATTGTGACAGGCAATGCGTGGAGACAGATAAACGGTGGCGCGGATTCGTGGGAGGTCAGTCAGGGTTCAAAGGGAGAAAACGTCGGTGGGAGTTCAGAAGTTCCAGCGAAGGTTGAGGCAGGCGCCCTCTTCAAGCAATGCAATACCGTGGTCCGGCTTGGCACGATCAGACGCGTAGGACTTCTTTTCTGAATCTGAGCCGCTGAGACTGAGACTCAGAAGGCGCGAACCAATGGTCGCATACATATCGGACTCTTCACGCTCGAAGTCGCCAGACATCTCTTCCTGAAGCTGATACACGTTCTCGGCCGGGACTTCGTCTGCAAACACACGCTCACTCGCTTCAGCGCGAACGACGAAGGCGATCATGTTGAGTGCAAGAAGTGCGACAAAGATACGGATAATCATAATTATTCTGGCGACCTGTAATCGAAACGGAATTCTACTGTCATGTAATGCTTAAGTCTAATGATTAAAGGTCAGAAAGATGTGATTTTGCACACAAAAGTGCCGCTTTTTTGTCACGGGATTACCGAGTTTTTGTCAAGAAAACAGCAATCTTTGTTGCAAAGTGTAAGCAGCCCCACTCTGCCGCCCGTAACGGTCAGAGTGGTTGCTTCACGGTGGGATTTGTTAAAAAACCGTAACGCTTTCAGGACTAAGGGCAGGGGTAGGTGTACACCTGGTTAAGGTTCTCTATCTCCCCAAGCACCTCTTCGCTCAGGGACACCGACGCGGACCCCAGGTTCTCACGAAGCTGCTCAAGCGTCGTGGCCCCAATAATGTTGCTGGTAACGAAATCACGGCTGGTCACGTACGCCAGCGCCATCTGTACCGGCGACAGTCCGTGGCTGGCCGCCAGGTCTACGTAGGCTCGGGTCGCCTCGGCACCACGACCGCTGGTGTAACGGGTGAAGCGCTCAAACAAGGTCATCCTGGCGCCTTCCGGGCGCTTGCCATCAAGATATTTGCCAGAGAGCATGCCGAAGGCCAGCGGGGAGTACGCGAGCAGACCAACCTGTTCACGGCAGGCAATTTCCGCCATTCCCACCTCAAACGTGCGGTTGAGCAGGTTATAGGGGTTCTGGACGCTGACCACCCTGGGCCAGTCATGCTCCCGGGCCAGCCTGAGGTATTCGTTCGTTCCCCATGGGGTTTCGTTGGAGATTCCTACGTGGCGAACTTTGCCTTCCTTGACCAGCTCCGCCAGTGTGCCCAGTGTCTCTTCAATGGGGGTAGCCTGCTCGTCCACACTGTGCCTGTATCCCAGCTTGCCAAAGAAATTGGCGTTACGATCCGGCCAGTGCACCTGATAGAGGTCAATATAATCGGTCTTGAGCCGGCGCAGGCTGTCTTCACAGGCCTGACGAATATGGTCCCGGGTCAGGCGCGGGCCATCCCGGAGGTAACCCAGTCCATTACCCGGCCCCGCCACTTTGGAAGCAATCACCAGGTCGTCGCGACGGCCCCGCTTCGCCAGCCAGTTGCCCAGATAGCTTTCCGTGAGGCCCTGGGTTTCAGCCCGCGGGGGCACCGGGTACATCTCCGCGGCGTCAATGAAATTAATGCCCTCGGAGGTGGCCAGGTCCAGCTGCTCAAACGCTTGCTGTTCGGTATTTTGCTCGCCCCAGGTCATGGTGCCCAGGCAAATCTCGCTTACATCAATGTCGGTCCTGCCGAGCTTGCGGGTTTTCATGCGTACTCCCGAATCTGATTGCTGAAAAAGGTAAAGGGATTGTCACGGGATTGTCCCGGAACTGTCATGCCAGGTTTCCATAGTGGAGGCATGAAAGAGGAAACCACAGGTAACACTGCGATGAGCGTCACCCAGGCTTCAGGGCGCAAGCACCACATTACCATTGTTTCGGAGACCTTTCCTCCGGAAATCAATGGCGTGGCGAACACCCTCAGGCACCTATGCCTGGGCCTGATGCAGCGTGGCCACAAGGTAACGGTCATCCGTCCACGCCAGCGCCATGAATCAAAAGGACGATTCGAAGGTGCCGGGGAATGCCTGTTTTCCGACGAGCAAGTGGTGACCGGCTTGCCGCTGCCGGGCTACAGTGACTTGAGGTTCGGAATGACCCGGCCGGGCTTCCTGGCCTCACTCTGGAAGCTTCAATGCCCGGATGCCGTTTACGTTGCCACCCAGGGCCCCCTCGGCGTAGCGGCTGTTGCGGCCGCCAGAAGGGCCGGCATTCCGGTCAGTTCCGGCTTCCACACCAACTTCCATGCCTACAGCCGCTATTACGGCGCAGGATTCCTGGAAAAACTGTTGTGCAGCTACGGGCGCTGGTTTCACAACAGGACAGCCATAACCCTGGTGCCAACCCGGAAAATCGCACAGACCACCCATGACATGGGCATTCACCCGACATCGGTCTGGAGTCGCGGCGTTGACTGCACCCGTTTTTCGCCCCACAAACGGGACGCGGCGCTCCGGCAGCAATGGGGGCTGCAAGCCAATGACCGCGCGGTACTCTATGTTGGTCGCCTCGCTGCGGAAAAAAACCTTCAGATGGCAGTGTCATGCTTCGAGCGTATCCGCGGACTGCACCCCTGCGCGAAATTCATACTCGTGGGTGATGGGCCGATGCGCAAGCGCCTTGCCGAACGCCATCCGGATTACGTTTTTGCCGGAACCCGCCGTGGTGAAGATCTGGCCCGGCACTATGCCTCCGGTGACATTTTCCTGTTCCCCAGCAAAACCGACACCTTCGGCAACGTGGTTACTGAAGCCATGGCCAGTGGCCTGGCGGTGGTTGCTTTTGACGATGCCGCCGCCAGCGAACATATCCGCCACGAAGACAACGGCATGAAGGCTCAACTCAGCAACGACGAAGGCTTTGTCGACCATGCCCTGCGCCTGGCCGACCAGCCAACCCTGATGAACAGGATACGGGCACAGGCACGCCTGGACGCACTGGACCTGAATTGGGCCGCGCAAGTTGAACAGTTCGAACACCTGATACTGAACCAACCACTGAGGAACAGCTACCATGCCCTCCACAAGCAAGGCATCTCGCTTCTTTAACGTGGTGGATCAGAGGGAGTTCGCCCTCTGCCAGTCCATCAATCGGTCTCTGCGGTTTCGCCCGGTGCAGGGGTACTTCAAGGTTGTCAGCCGGCTGGGTGATGGCTGGTTATGGTATCTGGTCATCCTGTCGATGCCAGTGCTCATGCCCCAGATCGGGCTCGCCATCGCGCTGCTGATGGTGACCACCGGCCTGACCTGCACCATCACCTACAAGCTGCTGAAGCGTTGGCTGATCCGCGAGCGCCCGTTTATATCGTTTCCGTCGATCAACTGCGGCACACCGCCCCTGGACCGTTACAGCTTTCCGTCCGGTCACACCTTACATGCCGTCTGCTTCAATACAGTGCTCGCCATGACGGCGCCTGAGATGGCCTGGCTGTTGTTGCCATTCACCTTGAGTGTTGCCGCCTCCCGGGTCGTGCTCGGCCTTCATTACCCCAGCGATGTGGCGGCAGGCGCCTTGATCGGTGGCTGCCTGGGCCTGGCTTCGGTTAACGGCCTGTACGACCTGTTTATTCAAATAGTCGCAGTTGCATAACCGGCGACTCGTCGCTGCGAAAGCGCACGCCCAGCCCCAGCAGGCGCACCGGGCGCCCCGTATCGGTCACCAGCTCATCCAGCAGTGGCTGATAATCTTCCAGCTCAGGCTCCTGAATCCGGTCACGCACGCGCTCCAGGGTGTGTGTGGAGAAGTCGCTGTAACGAATCTTGACAAACAGCTTGTGAATGGGCTTGCGGCCGGCCTTGCGGCTGAGCCGGAGGTTCAGGTCGGCCACCAGCGAGGCCATCACCGACTCGCAGGCGCGCTTGTCCGGCAGGTCCTGGGAAAAGGTTCGTTCCACGCTGACAGACTTGGCAATGCGCGACACCACCACATCCCGGTCATCGCGGCCGAACGCCATTTCCCGAAGCCGGTAACCCTGCTTGCCGAATTTCTCCAGCAGGGCATCAGCGGGTAACATCTGAATGTCGCCACAGGTGGCAACGCCCATCGCATGAAGTTTGCCAGCGGTCACTTGCCCCACGCCAAAAAGTTTTTCGACCTTCAGCTCCTGAACGAATCCCTCGACGTCCTCCGGGCGGATCACGAACAGGCCGTCAGGCTTTTTCCAGTCACTGGCAATCTTCGCCAGGAACTTGTTGGGGGCCACGCCGGCGGAAATGGTGATACCTACCTCGTCTTTCACTCGCTTGCGCAGGTACTGCGCCATCAGCGTGGCACTGCCCTTATGCTCGGTTACTTCGCTGACATCCAGGAAGGCTTCGTCCAGCGACAGCGGCTCCACCAGATCGGTCAACTCCCTCAGGATGGCCATCACCTGTTTTGACACCGCCCGGTAGCGGGCCATGTCCGGCGGCACGGTCACCAGGCCGGGGCACAGTCGCCGGGCTTCACCGCCGGGCATGGCGGACCGCACGCCAAAGGCCCTCGCTTTATAGTTGCAGGTGGTAACCACTCCACGGCCACCTTCGCCACCCACTGCCAACGGAACCTCTCTTAATGAGGGATCATCCCGCATTTCCACGGCGGCGTAGAAGCAGTCGCAATCTACATGGATAATCTTGCGCTGGGCCATGACTCTTCAGTTCAGTAAATGATCTGTACATATGTACAGCCTTGTATCTTACGGTAACATGCTGAGAATGTCAGGAGCTCCGAGTAGCAACTCCCAACGACGAAGAGACAGGTGTGAGCAATCATGACAACCCCGATCCCAGAACAATCGCAGACGGAAATCGAAGCTGCCGCGTTTCGAAAGCTGGTTAACCATCTGCGCGAGCACACCGAGGTACAGAATCTTGACCTGATGAACCTTGCAGGGTTCTGTCGCAATTGCCTCTCCAAATGGTATCGCGCCGAGGCCGCCGAAAGAGGCTTCGAGCTGTCTGACCCGGACGCCCGGGAGATCATCTACGGCATGCCTTATGAAGAGTGGAAAACCCGCTATCAACAAGGCCCCAAACAGGATCACAAGGCATGAACGTCAATGACGCGGTTCGTATCCACCTGGCATCGGTTGAGGCCGGCCATGGCGACTTTGACGACACCCTGGCACTGATTGACCGATTCTTCGATTATCAGCCCACCGGGTTTCACAACGGACCGCTGTACAATGGCACCGGCGAGAATGCCGGTTCATGCCGGGTATTTTCCCTGGCCCAATACTGCAACCTGACCGAATCCGACACTTTGCAACTGTTTGCCCAACACTACCAGCAGGTGCTGGATGAACCAGCAGGTGAAAGCCATGGCAATATCCGCCAGTTCATGGGCACCGGCTGGTCCGGTATCCGCTTTGACGGCCCTGCGCTCCGCAAGCGCCCGGGCACCACTCAGGACGACACCACGGAAGAGACCCATCCATGAGCGAAACTGCCGTATCCGGGGTAAAGCAGTGTTTCCAACTGAAAAGTGCGAACGTTTCCATGACCGCACTGGAGCTGTACTTTTTTGACAATGACGACTTCGAAAGCACGCTCAGGGACAAAGTCAGCCAGGCACCCGGATTCTTCAAGGACATCCCCCTGATCATCAGCCTGGAAAAGTACGAGGGGCTGAGCAGCGAACTGGATTTTTTCAAGATCATCGGCGCCTGCCGCCGCCACAATATCCATGTCATCGGCGTACGCGGTGGCAACGATGATCAGCGTCGCCTGGCCCGTGGTGCGTCACTGGCGCTGCTTCCCGGTGGCAACCAGCGCGACCGGGAAATCGATACTGCGCCGGCAACGAAATCGGGCGCCACTGAACCGACCGAAAATCCGACGCCCGCCAGGGTCGAAAATCCGGGTGAGCCGGCGCCCGCGAAAATCATCAACCAGCCGGTTCGTTCCGGCCAGCAGGTTTACGCGCCCGAGGGCGACCTGATCATTCTCGCGCCGGTTCAGGCCGGCGCAGAAGTGCTGGCGGCCGGCAACGTTCATGTCTATGGACCTTTGCGCGGGCGGGCCCTCGCAGGTATTCACGGTGCGGAACATACACGGGTATTCTGCCAGTCTCTTGAAGCAGAGCTTGTGTCCATCGCCGGACACTATAAAATCTCCGAAGATCTTCAGGACAACGGCTGGAAAACCGCCGTACAGATCCAGCTCAGGGATGATCTGCTGGTGGTAACGCCACTGGAGAAGGCCTGAAAAGAACGTAACTACCCGCACAGACGGGGAAAGCGACGAATCCACCGCGAAACAGGAATGCAACCTTGGCTAGAATCATTGTCGTTACCTCAGGAAAAGGTGGCGTAGGCAAAACCACAACCAGCGCCTCTATCAGCACCGGCCTGGCGAAGCGGGGCCACAAGACCGTGGTGATCGATTTCGACGTGGGCCTGCGCAACCTGGATCTCATCATGAACTGCGAACGCAGGGTGGTGTACGACTTCGTGAATGTGATCCAGGGCGAAGCCACCCTTAACCAGGCCCTGATCCGGGACAAGCGGGTTGATACTCTGTATATCCTGCCGGCCTCCCAGACCCGGGAAAAGGAAGCCCTGACCAAGGATGGCGTTGAAAAGGTGATCAACGAGCTGTCCGAACGTTTTGATTACATCGTCTGCGATTCACCTGCCGGCATTGAGCATGGCGCCCTGATGGCACTGTACTACGCCGACGAAGCCGTGGTGGTCACCAACCCGGAGGTGTCTTCGGTGCGGGATTCTGATCGCATTCTCGGTATTCTGCAGAGCAAATCGCGTCGCGCCGAAATGGGCCAGGACCCCGTAAAGGAACACCTTCTGCTGTCCCGATACAACCCGGACCGGGTGGAGAAAGGTGAAATGCTTTCCGTGGCTGACGTGGAAGAAATTCTCGCCATTTCCCTGCTGGGGGTGATTCCCGAGTCCCAGATAGTACTGAACGCCTCCAACCAGGGTGTTCCGGTAATTCTCGAGGAAGAAAGCGACGCGGGGCAGGCCTATGATGATGCTGTCGCCCGTCTGTTGGGTGAGGAACGCGAGTACCGCTTTATGACGTCCCAGAAAAAGGGTTTCTTCTCACGGATGTTCAAGGGGGGCTGACGGATGAGTTTCCTCGATTATTTCAAGAGCAAGAAGAACAACCGGACTGCCAGCGTTGCCAAGGAACGCCTACAGATCATTGTTGCCCATGAACGGGGCCAGCGTGAACAACCCGACTACCTGCCAGAGTTGCAGAGAGAGCTGCTTGCGGTGATCCGCAAGTACGTTCAGATCAGCGATGACCAGGTCCAGGTGGAAGTGGACCGCAACGACAGCTGCTCAGTACTGGAACTGAACGTTACCCTGCCGGAACACTGACAGGTACGCTACCAGCGGGCAAAGTGATCCTCCATCAGTCCCCGTAGGCCGTCTACGGGGACTGGCTCGCCCCTCTCATCGCAGACAGTCCCGGTAAAGGTGCCGATGTACTGGCGAAAATTGGACGCGATCAACAAAGCATTGAGTCGTTCCCGACGAACTCCCGATGGCTCAAACCAGAGATCGATCCTGCCATCGTCCGTGGTGACCTGCCAGGGTGCGGTTTCATCGTAGCGATCAAACACGAAACGAGCCTGCCCGAGTTCGATGCAGCGCCCGTCCAGCCAGAGCGCATTTTCAGTCATGCCGGTTTCATTCACGCCCGCCGCCAGATTGAGACCAACGGCACGACCGTCTGCCAGCACACCAGCCAGGCTCGCCCAGTTCCAGGCGGTTTCGCGCCTCATAAAGCCGCAACTCCAATCAACGGCTGCGCGTGACAGGGAGTCGCATTGCCAGCTCTGACCCTGCCAGTGAATGTCTCCGGACACCGGCAGACCCGCTGATTTACGAGTAAACACCCAACCGCTGTAACCGGCTGGGCACACCAGGCGCAGAGGATGAGTGTCCGCTTCGATATTCAGGGCTATCTGGAGGTCACCGGGCCCGGAAACCGACACACCACGCGAGCGGCCGTCCGACGTAATGCGAACGCATGTTTTCCCTTTGCGAAACTCCGTCACCCCGGTTTCAGGCCTGGGTTCAATGTGGGTCCCCATCGCCAATGGCTGCGTCAGGGACTGCTCCAGCATCTGTCCGGTCTTGAAATCGTAAAGATAGAAAAACGCCGTACTGACCAGTTTCAGATCCACCACTGCCAGCCCGAACACCCATCCCGGCGCCATCGCACTGATGAACTGGAACTGGTTAAAACGGGCTTTACGGGCCAGGGCCGAGCGCGGTTTGTCCATCACCGTACGGAGGTCAAAGTCCCGGTAGTTAATGACATCCACCGGAGTCTCCAAGACGCCGTAGGGAATCCGCCCCCGGTCATCGATCAGTCGCTTGTTCGCTTTTTTCATCGTCAATTCGGGCCAAATGTTAACGTCAGGAATTCAGTCAGTTACCCAGTTCACAAACCCCCGATCGTAGCAGGTTGGCACCAGATCAGTCGTGCTAGACTCGCGCGACCATGTTCAAGGAAGTGTACCTCATGCAAAACCTGAGAGCCCGTGGCAACCAACGCCTGGCCAATGGACGCGTCAACTGGCTTGCAGCCACCACGGTTTTCCTGCTGACCTCAGGTTTGGCCTTCGCCGGGCTACCGGCCGAAGACTCGGAAAACTGGAGCCTCCGCAAGGAAACCGATCATATCCGGGTCTATACCACTGACCAGCCGGGCTCCAGCTTCCAGGCCTTCAAGGCCGTGGCGGTGCTCGACGTACCAATCGAGAACCTGATGGCGGTCATGATCAACCCCAAGTCCTGCGTTCAGTGGGTTCACAACTGCTCGAAATCCTATGCGTTCGGCTCGGGTGATTTCTATGAGCGCTACGCCTACTCGGTCAACGATATGCCCTGGCCGGTCACTGACCGGGATTACGTGCTACTGATTCGCACCCGAGGCCAGCAGGCCAATGGCGAAATCGTGATGGACCTCAATGCCGTACCTGATCGCCGGGACGAGGAAGACGAATACATCCGCGTCGACAAGTCCGATACCCATTACCGTTTTATACCCGAAGACGACCAGACCCGAATGATCTGGGTTCAACACACTGAGCCAAACGGTTCAATACCCGGCTGGCTGGTCAACACCCTGCTCGTGGACATTCCTATCCGTTCCATGGAGCAGCTGGAACGAGTTGCCCAGTGGGACCGTTACCGGAACTACGAACTAATCTATGACTCGCAGGGCCAGCTGAAAGATGTGGTCCCCAAAGCTGAATCAGGGGATGACTAGAACATCAGTAACAGCTAAGCTCTTTTACAAAGGACCTGCTAACGGAGCCGATTCGTCAATGACCGTTCTCGCCTACGAGATCATGACCCCGAGCATCAAGGCCGTACCCCAATCCTGGACGATGGACCGTCTGGCCAGGTTCCTCACCGACAACGAAATCACCGGCAGCCCCGTTACCGACGAAACGGGCGAGATCGTCGGCATTGCCACGCTGAAGGACATCACCGAATTCCGCTGGAACGCCAGCCGTTCCGAATCCGATGCCCGCATGACCCCGGAAGAAGAACAGGAAGCCCGTCGCCTGCGCATGGCCATTTTTGAGGAAATGGGCAAGGTGCCGGTGGAAGTGCGTGACATCATGACCCCTATCGTTTTATCGGTTGACGAGCAAACGCCGGTGCGCGACATTGCCGATATTATGATGCGTGAACACCTGCACCGGATTTTCATCACCAAAGACGAAAAGATCACCGGTATTGTGACCACGTATGACATGCTCAAACTGATCTCCGACCAGGAGCTCACCAACCGCTGTGCCGGGAACGGCTGACCAGAGAGGTATCACACCCTATGCCAAGAGCATCGCAGGCTCGCAGAAAGATGTATGTCCTCGACACCAACGTCCTCATCCACGACCCGAACGCCCTCCTGAACTTTGAAGAACACGACGTCATCATCCCGATGACGGTCCTCGAAGAACTCGACAGTCTCAAATCCGGCAAACAGGCCGTTGCTGCCGATTGCCGACAGGCCATCCGCAACATCGACAAGTTGCTGGGTGACGCCAGTCCCGGAGAAATCGAGAAAGGCGTACCCATCGTGCGCGGCAAGAAGGCAGAACCGCTCGGCGCGTTATCGATACTGATGAGCACGGACTACCAGGGCAACCATGGCCTGCCCGAGCACCTGAACGACAACAAGATCATCAATACCCTGGCGGCCCTGCAAACCCGCCACACATCGCGGGACATCATCCTTGTCAGCAAGGACATCAACATGCGGCTGAAGGCCCGGGGCTTCGGCGTGGAGGCCCAGGACTACCACAACGACATGCTGCTGGACGATATCGACCTGCTGCCGAAAGGGTACAAAGAGTTCTCAAACTCATTCTGGGACACGATCGAGAAAGTCGAAACCATCCAGCGGGAGGGTATTACCGAACACATCCTTCGTCGTGAGGGCGACCTGGCCAGGCTGACCATCAACGAGTTCGTGATTGACGAGCAGGGATTTGTCGGCAAGGTGTCTGATGTCGGCGAAGACCAGATTGTCATTCGGGATCTGCACCAGCACGACCTGATGCACGAGGAAGTCTGGGGCCTGGTACCACGGGATATCTACCAGGCCATTGCCCTGAACCTGCTGCTGGACCCGGATATCCACCTGGTGAACCTGACCGGTTCCGCCGGTTCCGGCAAGACCATCCTGGCCCTGGCGGCCTGCATCGAAATGACGGTTGCCAGTAAGCTGTACAAACGCATCATTGCCACCCGCAGCACCCAGGGGCTGGATGAAGATATCGGCTTCCTGCCTGGCACCGAGGCTGAGAAGATGGAACCCTGGTTGGGAGCCATCGTCGACAACCTCGAGGCCCTTCACGAAGATGATGAGAACATGACCGCCAGCGTGGACTACATACTCAGCAAGGTGCCCCTGCACTTCAAGTCGATGAACTACATTCGTGGCCGTAGCTTCCAGCACAGCCTGATCATCATTGATGAGTCCCAGAACCTCACGCCACACCAGATCAAGACCATCATCACCCGTGCCGGCAATGGCTCCAAGGTGATCTGCCTGGGCAACCTGGCCCAGATCGACACCCCTTACCTCAGCGCGCTGAGCTCAGGCCTGACCTACATGACCGAGCGCTTCAAGAGTTTCAGTCATGGCGGGCATATCCACCTTCAGGGGGTTCCTCGCTCGGTACTCGCGGAATACGCAGAAGCAAATCTCTGATCAGCCCTACGAAAAAAGCCGCACCGGTTATCCGGTGCGGCAAAGCGGAGGTTAGCGACCGGGAACCGGCTCAGTCGCTGGCCGGGCTTTCCTTCATGGCCGCGTTCATGCGGCGACGCAGCACCGGACCCACCACATAAGGCAATACCAGACTCAGGCCGGCCACAAGCCAGAAGCACTTCGCCAGCGTGCTGGCCCAGAGAATGCTCCAGTCACCGTCCGACAGCACCAACGCATGCCCGAGGTTCTTTTCCATTTCCGGCCCCAGCAACAGCCCGAGAATGATCGGCACCACCGGAATCTCCAGCTTGCGCAGGAAATAGCCCGCCACACCAAAAGCCACCATGAAGTACAGATCGAAGGCACTGTTGCTGATGGAATAAATACCCACGAAGGCAACCATGGTCACAATCGGCAGCAGGTACATGGGAGGCACCGACAGCAGGCGCACAAAGAAGCCGACCAGCGGTATGTTGAGCACCAGCAGAAGTACGTTGCCAATCAGCAGGGCGGCAATCACACCCCAGACAATATCGGCGTTCTGGGTAAACATCAGCGGGCCCGGCGTGATGTTCAGTGAAATCAGCATCGCCAGCAGCACCGCAGTGGTACCACTACCTGGCACGCCCAGCGTCAACATGGGAACAAGTGCGCCCGATGAAGCACCGTTATTGCCTGCTTCCGGCGCTACCACACCACGGATATCGCCCTCACCAAACGTGCCCTTCTTGCCGATCACGCTCTTTTCGAGGGTGTAGCTGATAAAACTGCCCAGGGACGCACCGGCGCCAGGCAGCACGCCGGAAATAAATCCAAGCACGCCGCCACGCAACTGAGTGGGAACCGTGGAGACCAACTCCTTGAAGGTCAGCGTCAGCTTGCCCACGTTCATCTTCTTGCGACCGCCACCCATGCGCGACTCGACGAAGAACAACAACTCAGAGATGGCGAACAGGCCAACAATCGCGAGGATGAAATCGATCCCCTCGTACAGCTCCAGCACACCGAAGGTGTAGCGCTGGGTGCCGGTGGAGATATCGATGCCCACGGTGGAGATCATGATCCCCAGGGTCGCGGCGATCACCGTCTTCATCGGATTCTTGCCGGTAATACCACCCAGGGTGGCGAAGGCCAGCAGGAACAGCGCGAAATACTCCGCCGGGCCGAAACTCAAGGCAAACCTTGCCAGCACCGGGGCAAGCATGATTAGCCCTATGGTGCCGATCAGCCCACCCGCAAAGGACGCAATGGCCGAGATCGCCAGTGCATCCGCAGCCCGTCCCTTTTGGGCCATGGGGTAGCCATCCAGGCAGGTCATCATCGCCGGTTCGTCACCAGGAATGTTGAGCAGGATGGAGGAGATACGACCGCCATACATCGCACCTGCGTAAACCGACGTCAGCAGGATCATCGCGGTTTCCGGCGGCAAGCCAAGGGTGAACGCCAACGGGATGAGGATCGCCACACCGTTTGCCGGCCCCAGGCCGGGCAAACAACCAATCAAGGTGCCGACAAAAGCGCCGAAGAGCGCAAACATCAGGTTATACGGCGTCAGGGCGACCGCAAAGCCGTCCATCAGAAAACCGAGCGTTTCCATCAGTTCACCTCCAGGATGCCACCGGGCAAACTCAACGCCAGGCCATAGTTGAACAGGACGAACACCACCACGGCGCTGATCAGGCCGGTTAAAAAGGCATTCCTGGCGGGCGCGCCCATGCGCCAGCTAAGGGTGCCAACCGCCAGGGTTGTCGAGATGACAAACCCCAGGGGCTCGAGCAGCATCGCGTAGACCACCAGCACGACCAGCGACACCACAAGCTCGACTGCGGACCGCCCCAGCGGCCACTGGGCGTCGGGGTCTGGCTTGACCATCAGATAGATGCTGCCGGCGACCAGAACCACCGCAAGGATGGTTGGGAAGGTTTCCGGGCCCACGGTTTCGGCGCCACCAAACGGCTCGGGCCACTGCTGTGCAACCCAGCCGTAGGCCACCGCCAGAACCAACAGGCCCAGACCAAGAAGTCGATCACCCAGGCCTGTCATTTCAGCAGTCCTATTTCGCGGGACAGAGTCTCGATGTCCTGTACCTGTTGTTCGACAAAGCTGTCGAACTCATCTGCAGGCGGATGGAACGGGATGAGGCCATTGGCTTTCATTACCTTTTTCCACTGCTCACTGGCATAGAGCGTATCGACGGCCTCGACCCAGAATGCCTTGGAGTCACTGGAAGCGCCTTTGGGCATGTAGAATCCGCGCCAGTTCGGGCCAACGGCGTCAACGCCCTGCTCTTTTGCGGTCGGGATATCGGAAAATTCACCCGGCAGGCGCTCGTCGGCCAGCACAGCCAGCACACGAAGGTCGCCCGACGACAGGAAGCCGGTAACTTCCGAGATATCACCAGTGAAGGCATCAACCTGGCCGCCGACCACCTGGGTCATGGCCTCACCGCCGTTGTTGTAGGAAAGGTACGGAATGGCGGGCAGTTTATCTGCGCCGGCAGCCTTCGCGGTGATCAGGACCTTCAGGTGATCCCAGCCTCCACGGGCACTACCACCGGCGAACTTGACCGATTTCGGGTTCTGTTTGATGGCATCGAGCAGTTGATTCAGGTTCTCATACTGCGAGTCCTTGCCTACGGCAATAACGCCGTAATCCGCGCCCAGTGCGCCGACCCAGGTCACCATATCGGCATCCAGTCCGGGGAACTGTTTCTGGGCGAGACGGGTGGTGGTTGCCGTCGACGCGGCGACGATCAGCTTGTCGTCTTCCGCACGTTTGCTGACCGTGTGAGCATAGGCAACGCCGCCGCCGGCACCTGCCATGTTGATGGTCTGCACGGTGCCCTCAATCAGGCCAAGATCCCGCATCACATTGCCGGCGCTGCGACAGGTAAAGTCCCAGCCGCCACCCGGGTCTGACGGGGCGATGCATTCCACTTTTCCGGAGGGTTGCCATGCGAGGGCCGAAAAACTGAGTGTGGCTATAGCCACGAATATAAAACATCGTTTAGCAAGCATCTTATAACCTCTGTTTTGTTGTTGTGTCCCTCGACGACGATCGCGTTCTGAGATGGCATTTTACGTTGCCACTAATGGCGATAACGGAGGACTCGGTTGGGAGTATAAGTAAACTAATAGCTTTCCCGAAGTTTGTGGGCGTAAAGCTTTTTTACATCTTAAAACACGTTCTGCTCATAATGTTCACATAAAACGCCTACTGCCTCGAAATATTTTCTTGATCGTGGTTTTTATGACCGAAAAACCCTAAATAGAAAAAAAGAATCTTATCTTTTAAAGATTAATTAAACATGAAGCCATATGTTATTTTTACCGCGTTGTCGCGACAGCAACTGACGTTCTAAGCAATTAATTACAAAAGAGGCTTTACGAACATGAAAACAAATAAAACCGGAGCTGCATTCACTCTTTTCGCTGCATTAACTAGCGCTACTGTACTTGCGGCTCCTGATGAACAAAAATTAGAAAAACAAATGTATGAACTCAAACGAGAAGTCGACGACCTGAAAAACTCAAAAATTTTTGACCTTGAGTTTGGCGGGCGAGTCCAGGCAGATTTCAACTACTTTCAAGGCGCTTACAATGCCGGCAGGGCTGGTGATCCAGGAAGTGATTTTTTTCCTCGTCGCATTCGTACCTATGTAGAGAGTGTGCATGGAGACTGGGACCATAAAATACTACTCGACTTCGCTGATGGTGGCGGCGAGATTGTTCTGGCGCGAGTACGTTACAAAGGTTTTGGCAATGGCCTGGAAATACAGGCTGGCAAGCTATGGGAAGAAATTTCACTAAACGCACGAACTAGCAGCAAACATATTGCCACTATATCACGTAGCTCTTTGGCAAATACCATGTCGCCATATTTTTCATGGGGCGCATCGGCCAACCAATACCTCGAAGACTCAGGTATTCGTTATGCGTTTGGAGTTTATAGAAACGAAGCATTCGGTGCCGTTGGCCAGAATGTTGATGCCAATGGCGTTGACAATGGCGTTTTGGCGCTCGCATTAACAGGTCGACTCACTTGGCAAAAAGATTTGCAAGACGGCGTTCTGCACCTTGGTGGCTGGTATTCAAACCGTGATATGGGAGGCCGGAATTTAGGAGCACGCTTCGCACGTGGAGAAGTACGCAGCACCAATACTCGTTTGGTGGACTATGTCGCAGGAGGTAGCCCGGTAGCGCTGAACAGCCTGCAACAGGCCGGTTTAGAGGCTGCATATCAACTTAGAGGACTGACCGTAGAGGCAGAGTATGCAGCCCGCGAATTAAACGCTTCAGACCAAGCCTCACCGCTGGATGGTGAAGTTTTCGATGGCTACAGCCTGACCGCCAGTTATTTCCCAGGAGGCCTTCAAAAGCAGTATTCTAAAAGCTCTGCCGTATTCAAACAACCCAAGGGCGTTAAAGATGCGTGGGAACTTGTCGCTCGTTTAAGTAATATGGACGCGACATCTGATACGCAGGGTACAGAAACAACAAGCTATACCCTGGGAACTAACTACTATTACTCATCAAAGGTGAAATTTATGGCAAACGCCATTTATTCGGAGGTGAGCGGCCCAGGTGCAGCTTCCTTGGTAGGCAATGAAGACAACGGTCTTGGCTTTACAGGACGTGTCCAATACTTATTCTAAGTAATAGCCACCATCGGCCTGCGACAAAACGGGCATCCTCAGTTGCATGAGGTTCAAAGCAGCCTGTCGGACTTAAGCGGTTGTTTCCGGCATTATAGAAGTTGAGTGGAATTCCCTGGATTTTGAGGCCCATAGTCGATGTATCCAACCACAAATCCGGGGAATTTGCGCCGATTTTCAATGAAGCCATTGATCAGCCGTTAGCCAAACAGGCGGCTCTCTTGTGAACCAGCATGTTTACCACTACCCCGCTTGAACCCGCCAATTCGAGCGAATCATCGTAACAGGACGTTATGGTCATTAAATTTACGGGTAATCGTACGATGAGTGCTTTAGCCTTGTCGTATTCTATAATGATAAAAAACGGCGCTTTAGTGATATTGTGTTCCGAAAATTTAAACTGAAAACCCGAATGATTCTCACGCTCGGATTTGTCAGCGCAGCGCAGACAATCCTGATTGGCGTTTTTGCAGGCTATTACCTCAGTGATTCCCTGTTCGATGAAATCGGTCAACGGGCCCTCATGGTTTCAAAGACAGTCGCGGCTGCGCCCTCGGTGATCAAGGGCGTACGCCAACGTGATATAGAGGGGCTGAACCGGTTGGCGAAGCGGTTGACTCGAACCAACGAAGCTCTGTTCATCGTGATCGGTGACCACCAGGGCATGCGCCTGGCACACCCCTCCCCTGACCGCATCGGGCGTTCCATGGCCGACGACGATGGCGACCAGGGCCGGCGTGCCCTGGTTGATGGCAAGGCCTATGTGGCAAGGGCCGCAGGCAGCCTCGGCGAATCCATGCGCGGCAAGGCCCCCGTGATCGAGCCAGAGACTGGCGAGATCATCGGAATTGTCTCCGTGGGATACGGAGTTGACCAGGTGGATGCCACCATCAAACGCTACAGTTTCGTACTGTATACCGTGGTTGCCCTCACCCTGCTGGTCAGCATACTCATCGCCATGGTGATCGCCAGTCGGTTCAAACGCGCCATATTCGGCCTGGAGCCCGAGGAAATCGCACGCCTGTTCCAGGAGCGGGACGCCACCCTGCAATCCGTCCGGGAGGGCATCATCGCCATCAACCGCGACGGTGTGATCACAACCTTCAACCGCACGGCCCTGGAAACCCTTGGCATTGATCCCGACACGCCACTCTCCGGCCGCCCCATTCTTGACGTTCTTCCCGAAAGTGATCTGCTGTCGGTACTCGAGTCCGGCATGCCGGACTTTGATCGGGAGGCCTGGCTGCGCAACCGACAGATGATCGTAAACCGTCTTCCCGTTCGCCAGGGCGCTGAGATTACCGGTGTTGTGGCCAGTTTCAGGCTGAAGGACGAGGTGGATCAGGTCAGCCGGCAACTGACCCGCATACAACAATACGCAGATACCTTGCGAAGCCAGACTCACGAATACTCGAACAAGCTCCATACCATCGCGGGGCTGATCCAGATTGAAGCCTATGACGACGCCCTGAACCTGATTGGCAGCGAAGTCAGCGACCACCAGGCACTGATCCACCTGCTTCTGGAAGCCGTCCCCGACCCGGTTATCGCCGGTTGCCTTATGGGCAAGTACAATCGCGCCCGGGAGATGGGGCTGGGCTTACAGATCGATGCCGAAAGCCGCATGGTGGACATACCCGCCGACATGCCACGGGATCAGCTGGTGAGTGTCCTCGGCAACCTCATCGACAATGCCCTGGAAGCCACCCGCCATCAGACCGGCGAAGGAGGACGGGTTCAGCTATCCATGACAGACTTGGGGCATGAACTGATCTTTGAAGTGGAAGACCAGGGGCCCGGTATCCCGGAAGACTCGCAACAGAAGATCTTCGAGAAAGGCGTGACCACCAAGCAGGGCGCTGAAGAACACGGTTATGGCCTGCATCTGGTGCGTCAGTTCCTGAATCGCTGGGGCGGCTCCATCACAGTGGAGAATCTACCGGGTGTAGGCTCCCGATTTACCCTTTACCTTCCGAAAACCAGTCAGGGGAGTGACCGTCATTGAATACCCTTCGAATCCTGATTGTTGAGGACGACCAGCAGATCGCCGAAATCCAGCGGCGGTTTGTCGAGCGACTCCAGAACGTGGAGCTTTGCGGCATTGCCCACACTCTGGGGGATGCCCGCGACCTTATTGACGTTATGGCCCCCCAACTGATCCTGCTGGATATCTATTTTCCCGACGGCAATGGGCTGGATCTGCTGCGGGAACTCCGGGCACGGGATAGCAGCAGTGACGTTATTCTTATCACCGCCGCCAAAGAAGTGGAACCGCTCAAAAGCGCCCTGCGCGGCGGCGTCTTCGACTACATTCTCAAGCCCCTGGTTTTCGAACGCCTTGAGGAAGCCGTCAACCGTTACCGCGACCACTTGCGGCAACTGTCCGGCCTGGTGCAAATCGCCCAGAAAGAAGTCGATGCGCTGCTGCCCAGAGGGTCAAGCGAACCCAGCCAACCCGTGTGCAAAGATAGACTGCCCAAGGGCATCGACAGCATCACGCTGGATAAAATTCGCGAGGTGGTTTCATCCGGCCAGTGGAGCGCCGAGGAAGTCGGCCATGCCATGGGGGCATCCCGGACCACGGCACGGCGCTATCTTGAGTTTCTCGTTGGCCGGGGGGAGCTGACCGCGGAAGTGAATTATGGCAGCGTTGGACGGCCGGAGCGGCGGTATCACGTTTGAATGCTGTTGACCGAAATTGTGCTGGCGCTCATTCCCGGCAACGTTTACCACCCATCTACCTTAATCCCGTTCTCTTTAAGATACTCGCCCTCTTTCTCCAAGTATTCATCTACCCATTGCGAGTAATCCGACTTTTCGTTGTTGAATGGCCTGGCTTTGTACCTCCCAACCTCAATCGCATTTTCCGCACGGTTCATAATCCAAAGCACCACCGTTCCGCCCGGAGCCAGCCCAAATACCAAGGCGCCTCGTGGGCGCTCGACTATCTCGCCATAGTTATCAAAGGGTGCGACCTCCTTCATTTGCTCTGCAATTCCGTCAGGGTCTTCCAACTGGATTATGGCCTCATAGGATTGCTGCTCCGCAAACGAGAACCAGCGGATAAGAAATAATTCGGGGGTTGTCTGCCATTCAGCTCCCGATAACGGTGGACTTTTCCAGCAACAAGAAACGATTCCAAAGGGGCGACGCCAGCCTACATCTTCCGACAACGATTCGATAAAGAACTTATCGACCCATACATCATAATGCCTGGGCGCCACAACACCGATACTCCGATAGATGGAATTCGAGCCATGCGTCCGTCCTTCCGATTCTGTCTGCTCCGAACAACCCAGAAGCATCAAGACACACAAGCCGAGTGCCAGATTTTTAATACTCACGATACTCCCCCTCTACCCACTGGCGCTTATTCGGATGGATGGCCCGGCGGCCGTTCTTGGCTGGTTTGAAGGGGTAAAACAGCCCAATCTCCACATAATGATCAGACTGGTGGATGTACCGTTGCTTTAATAGAGCTTTGGACTCCGGCGCCATCACCGGTGGCAAAACCGGCGCGAAGCAGAGGTTTTGGCATCCGGTACATGGCATGGTCATGTGGTGGCTGACCCTCAAACTATCAGGATATGCTCCTACCAGCCATCCAGTGGTATACCGTGTTTATCGAGATACTCCCGACTGTCACGATTATAACCTTCGGTGATTTCACGGTAGTGCTCGGGATGCGTTTCTATTTTCTGCGCCTCATACCGCCCCACCTCAATCGCATTTTCCGCCCCGTTCATGACCCAGACAACCACTGTTCCTCCAGGTGCCAGGCCAAATACAAGGTTGTAACGCGGTACCTCAAGAATCTTGCCATACCGCTCAAGTTTGGTGATTATTTTCATTTTCTCTTCGATTTTTTGAGCATTCTCTAGTTTGATCAACGCGCGGTATGACTGCTGCTCAGCGAACGAAAACCACTTGATGAGCACCAGCCCGGGCATTGCCTGCCATTCCGCATTTTTTCCAGACGGATGTTTCCAACAGCAGGTGATTATGCCGATGGGTGCCCGCCAGCCAATTTCTCCAGACACCGATTCCAGGATAAAAGTCTCGACCCATGCATCGTAGTGTTTGGGCACCACAACGGAAATACTTCGGTAGGTAGGGTCCGGGCCATACGTTAGTTCTTCTGGCTCACTGTGATCCGAACACCCCAGAAGCAACAGAACGCAAAGGCCGGCGACGAACATTTTAATACTCATGGTATTCCCCTTCTATCCATTGCCCTTTATTCGGATGGACGGTTCGGCGGCCATACTTACCGGGCTTGAAAGGATACAGCAGACCGAGCTTCAGGTAATGATCGGAATGGTGGATATATCGCTGTTTCAGTAACGCTTCGGATTCCGGAGTCATCAATAGTTGGCTGCCATGCCAGACGTGGGCGGCGAGATTTCTGGCAATGGTCATTAATTCTGGCGGCAATACCAGCTGAGGGTTTTCCGTGGGTATAGGATCGAATGGAACACCAGCATCCACCGCCAACTTGTGCATCAGATACAGCGAAATAAGGGAGTATTCACCGCGAACTTCGCGATCCAGCCAAAGCCAAAGCGTGATGTCGCCACCCGGCAAACCGGGTGGACGCTCCTGCTCGATATCCAATGTAGCGAGCGGGTTCAGTGGCCCGATCCAGCCTTCATTTTTGATCAGCGCCCGTTCCTGCAGCATGCGCGAAAATTCGAAGCTCGCTTCGGGATTACGGCGATCTTTTCCTTTGACAACCAAGGGCGGACGAACTTCAATCCGTTCTCGAAAGCGATCCGGGTAACCGCCGCCAATATCGGAGTGAACACCCGGAAGTACCCATTCACTGAAGTGGCCCGGCAAGTTGCCGGACTCACCCCGAAGACTGTTGAGTGAAAAGTTGTGGCGGCGCTCATCCCGTGCCGCAAACTGAACAACCCTTTCGGCATCCTCCGGCCTCAGGTTGACGTTGATGCGTCCGGTTTCTGCATTGTGTGCTGAAAAGTCGAGATTGCCGAGATCGGCAATCCCCGCAACGGTATCGAACAGACCTACAAAGCGAACGGTAATCTTCTTCGGCCATGGAATACCCTGCCGTTTGAACGCCTTAGCCAAGGCCCCGCTTTCATTACGGACTTCCCGACTGATGAAGTGGCGGGCGGTCGCCGCACCACGGCTGAAACCAAAAACGTCAAGAATCAGTTCATCTATGGGTTCGCTGACATAATCAAGAACGTCAATCGCTAGATTGGCGCAGCCTTGATCGATTTTCTTGAGTATCCCTTGTTCGCCTAGGCCGAGCCCCATGCTGGGGCCATCGTCAGTTTCTCCAGACTTCGTACCTACACCGGAAAGGTAGGATGAAATGCGGTGAACTTGGTCGCGGTCGCCACTCTCGGCTTGACCCTGCTGATACATTCGCTCCAACTTGGAGACATTGGTTTCGGCATTCAGATAACTGCCTTCCATGATCTGAGACAGCTCGCTGCTGCACTCTTCTTCGGAGATGACCCCGGCTGCATTAGCTGTGAGGCATTCATCCGTTTGCCGCTGATAGGTTTGGGTATTATCGCGGTTATTGCCGGTGCCATCGAAAAAGATGCCAGCCTCTACCCGGACCTTCGGACAGTTCTCTCCTTCGGGCGAGTCATCCGGGGATTCGTCCGGCAAACCTTCGTCAATCAATGCGCCTTCCTGGGCCGCTTTGCGCACAAATTCCTGCGGATCTTTGTCCAGTAACTCTTTGGCGGCCGGGGTAAGCCGGCCTTTGTCATCCAGCGCACCAGCCATGGCGAAATCCACAACCGGTGCTGTGGTTGTCGCAACACCAAGTATTACTCTCTGATTACCGCTGACAATGGAACCACCATGACTGGTGGGGCTGCCAAGATACGCGACGGGCATACCATCAGCCAACGCCAACGGGTAGCCTTGGGTAATAACCGCACCGCAGCCAGTGACATCGCCTACCCGGGCAATGGGTTTGCCTTCAACAAGGATGCTGGAGCCGTTTGGCATGATGGGGGAAGAACCATGTCCTGGGATCGGGCAAACATGCATATCGCCTACACAGGCGGTGATGAGATTACTCATGGTGAGAGTTCCTTTCTGCTTTTAGGTAGCATCCTGGCTACACAATGGTGAAACAGGGCCAAATATCCATGGCTAGTGTTCCGTGCGGTTAATTCGCTGACTGATATCGGTTACAATGTAAGCCTATCGATCAACAAGAATAGGTTTCCACTGTGCCCAAACCTGCAGCGCCCTTTAACCTGACGGTACACGATCAACTGGAGCTCGAAGG
>NZ_JBSXOB010000061.1:0-198899 GCF_056857915.1 Marinobacter sp. B-12 | reverse complement strand
ACCATAGCTCAACAACCTCGAACCCGCAGAAGCAACCACATAGTCACCGCTCGGATGAACCGCTATTTGTCCATCGTCACCATCAAGTTCGTGAGTTTCCACCAACTCCATCAGCCGGTCATCAAACTCATTCTCCGACGGGTCAAGGCCCTGCCCGTACTCGTATTCGTTGGTGTATCTGTCACCATCCAGGTCTTCCTCGGCATCATCCACCAGAGGGTCCAGACCATACGCCAGCTCAAAATCGTCCGGCAGCCCATCGCCATCGGTGTCATCGTCGTAGACGTCTGCAATACCGTCTCCGTCAGTATCAAAACACTTGTCAGCTTCATCGAGGAACACATCCACTGCGTCAGGACAATGGTCTCGATCCCCGTTCGGGTGAACTCTATTGTGACGATCGCTATAGCCAAACATTGCCCATTGAGCAGAGCCTTCAGAACCAGCGTCAATCGATCGTTCTAGAAGTTCTCCGTTCTTGGAGACGAGGTACAACTGATTGGTAGTCGAGAGGGAGGCGGAGGAGTAAAAACCTGAGTCGTGATCATATTGAGATGTATTACTCAGATAACCATCAGAATAATCCAGCGAGTAAATTGTTCCTGACGTTGTAGCCACGTATACGGAATTATCGGGCCCTATAGCTGGAGTAGAATATACCTTCGAAGCCAGTGGCAAAGTGCTTGCAACAGAACCTTCAGGGCTAACGGCATAAACCGTGCCCGAGTCGTAGGTAACCGCGATGACCGAGCCGTCATGAGCAACAACGGGTGACGAAGCTATGCGGCCATCGACATTGACTTCCCACAAGAAATTGCCGTCGCCATCAAGAGCTGTTAGCCGATTACCATAAGACCCAAAATATACGTTCCCGAACCAATCGACCGCTGGCGAGGAAACTTCCCCGCCCGCGCTGTATTCGAATTCGATGCTCCCAGTGGATCCATCCAGGGCGTAGATTGACCCATCAGCCGTGCCAAAATAGACGTGGCCTCGCGGACCAATTACGGCAGAGCTGCCAATTTCCGCACCCAACTGCACTCGCCACTTCAAATCACCACTTGAGCCATCGATTGCAAAAAAATCACCGGATCGATTGCCTATGAAAACAGTTCCATCAAGAGAGACCGCAGCGGAAGAATATATTGGGTAACCAGTATCGAAAGACCAAAGCTTCTGGCGACTCAGGGTGTCGATGGCATACAGGTGACCATCATACGAGCCTACAAAGAGAACACTTTCAGAACCGACTGCGGGCGTGCCACCCACCTCCGCGCCAATGCTAAAACTCCACTCCTCCCCACTCTGAGAAATGGCATAAACATTACCATCAGCACTTCCAACATAGCGGTTTCCGGCCTCATCGATTGCGACGGTCGAACCGATATTTTTGCCAACGGTGTATTGATGAAGAAAGGTATCTGCGTGACTTGTTGCCGAGAAAAGCAAAAAATTGATAGCCACAACGAAGACATGGGAAAGACTACCCCACCGACGCATCGAAAACCGCTCGAGCCAAAAAGCCACAGGTCCTGACCTCCATTGTCTGGCTATCATGTAAGATGCGTCGCTAACTAGGGCACATCATGCGAAGCCCCTCATATTACATAGGGTTAATTGAAGTTTCTTTTCGTATCTTTAGTTAGGAGAAACGTGTCACAAAATTTGCTGCACGGATTTTGACCAAGGTATACGCAGAACTAGCCAAGAAGAGGCGATGGGCCATACTCATGGTTGAAGGTGAGCAACCCACTCAGCCACCCCCTCACCGGCCCCCTTGCGAATAACCCTGGCCCTGGAAAGGCTGGCCGGCTCGCCAGGATCAATCACCGTCACAGGCACATCGAAATCTACCAGATCCACCAAACCCGCAGCGGGATAGACCTGTAAAGAGGTCCCCACAATCAGCAGATGATCTGCCGTGGGCACGATCTCCGCCGCCGCCTCAATCATCGGCACTTCCTCGCCAAACCAAACAATATGTGGCCGAAGCTGGGAGCCGCGATCACAGGTGTCTCCAGGCTGTATGTCGTTGAATCCGATGTCGTAAATCAGTTCCGGATGCGTCGAACTGCGGGCTTTGGTGAGTTCGCCGTGCAGGTGTATAACATTGCTGGAGCCGCCCCGCTCATGCAGGTTGTCCACGTTCTGGGTAATGATCGTTACCCGGTAATGCTGCTCCAGCTCCGCCAGCAAGCGGTGGGCGTCATTTGGTTGTGCCGACTTCAACTGCCGTCGGCGCTCATTGTAGAAGCGCAGCACCAGTTCCTGGTTTCGGGCAAAGGCTTCTGGCGTCGCCACGTCATAGACACTGTGTTGTTCCCACAGGCCACCATTATCGCGAAACGTGGAGAGTCCGCTTTCGGCGCTCATACCGGCGCCAGTGAGCACAACGATGTGATCTTTCATACAGCAACACTTTGATTGTCAGATGAATGTAGTCAGAACCAGAGCTTCTCCGGCCTGCGCCGTTTTTCCACCCTCAGCCCATGCCTCTCCAGGATAGCAACCAGTTCCTCGGTGTCATCGATATTGAGAAAGGGTGCGAGGGAAATTTCCTCGCCCCGGAACTGCAGGTGAAGCTTTGGGGGAGTCCAGGGATGACGTGGCATGTCCTGCCATACGCGGGTGTGGCGCCGGGGCAGCTCCCATTCCCGCTCCTTCTGGGTCAGGCCTTTTTCCAGGCGGATCAGCTCCGGTGCGAACGTGAGCACTTCGCGCCTCTGGCACTGACGGGAGGTGTAGTAGAACGCCGCCGCCAATGCGGTCAACTCAAGGCCCGCAAACGGCAATACCGGCCATGCTCCGGCCAGTAGCATGCCAGTGGAAATAACCAGCGAAAGCAACACAGCCGCAAGCCAAATGCGGATATTGCCCCGCCAGTTCATGGACCGGTTGGGGGTCAGGAGAAAACAGTCGCCTTCACACTCGGAAAGCTGCTCTACCATTCAGGTCGCTCCCAGGAGCCACCACCCGCATCGCCTGAACGCCTTCAGTCAAAAATCTTGCCGGGGTTCATCACACCCTTGGGGTCGAACACCTGCTTGATGCCCCTCAGGTAGGCAATTTCAGCGGCGCTGCGCGTGTACTCCAGATAGGGTTTCTTGGTCATGCCGACACCATGCTCAGCAGACACACTGCCCTGATAACGTTCGACAATCTCGAAGACCCATTTGTTCACCTGCTGGCATTTCTCAAAGAAATCCTCTTTGGCCATGTCTTCCGGTTTGAGGATGTTCAGGTGCAGGTTGCCGTCGCCGATGTGGCCGAACCAGATAATCTCGAAATCCGGGTAGTGCTCGGTGACCACCGCGTCGATTTCCCGCAGGAATCCTGGCACCTTGGAAACCACCACAGAGATATCGTTCTTATACGGCGTACGCGGTGCAATGGACTCTGAAATGCGCTCCCGCAGTTGCCAAAGGTTCAGGGCCTGGGTTTCGCTCTGGCTGATAACGCCGTCCAGCACCCAGCCGTTTTCCACGCACTGTTCGAACAGCGCCATGGCATCGTCCATCACCTGGTCGGACACCGCCTCAAACTCCAGCAGCGCGTAGTACGGCGCCTCGGTTTCGAACGGCGCCTGCACCTGGCCATGGGCCAGCACATGCCCCATGGCCTGATGGGAGAAGAACTCGTAGGCGGTCAGGTCGATCTGCTTCTGGAACGCCTGCAGCACGTCCATGGTGTTGGTCAGGTCGTTCAGGCCCAGCACCAGCACGGTCAGGTTATCCGGCTTGCGAGAGAGCTTCATGGTGGCCTCGGTAATAAATCCGAGAGTGCCTTCCGCGCCAATAAATAGATGGCGCAGGTCGTACCCGGTGTTGTTCTTCGCCAGATCCTTGTTCAGATCGAGGATATCCCCCTTCCCGGTGACCACTTTCAGGCCAGCCACCCAGTCCCGGCTCATGCCGTAGCGGATCACCTTGATGCCGCCAGCGTTGGTGGAGAGGTTGCCGCCAAGCTGGCTGGAGCCGGCCGAGGCGAAATCCACGGGATAATACAGGCCGTTGTCTTCGGCATAGGTCTGCAGCTGTTCCGTCACTACCCCGGCCTGACACTTCACGGTGCGGTCGCTGGCGCTGAAGTCCAGGATCTGGTTCATGTTGTCAAACGCCACCACAACCTCACCATTGGCCGCCACGGCTCCGGCACTCAAGCCGGTGCGCCCACCAGAAGGCACCAGAGCCACCTGGTTCTCGTTGGCAAACCTCACCAGCGCCTGCACCTGTTCCGTCGTCTTGGGCAAAACAATGGCCACGGGCTTGGGTGGATAGATCTTCGTCCAGTCCTTGCCGTAATTTTCCAGGTCGGCCGCGTCAGTCAGCACTTTTCCGGGGGTCTGGCCCGCTTCCATCAGGGCTTTGAGGGAGGCAACGATCTGTTCAGGATTCATGGATAGTCCGGTCTCGCAAAGGGTTAATCAGGGCGTCGGTAAGCAGAGTTGATTCAGGTGGTCCGACGCGCTGTGAAAATCTGCGTTTATGGTATCATACCGCCCCTGTTCTGTGAGCCCGCCCGCCAACAGCGGTCCTCACGGGTCATTTCATGTGACGAAAGGTTCGGAAGCAAGCCCATGTCAAATACGTCTCTTGAAAAGAGCAAAATCCGCATTCTGCTGCTGGAAGGCGTGCATCAATCCGCCATTGATACCCTGAACGCCGCAGGCTACACCAACATCGAATTCCTGACTCATTCGCTGGCCGAAGACGAGCTGGTGGAGAAAATCGCCGACGCTCATTTCGTGGGTATCCGCTCACGCACCCAGCTGACCGAGAAGGTATTCGACGCTGCCCAGAAGCTGGTAGCGGTGGGCTGTTTCTGCATTGGCACCAACCAGGTTGATCTTCAGGCGGCGACCCGTCGCGGTATCGCTGTTTTCAACGCACCTTTCTCCAACACCCGCAGTGTGGCGGAGCTGGTTCTGGCCCAGGCGATTCTCTTGCTGCGCGGCGTACCTGAGAAAAGTGCCAAGGCTCACCGTGGCGAGTGGCTGAAGTCCGCCAAGGATAGCTATGAAATCCGCGGCAAGAAGCTCGGCATCATCGGTTATGGCAATATCGGCACCCAGTTCAGTGTGCTGGCCGAGGGCCTGGGCATGGACGTGTACTTCTACGATGTAGTGTCCAAGTTGTCCATCGGCAATGCGACACAGGTGGGGACAATGCAGGAGCTGCTGAACACCTGCGACGTCATCAGCCTGCACGTACCGGAAACGCCGTCCACCAAATACATGTTCAAGGCCGAGCAGTTTTCCCAGATGAAACCGGGCAGTATCCTGATGAACGCCTCCCGGGGCACCGTGGTCGACATTGACGCCCTGGCCGATGCCTTGGGCAGTGGCAAGCTCCTGGGCGCCGCCATTGATGTCTTCCCCGTTGAACCCAAGTCCAACAATGAAGAGTTCATCTCCCCACTGCGCGAGTTCGATAACGTGATCCTGACCCCGCACGTCGGTGGCTCCACCATCGAGGCCCAGGAAAACATTGGCCGCGAAGTGGCGGAAAAGCTGGCCATGTACAGCGACAACGGCACGTCTGTCTCTTCCGTGAACTTCCCGGAAGTGGCCCTGCCCTCGCATCCAAACCAGCACCGCCTGCTGCACATTCACGAAAACGTGCCGGGCGTGATGTCGGAAATCAACCAGGTGTTCTCGGAAAACGGCATCAACATCTGTGGCCAGTACCTGCAAACCAAGGAAGACATTGGTTACGTGGTGATCGACGTCGACAAGGAGTACGGCGAGCTGGCACTGGAGAAATTGCTGAAAGTCAAAGGCACCATCCGCTGCCGCGTGCTGTTCTGATCCAGACCGTATTTCAGCACCATGAAAAAGCCGGGGCCAACAGGTCCCGGCTTTTTCATGGCCAAACGGGCCAACTCCCCCACATGAGCTCTTATTAATCCGCTTTTACGGCGTTTGACCTTGAGATGTCATCAGATGCAGCCATGATGGAAGTGAACACTTCTACATTGCATCAGACATCTATCCTAAGGAGCATTCCATGTCACTGAAGGAGTCACTGCAGAAAAAGCTCGAAACCCAGACTGAATACTGGAGCAAGCAGATTCAGACCCTACAGGCGGACGCCGAAGAGAAGATGGCAAAAGCTGAAGATGACCAGGCGGAAGCTGAAATACAGAAAGACTTCTCCGAACGAATCGAAGCATTGCAGAACCGCGTGGAGGAAGCACGGAACAAGATTTCCGAAATACGGGATTCAGGGGAAGACCAGCTGAAGGATCTTAAAGCAAGAATTGACGAATGGCTTCCAGGCGGGAACAACTAGGAACAGATAGAGGAAAGCGACTCCGGACACGTGCATGGCCCGGAGTCGCTCAATCAGCCTGGGCTGATGTTACTGCATGGGAACCAACGTCAGCTCAACGCGACGGTTCTGTTCACGGCCGCCAGCAGTATCATTAGAGGCAATCGGATAACGCGGACCGTAACCAACCGCCCGGGTACGCTTCGGCTCAATACCCTGATTCAACAGGAAATCCCTCACTGAACCGGCACGGCGCTCACTCAGCAGCTGATTGTAATCCCGGGAGCCGGTGCTGTCGGTATGGCCTTCAATCTGAATAATGGTCTTGTCGAATTCCTTCAACACCAGCGCCACCGATTCCAGTGTATTACTGAACGACGGTTTGATGGTGGACTGGTTGACGTCGAAGGTAATGTTGCCGGGCATAACCAATTCAATTTCGTCACCATTCCTTATAACGCGAACGCCAGAACCCTCGAGTTTGCGGCGCAACTGCGCTTCCTGCTTGTCCATGTAGTAGCCGATACCACCACCAATGGCCGCACCGGACGCAGCACCGATCAGCGCACCTTTACCGCGATCACTGCTGCTGGACGTTGCAGCACCTACAGCGGCGCCACCAATGGCGCCGATAATGCTACCTTTTGTGGCACTCGAGGTTTTCTCTTCCCCGGTGTAAGGGTCGTATGTCATACAGCCGCCCAAACCAACGGTGGCGACGGCAAAAGCAACAATCGTTTTCTTCACGGCATTCTCCAAAGTCTTTAAAAGAGAGGACTTTTCACGGCATATTACCGTTTTCGGGTTTTCCTTAACTGGCCTCTGAAAGAGACCCGTCATGGTCGTTTTCAAACGTATCCACGATGGTATTGAATACGGTTGCCTGTAGATCCTGGGCTTCATTCACTAAGTGATGACGCCCATCCGGTATTCTGAGTTCCTCCACGGAGGAAAATTTATTGCGGATTATCCGCAGATTGTGCTGCCAGTCCACGGTCAAATCTTTCTCGCCCTGAACCACGGTGATCGGAAATTCAACGGGCCGGGCAGACTCTATATGCGGCACCCACTGCCTCAGTGCCGACACCCAATCCACATGCACTGCCCTGGCTTGTAGCGGATCGTAGTCCCTGAGAAATTTCAGGAAACGCGAATTCCCGCTATTGGCACCAAACGCCCGTCGCCACCTGGAAATAAAGGGCCTCGCCAGACTGTGCAGAATTTTTGCTCCCAGCCAGCCAGCTGGCCGTACGAGGGGTGCCAGCAGTACCACCCGACGAAAATCTGAGGTTTCCCGAGTGTGGTGGTTCGTCAGTAGATAGTCGATCAGGATGGCCCCGCCTGTACTCTGACCAACCGCATACCAGGGCGCCCGCAGCCTGTCTCTCACATTGGCCATGACATCCGTCAGCACCGCCTGATACTCCAGAAAACTGCCGATTGCCGCCGGCGTACCACTGGAGAGGCCATGCCCGGGCTGGTCATAGGCCAGCACGTCAAAGCCGGCGCCCAGGCACCGGTCAATCAACTGGCTGTACAACCCAACATGGTCAAAGTATCCGTGCAGAATAAACACGGTGCCCTTGGGCTTTTTCTGCGCCGGAAGACAGAAATAATGGACCATCACCTGGTGCCGATCCGCCATCACATAACCCTGGCGATAGCTGACATCCGGATGTTCCACCCAGAGGTCCAGGCCATAGAAGCGACAGTACGCGACCATATCCTCGCTGAGAGGCTCCTGACTTTCTGGCTCAAATGGCGCCAGCCGCTCCAGCAGTGACGCCCTGTTCCAGTTCGGAATTTCTATGGTATCTGTTTTCCAGTACACGTAGAGTTACACGCCTGTCATGAATGGGTTATACATTAGCAGTGTGACTGCCTGAGCCTGGTGAATAGGTTAGCACACCACAACCCCGGAGTTGCCGATGATACAAACAGTCCTGGAAGCCGGTTTGCGCCAGACCATGAACAGACTGGTTCGTCCTCTACTGCACCCCGCGATCCCCGTTGCCCTGCAACGTCGGTTGATCAGCAAGGCCTACCTGACGTCAATCCCGCCACGCGGTACCCGGTTCGAAGACATCCAGGCAGAGGGGCTTTCGATCACTCGGACCTGTCACAGCGACAACCCTCACGGGGTCGTGCTGTATTTCCATGGCGGTGGTTACATCATTGGCTCGCCAAGAACACACCGTGGAATAACCGGCCACCTTTCGAAATTCAGTGGCGCGATGGTGGTTACTCCCGACTACCGACTGGCCCCGGAAAACCCCTTTCCGGCAGCCCTGGACGACGCCGAAACCGTCTACCGGGCCTTGCTGGATGAAGGTCACCCGCCTTCAACGCTCAGCCTGGCGGGAGATTCAGCCGGCGGTGGGCTCGCCGTAGCCCTGGCCATGCGACTGCGCGATAAAGGTCTGCCATTGCCTTCTTCACTGATGGTGCTTTCTCCCTGGACCGACCTTTCCCACCAGCACCTTTGCTCGCCTGAATGTGAGCCGGTCCTGCAGAAACCGTGGATCGACAAGTCCGCGCGCCTGTACTGCGGCAACACACCGCCGTCCGAACCTCTCGTTTCACCCGTATATGGCGACCTTTCCGGCCTTCCGCCGCTGCTGATTCAGGTGGGAAGCCAGGAAATCCTGCTAAACGATGCCCGGCGTCTGGCGGACGCAGCCAGCCGTGACAGTGTCGATACACGTCTGGAAATCTATAACGGTCTCTGGCACGTTTTCCAGGTCCACGCGGGGCAACTGGACCGGGCCACCGAAGCCCTGCAAACCGCTGGGGCATTCATACGCCAGCACCTGGAAAGCTGACCGGATGCCAGGCGGCCGTTCTCTCAGTTCGTTGCTTTCCTGTTAGCGATGGTATCCGGCAGTGAGACATCCCCACGAATCAGCGCTTCCTTCTGCCTACGCGGCCATTGTTTTATCTGCCACTCAAGTTTCGAAGCCGTCACCCTGTCCGTTGTCTCGGCAGAAAATGCGAGCTCAAGGGGACCTTTACCCCTCAGGCTACGGGCCCCTTTTGGTGCACCGGCCTGGTGCTCGGCAAAGCGCCGCCCTACATCGGTTGTGATCCCCGTGTAAAGAGCCCCTTTGGCGGTCCGTACCATGTAGATGAACCACTGGCTCATGCCGATGTGGCCCTCGCCATTGTCTCCCGGGTTTTACGTTGCTGAATCCACAGCCCCGCAACGATCAACACCAGGCCAACGTATGTGGATGGCAGAATGATCTCGCCAAGGATGAAATAGATGAACACCAGCGACAGGAACGGTGAGATAAAGATGAGGTTGCTGACCCTCGCGGTGTTTTCCGCCTTCTTCATGGCGTAGGACCAGAGCACAAAGGCAATTCCCATCTCGAACACACCCACGTAAGTGGCCGCCAAAAGCCCTGTTGTGGGGCTGAAATCGAACCCATCCGTCATCCCGCAAATCACTACGATCACCGGAAGACCGCAGAGGAAATTCAGGAACAGACCGACCACCGGATCCCGGGTATCCCGCGTGGCGATAATCCAGTATGACGCCCAGACCAGGGTGCTGCCGATGGCCAGACCAACGCCCAGGGGGTCGGAGAACGTTAGCGACAACACATCCCCACGGGTAGCGATGACGACAACGCCGCTGTAGCAAATCAATCCCGCGATGATATCGGCACGTCGCAATCGCTGCCCAAGGAAGGGCACCGACAGATAGGCCAGCACCAGAGCCCAGGTGTAATTCAGGGGTTGCGCTTCCTGGGCGGGCAGCCGGTCAAACGCACCGAACAGCAGAAAGTAGTACAGGCAGGGATTGATAAGCCCCATGCCGAAAGACTGCAAGTATTGGCGGCGCGACAGTTCAAAAACCAGGTGCCATCGTCGTTGTGCAACCAGAATAAGCGCCATCACTACCAACGATGCCGAACAGGCGATCACCAGCATCTGGACCGGGGTCAATTCCCGCAATGACAACTTGAACGCGGTTGCCACCGTTGACCAGAGCAATACGGTTCCAAGGCCGTAAAGCATTGCCTGTTTCTGGTTAGTCATTGGCAGTGTCCTTTTCTGCATCAAGCCAACGATAGAGAGTACGACGATTCACCCCGAGTATCTGGGCTGCACGGCGCTTATTACCCTCCACCGCATCGATAACACGCACAACATAGTCCTGCTGGACCTGATCCAGTGTGGGCCAATCCGCAAGGTTTCCGGACGGCAGCACCGGACGACCCTCGGCAGACTCTGTCTGACGCTTGCGAATACGGGCCGGCAGATGTTCGGGCAACAGCATATCACCGTTACAGAAGGTCACTGCCCGCTCAATCGCGCTGGCCAGCTCCCTGACATTGCCGGGAAACGGGTAATCCGCCAACATGCGCGCGGCCACCTCACCCAGTTGCAGGAATCCGCGCTGGTGACGCCGGGCCGAATCCCGCAGAAAATGCATGGCAAGCAGATCGACATCGTCATCGCGCTCCCTTAACGGCGGCACCATCAGGGTCAGGGTTTCCAGCCGATAGTAGAGGTCCTCGCGGAAGCCACCCTGTTCAACAGCCTTGGCCAGGTCCTGATGGGTGGCCGCAATAATTCGGACATTCACGGCCTCTTCGTGGTCAGACCCCACCGGTTTGATCGTGCCTTCCTGCAGAACACGCAACAACTTCGCCTGGAGGGCAAGCGGCATCTCGCCAATTTCGTCCAGCAGCAGCGTGCCACCGTTCGCTTCGGCAAACAGCCCCCCGCGGGCAGATTTTGCGCCGGTAAAAGCACCGGCTTCATGGCCGAAGAATTCGCTCTCCATCAGTTCATGGGGAATGCCCGCACAGTTGACCGGTATAAACGGCCCCTGCCGGCGCTCACTCTCATCATGAATGGCTCTGGCGACAAGCTCCTTGCCAGTGCCACTCTCACCACTCACCAGGACGGCCGCCTGGCTACGGGCCACCTGTCGTATTTCATTCCTCAACTGTTCCATCGCCCGGCTTTCTCCCACCAGCCCCAGCGCACTGTCATTCTCACTCTGTGATTTGTAGCGCGCGAGTTCACTGGTCACCGCCGCATGAGCCAGCAGGCGTTTTATCTTCAGGCGAAGGTGATCGGTCGACAGCGGCTTGGTGAGAAAGTCATCGGCACCGGCCTTTAGTGCCTCTACCGCCTGATCAACCGTGCCGAAGGCTGTGATGATGATAAACGGAACCGAGTGGCCTTCGACCTGCAGTTGCCGCAATATTGCCAGGCCGTCACCATCCGGCAACCGGAGGTCCGACACGATGAGGTCCGGCCGCCATTCCCGCAATCCATTGCAGCCCTCCTCAACGGTTGCCGCGCTGCGTACCGCATAACCATCCACCTCAAGCTCCTCCGACAGAAGCGTCCGCAAACTGGCATCGTCTTCCACCAGCAGGATCGAAGCAGGTCTAGCTCTCATGATGGGCCTCCGTCGACTCCAAGCGTTTGTCATACACCGGCCAGAATGTTGACATCCGGCACCCGCCGTCCGCGCTGGCTCCAACCTCAATCCGACCACCATGCTCCTTGATCACACTGCCGACTACCGCAAGCCCCAGACCGGTCCCCTCACCCGCCGCACGAGTACTGAAGAAAGGCTCGAAAATCTGCTCCCTCAGCGAGTCATCGATACCCGGGCCGTCATCATCGACCCGCAATTCCCAGTATCCTTCGAGGGGTATAACAGACACGGTCACCCGTGACTGAGCCGCTTGACACGCGTTGCGGACAAGGTTCAGGCAAGCCATTTCCAGGCGTGTTGGCTCGGCCAGAACGCCGGCGCTCGCCTCTGGAATATCGGTACAAATCTCAACGCCATGGCACTTGGGCTCATCGCAGGCCCGCGCTGTCAGTTCGCGAACGGTGGCCCCCAGGTCGGTTTCCCGGCGGGAGTCCGGCACATGGCGAAAGCAATCGAGCAGCTGCTGGATAATCAATGTCATCCGCTCGACCTGATGTTCGATATCCCTCAGGTGTCGTCGGTCACTGTCTGCCAGGTCGCCCCGCCCAAGGATATTGGCGCGGCCCTGGATGACATTTAGCGGCGCACCCAGCTCATGGGCAACACCACCGGCAACCCGGCCAATCATGGCGACTTTCTCCTGATACTTCAGTTGTTCTGACAGCTCCCGCTCGCGTTCAACGCTCTCCCGGATTTCATTTTCCGCAACCGCCATACGGGCGCCCATGTCTTGCAAACCTTCGTGGATCTGTCTCAGCTCCCTCGGCCCCGCGGGATGCCCATCAATTTGCCAACGCCCGGGTGCCATCCGCTCCATCAATTCCAACAGCCGGCTGACATGGCGACCGACAGCACCATAGTGCCCCAGAACAACCACCAGAATGACCATCAACGACACCACCGACCAGATACTGACGGCCCAGATTCGGCTCGATGCCACCAACTCATGGAAATCGCTACGTTTTCGGGTCACCTGAAGCAACCCCTGGATTCGACCATCCGGGGCAACCAGCGGCGTGAATTGCGAGAACACCGACACCCCGTCGACCCTGCGAAATGCACCGTCCAGCTTGCCACTGGCTATCGCGCGTTCGGCACTGTCGCTCCGCGTAACATCACTGTCCGCCACACCGAGGCTGGCGATCTGCTGCCCGTCTTCATCAAACACCGAGGCACCAAACACCCGGCCGATACGGAAGATGGATTTCAGCGACTCCCCCAGAACAATTTCATCGCCATCGGACATGGCCTGGGACAGAGGACCACTGACCGCCCGGGCCACAAGCTCCAGATCCTCCCGCAAACGGTCATTCAGGTTACGCTCAACCGCACCGAGCCCCACATAGATGGCAACCCCGCTGAATATCATCAACGGTACAACCATGCTCAGCACCAAGGTCAGGCGCAGCGAGCGAAACATGTCCCGCGCTCTTGATACAGGCGTTTTCATAATGCGCTCCGACAAAGTGTCACACAGGTATGCCACATGTGACATTTAGCCACAACACACATTACGCAAAGGTAACACCAAATAGCTATCAAGATGTTGTTTTAAATGATTTTTTTAACAACTAAAAAGCTGGCACAGAGCTTGATTGTGCAACACCAACGTTCGAGGAATCGCATTCCTTTCAACGTCAGACTGCAGTCGATGACACGGTGCAGTCCCTTCAACGCAAAAGGAGAACGCCATGAACAAATTTCTCGTTTCACTGACCGCATCCCTGGCACTGCTGGCGGCGGGCCCCGCACTGGCGCAGGAAAATCAGCAAAGCCCGGAAGCAACCAACCCCAACGGCGGATACAGTGATCCCGCCTCAGCCGGCACCCAGAAAACCAACTTTACCGATGCGGAACTGAAGCAGTTCGTTGAGGCCCAGGAAGGCATCAACAATATCCGTGATGAATATATGGAAAAAATCGAAGCGGCTGATTCCCAGAAAAAGGCTCAGGAATTACAGATGGAAGCCAACGATGAGATGGTGACAGAGATTGAGGATTCCGGTATGGATATCCCCACTTATAATTCCATCGCAACCGCTTACAACAGTGAACCTCAGGTTCGGAATCGTGTTGATGCACTGATGTAAGCCGCTTTCCCACATTGGTTGCTTCAGGCCCTGCTATTGCAGGGCCTTTTTGATTCTGCATGCGAAGTTGCAATGGCCATAATCAACGTCGATTGTGGTATCTTGTCGACATGATTTTGTAGAGACCAATGGAGACAAACCATGCGAAGATTCTGCCGCGGGCTAACCCCATTGCTCTTGACGGTTATGCTTGTACTGGCAGGATGTTCAGACAGCCCGGCACCAATGTCTAGCGGCGATAACGACGAGAAACCGTCCTACCCCGTTACCTGGCGCTTTGCTCTTGAGGAAATTGAAGGCAGCGTACAACACCGTTACGCCCTTGAACTCAAGGACCGCATTGAACGTATTTCCGATGGCAATATCCTCGTTGATATTTTTCCCTATGGGTCTATTGGCACGTCACTCCAACTAACGGATCTGGTCCGGGAAGGTTCAGTCCACCTCGCTTTCGCCTCCCCCGGCCACCTGGCCAATGTTATTCCCGAGGTGGGTGTATTCACCCTCCACTATCTATTGTCTGATGACGAAGAGGTGAATCGTAGCGTCCTCGCCAGCGACGATTTAAAGCAACTGTTTCATGAACCCTACGAGGAGCAGAGCCTCAAGCTTCACGGTTTCGTACCTGAGGGCTGGATGGTCTGGACAGCCAATAAACCCTTGCGTAGCCCCGCGGATTTCGACGGACTTACCATTCGCACCATGACCTCGGACATCGCTGGAGAAACCTATAAAAGCTATGGAGCAACAACCAGCCAGGTTCCTTTTTCGCAGGTCTACAGCGATCTGCAGTTACGCCGCATTGACGGGCAGGCCAACCCTGTTTTCGCCATTGAAGAGATGGGATTTTACGAAGTCCAGGGCGTCATGACGTTTGCAAGACCGGCCCAGTTTGTCACCTCCGTGGTTTCCAATACGTCGTGGTTTGACGCCCTTCCCGAAGACCAGAGGCTCTGGCTGGAAGACGCTATGGATGAAGTCGCACCGCTGGCTTACGAGGTACAGGCTGAGCTCAATGCAAGCCGACTTAATACCATCACGGACAACAGCAGCATCCGCGTGGTTGAACTGACCGAGGAAGAGCGGGACAGCTTCCGCAAGGCAAGCCTATCCGCCCGCGAGGCCTATGTACGGATTGCTGGAGAGCGCGGAGCGGCCATCCTGGACCAACTCCTGACAATGATCAGCAAAACAGAGTCCGCAACATCAGCGCAGGCTACGACAGGCCAATAGCGCTATTCAGGCACCAGCCAGGTGCTTTTCGATGACAGACCCAGATAGCGATCGCCGGACACCGCATCCATCATCTCAGCAAGCCGGGTGTCGAATCCCCAGGGCGGATTCACTACCAGTAATCCGGACCCGGACATTCCACGTTGCGGGGCCCGGTTAAGTACAACTTCGCTGCACAGCACCTTGCGCACGGCCCCCTCAGACACCGCATCCTTTAACCGCTTGTGGGGGAAGCCTGCCAGAATCGGATACCAGATCAGATACACCCCATGACGGCATTTTTGCCACGCTCGCGCCAACGTGTGCGCCACCTCTTGATAGTCGCTTTTGATCTCGTATGAAGGATCCGTCAGCACCAGCAACCTTGGTTGCCTGGGCGGCAGATGGCGAAGCAACCCCTTTAATCCATCCTCCTGAAAGACCTTGACGCGGGAATGCCTGGCCGCCCACTGGCCCAGGGTTTCGCCTTCGGCGGGGTGCAGCTCGAAGGCGGTCAGGGTGTCCTGCTCCCGCAGGTAACGGAGGAACCAGCGCGGCGACCCTGGATAGTCCGCCAATTGCCCGTCCCTCCCATCCCTCGCGGCCAATCCACCCAGAATGGCCTGCCAGTCGTCGGAATGGAGCTCGGCTCGAAGTGGCCAGATTTTCTGGATCCCAGCGGCGGCTTCGCCGGTTTTGAGTGCCCGTTCTCCCGCAAGATCGTAGCTGGCACTTCCGGCGTGAGTATCGAAGCAGGCGATGGCAGATGATTTGACCTGCATCATTCTGACTGCAAGCGTTAAGGCTGCGTGTTTATGAACATCGGCGAAATTACCGGCATGAAAAGCGTGGAGGTAACTCAGCATTACAGACTCCTGACAATAGGGGCACCATTAGGCTACAGCAGGATCGGATTTGGCAAACATTTCCGGCGCTAAGAGGACTTTCTCCGCCCCAGAACCCTGAGCCAGATCAAAAGAACTGAAAATCATTCCCCGCAGCCGTTGCAACGGTCCACCCGCTCTCTATAATGCGAATAATAATACGTTTTATTTAACAAATGGCGAAAGGACATCGAAATGGCCCTGCTCTCAAACGCATCACGTATTCCCCTGGCGCTCGCTATCTCTGCAACGCTGCTGACAGCCTGCAGTAACGGCGAAGAAACCGCATCCACCTCTTCGGCAACCGAAGAGTCGGCGGCAGCAGAAGCCATCACCAAATCCGATGTCGTGGAACACTACGCCGTCCTGGCTCATGCAAACTTTGAAGACGCGCTGACCGCCGCGCAATCCCTCGACAGCGCAGTAGACACCTTCCTGGAAAGCCCGACCGAAGAAAACCTGCAAAAGGCAAAAAAGGCCTGGCTGACTTCCCGGGTGCCCTATCAGCAGACCGAGGTGTTCCGCTTTGGCAACGCCGTGGTTGATGACTGGGAAGGCCAACTGAATGCCTGGCCGCTGGACGAAGGCCTGATCGATTACGTAAAGGAAGACGGCTACCAGTACGAACTGGGCAACGAGGGCGCTACGGCAAACATTATTGCCAGCACGGAAATCAATATTGGCGGCACCACTGTTGATGCTTCCAGCCTGACCCCGGACCTGCTGGCGGAGCTGAACGAAATCGGAGGCTCGGAGGCCAACGTAGCCAGCGGCTATCACGCTATCGAGTTCCTGCTGTGGGGCCAGGACCTGCACGGCTTCGATCCCGGCGCCGGACAGCGCCCTGCTACAGACTACGCCCGGGGCGAAGAGTGCACCCACGGGAATTGCGACCGACGCGCGGCCTATATCGATGCAGCGACCGATCTGTTGATCTCCGATCTCGAGTGGATGGTCGCCCAGTGGGCACCCGGCCAGGAAGACAACTACCGCTCCCAGTTACTCGCCGAAGCACCGGATACCGCTGTACAGAAAATGTTCTTTGGCATGGGCTCCCTGTCCCTGGGTGAGCTGGCTGGTGAGCGCATGAAAGTAGCCCTGGAAGCCAATTCCTACGAGGATGAGCACGACTGCTTCAGCGACAACACCCACAACTCCCATTACTACAACGGCCAGGGCGTGGCCAACATCTACTCCGGCAGCTACACCCGGATTGACGGTTCTGAACTGACCGGTCCTTCCCTGTCTGATCTGGTTGCCGAACTAAACCCTGAACTGAACGAGACACTGAGCCAGCAGTTCGAAGAGTCGATGGAGGCGCTGCAAACCATGAAATCCAGTGCCGAAGCCGAGTCAGAGCCGATGAAATTCGATATGATGATCGCTCCCGGCAATGAGAAAGGCGCGGAGATCGTGAACGGCGCGATTATGGCGCTGGTGGCACAAACCGGTTCCATTGAACAGGCCGCCCGCGAACTGGGCATTGACTCACTCAAGCCTGATGACGCTGGCCATACCTTCTAAGGTGACGTCCCGAGCGCAGGCCCGTCGGCTGAGCCATTAGCTGGTCCATTAGCTGATCCATTAAAAGTAACGAAACGTTGTAGAGAAACCATGCGCCAACGCCCCCTGCTACTGCTGACCTTGTTTTCGGGAGTGGCCGTAGCAGCGGCCTTCGCCATGGCCATCGCCCAGGAACCCTATCCAATCCAGGCGACGGTCAAGACGGGGGGCGAAGGCACCGTGGATCAGTTCGATCACAATGCCTATTCCCTGCCCCAGGCTAACCTGTCCATGACCAGGCGCCTGGACTTCAGTGTCGGCAACAGCTTCTTCCGCAACCCCTGGGTCGAAGCTCCTGCCAGCACGGATGCCCGCGATGGCCTGGGGCCACTGTTCAACACCAACTCCTGCCAGGGCTGTCACATAAAGGATGGCCGCGGACATCCACCGGGCGCTGACGACAAGCCCGTATCCCTGTTCCTCCGCCTCGCCGTACCGGCCGACCCCAAGCGGGATGCGGATATTCTGAAGATCCACGGATTCAAACCGGCTCCCGTGTACGGCAGCCAGTTGCAAACCGCCGCCCTACCTGCCGCCCAACCTGAAGCCGATCTGGTGATTGAATGGAAATCCGTGACAGAGACACTTTCGGACGGCATCGAAGTGGAATTGCGAAAACCGGTATACCGGATCGAGAATCCTAACTACGGCCCTCTTCCAGAGGACCTGCTGGTATCTCCACGGGTGGCTCCACCGATGATTGGCATGGGCCTTCTGGAAGCGATACCGCTTGAAGACCTGCAGTCACTGGCAGACCCGGAGGATGCGGACAACGACGGCCTATCCGGCAAACTCAATCAAGTCTGGGACCTGGACAGCCAGCAAACCGTACCGGGTCGATTCGGCTGGAAAGCTGCCGAACCAAACGTTCATCAGCAAAGTATGGGAGCGTTTGCCGGAGATATGGGGCTCACGTCCACCATTAAACCAGCAACCGATTGCACGCCCGAGCAGAACTGTGAGCGTTTCACCAACGGCGGCAGCCCGGAAGTGAGTGACAAGGTGAGCAACTTCGTGACCTTCTATGCCAAAAGCCTGGCAGTGCCCGCACGCCGTGACCTTGACAGTGTGTCCGTTCAACAAGGGGCGGAACTGTTCAATGAAACCGGCTGCGCCGGCTGTCATACACCAAGGCACACCACCGGCACCGCCCCGGACCGCCCGGATCTCAGCAATCAGACCATCTGGCCCTATACTGATCTGCTCCTGCATGACATGGGGCCTGCGCTTGCCGATGGGCGGGATGAATTCCTGGCTAACGGCAACGAATGGCGGACACCCCCGCTCTGGGGCATCGGCCTGGCTCAACGGGTCAATCCGCAGTCCGGGTTCCTCCACGACGGGCGGGCGCGAACACTCGAAGAAGCCGTGCTCTGGCACGGGGGCGAGGCCAAACCAGCTGCCGAACGTTACCGGCAGATGAACGCCGAAGACCGGGAGGCACTCCTGGATTTCCTGAACTCTCTCTGAGGACATGCCATGCAACCACTGACCAAAACCGTGGGTATTGCCGCCCTGATACTGGCTCCAATTTCCGGCGTGGCCGGCAGCCAGACTGAAACGAACAACAACGCCGAACAGCAATGGCACCAGGGTATTCTCGCGGGTTACCGGTCTCTGGCGGCCGAAGCCGGCGACATGTCCGCTGCCGCTGCCGACTACTGCAGCACGCCGGAACAGGAGTCACGCGATGCCCTTGAGCAAGCCTGGCTGGACGCCTTTTTGGCCTGGCAACGTGTCCGTTATGTGGATTTTGGCCCAGTCGAGAGCGATAACCTTGCCTGGCAGTTCCAGTTCTGGCCCGACCCGAAAAACCTCATCGCCCGCAAAGCCAGTTACCTGCTGGACTCGGAGGCCCCGGTATCGGATGAGGTCATTGCCGAGTCCGGCGTGGCCGTACAGGGTTTTCCAATGCTGGAGTACCTGTTGTACGACGAAACACTGAACGCCGGCAACAACGCGCTACCCGCGGAAAAGACCTGCGGCCTGCTGCGGGCGGTCGCCGGCCATATCGAAGCCAATGGCAAGCAACTCAGTGATCAATGGCAGGCATTCCGTAAGCATTACCTGGCCACGGAACAATACCGCGACACCACCATCCGGGCGGGCATGGCGGCCCTGGAGATTCTGGAAGATCGCCGGCTTGCGCAGCCCATGGGGCTTCGCGGGAACGGCAAGCGTTCCGTCTACGCCGCCGATGCCTGGCGTAGCGGCAGCAGCCTGAGGACCATGGAGGCAACCATCCATGGCCTGGAACAGTCCTTCCTGCCGGGCCTGACACGGCTGCTCAAGGAAAGCGACCAGCCGGAACTGGGTCCACGAATTGAAAACCAGTTCAAGGACGTTCTGGAGCACTTCCCCAAGCTCCATCGCCCTATGACCGAACTGCTTTCCAATGACGACGCTTTTTCCCTGCTCCAGGGCTTCTACGTTGACGTTTCCCAGTTAACCACCCTGATCAATGATCAGGCGGCGGTTGAACTGGGTGTCATTCGCGGCTTCAACTCCAGCGACGGCGACTGAACTGATGAGCAGCAACAGGCAACCCGGAGGTGCACCTATCAACCGCCGACAATTACTGAAAGCGGGTGTGGCCGGAGGGCTGGCAGCCACCCTGTCCGGCTGCAGCCTTCTGCCTCGGAAAGTGGACCACGCAGCAGATCAGTACATCGGCGCCGTGGGACTGCCTGGGGGCAGGTTCGGCATTAGTGCCGTCAACCGCAAAGGCGACCCCGTATGGGAGTCGCCGGTCGACACCCGTTGCCACAGCGGCTGCGCACGCCCGGGGGGCTCACAAGTCCTCTTTTTCGAACGCCGGCCCGGCTGGGCGTTTTACGGGTTCGACACCCACAGCGGCGACAGAACACATCGCGTCAAGGCGGACTCCGGGGAACACTTTGTCGGTCACGGAGTGTTCTCCCCCGACGGCCGCTGGCTCTATGTCACTGCCAGCCGCTACGAACAGGGGCAAGGCATTATTGCCGTCTATGACGCAGAGCAGGACTATCAGCGGGCGGATACCTTTGAGCTTCAGGGCATTGGCCCCCATGAGCTGACGCTGCACCCGGACGGAGAAACCCTGGTGATTGGCCTGGGCGGCATACTGACCCACCCGGACTACGATCGCCTCAAGCTGAACCTCGACACCATGGAACCCGCACTGATCCTGATGAACCGCCACAGCGGTCGGATTATCGGGCGATTCAACCCTGCCCATCACCAGCAAAGCGCCCGTCACGTCAGTACCGGTTCTAACGGCCGGGTGTACGTTGCCTACCAGTACCAGGGCCCGCTTCACGAGTCCCCCGCCCTCATCGCCCGACTGGAAGGCGGTCAGCTTCAGGAAATCCGATTCGATGAGGATACCCAGGCAGCGCTGGCCAACTACATCGCCAGCGTTGTTGCCCATCCCGAGAACGACCTTGTCGCTGCCGCGTCCCCAGTGGGCGGCACCGCCGTGGTGTTCAATGGCATCACTGGCGAACTGCTGGCCAGGGTGTCCATACCGGACTGTGCTGGCGTCCAGGCTTTGGCAGGAGGCGATTTCCTGATCTCCTCCGGACGTGGAAAACTGGTGCGTCTGGGGCAGGACAATCAGCCACGGCAGATCGCCGATCTGCCGGTCCAGTGGGACCATCACCTGGTCTGAATCACCCTCAACGCTGTCCTCCTGCCTTAAGGCGACTCGCCTTAGCTGGTATCCTGATAAGCCATTTGTTCAGGAGGACGGCACCTTGCCCGCCAGAAACAAAGACACTCTCGACCAGGTTTACAGCCTGATTGCCAACGAAGAAGACGCCCGGGTCTGCACGGAAATTTCCGAAGAAGCCTGCCGCGAGGTGCCACGCAACTTCTTCCTGATCCTTGGTAGCAACGTGCTGACCAAGCTTGGCGACTTGCTGATCAGCCCGAAAACGGTCCTCGCCTGGCTTCTCAGTGCTATTGGAGCGCCTGCCCTGGTGGCCTGGCTGGTCCCGATCCGGGAATCCGGCTCGATGATTCCACAAATGGTGATCGGAGCCTGGGTAAGGCGCAAGCCTGTGCGCAAATGGTTCTGGACCCTGGGGAGCTTTGGCCAGGCTGCCAGTGTTTTGGGCATGGCAGCAAGCGTCTGGTTCCTGGAGGGCTACGCTGCGGGCGCCGGCGTGGTGGGTGCGTTGGTGCTGTTTTCCCTGGCCCGGGGATTCTGCTCGGTGTCCATGAAGGACGTACAGGGAAAATGCATCCCGAAGAAACGCCGAGGGCGGCTGTCTGGCCTCGCCTCCACCATTGGTGGCACCGCAACGGTCATCCTGACGGCCTTGCTGTTCTGGAACCGGGGTGACCCTGGCGTACTTTTCTACACCCTCCTGCTCTTGCTGGCTGCCTGCCTCTGGATCATTGCCGGCTTTCTATTCGCCTCCGTTGATGAATACGAGGGCGAAACCGGTGGCGGCGGCAATGCGCTGGGTGACGCGCTCAAAAGCCTGTCCCTTCTCAGGGACGACGCGCCTTTCCGGCACTTTGTGATTACCCGCGCCCTGCTGCTGTGCTCGGCGCTGGCGTCGCCCTACTTTGTCGTGCTCGCCCAGAAAAACTCGGACACCGGGTGGCTTCTGGGTATCTTTCTGCTGGCGAGCAGCCTCGCCAGCTCCATCAGCGCCAGTGTCTGGGGCTGGATGGCGGACGAGTCCAGCCGTCGGGTGATGATACGCGGTGCCATTGTTGCCAGCGGCGCCTGCCTGGCAGTGGGCCTGACCGCTCTGTTTGCGAGCGAGGCTACCTCCAGCGTCTGGTTCTATCCCGCCGGGTTCTTCGTGTTGAGCATCGCGCATGCCGGGGTTCGACTGGGCCGTAAAACGTATCTGGTGGATATGGCCGGCGGCAACAAGCGCACCGACTATACTTCCGTGAGCAATACCGTTATTGGGGTGCTGTTGCTGGCAACGGGCGGGCTGACAGCCCTGGTGTCGATGATATCCGATGTGGCGGTGATACTGACGCTGGGCGCCATGGGGCTGGCCGGCGCCATCAGCGCCACACGGTTAAGGGAAGTCACCGAGGATCACTGAGGTTCCGGGGGCTTTCCGTCATTCAACGCCAGGGCGCCTTTCACAATGCGGTAGATGATCCAGATGGAAATGCCCAGCAGCACAAACCAGCCAATGATCAGTGGCGTCGTCACAATGCCAATCACTGTCCATAACAGCCCGATCCAGAAGGTTCGTATCTGCCAGCGGAAATGGGGTTCTATCCAGGTGTCCTTTACGTCATCGAGCTTGACATAATTGATGATCACGCCCACCAGGCCGGTAATGCCCCCGACAAAGAACGACAGCGCCTGCAGGATATAAACCAGCACCGCAAGGTTGCGGCCAGGCTCTTCACGTCGTGCTATAGGATCTGCGTTGGCGGGAATGTATTCGTGCTCGGACAAGTCACTCTCCTTTGGCTCCACACCCGCAGTGTATCACAGCAACAGGAGCCGGAAACCGCTGGTGCCTAGCGGCTGTCCGGTTTGTAACCCAGGCGAAAACCGCCCCAATGCTTGCCATTCACGTAGATCGGTACTGACAGGTCATGCATGACCTCGCCAGTATCCCGGCGGTAAGTCTGTAGCAGCATATTCTGGGTGTGACTGCCACACCGGGCACCGGTGCGGTCGTTAAACAGCCGTTTACTGCGGCTCTTGACCAGATCCACTTTCGGATCACCCGTTGGGGCGTGGGCGAAATCACGGTTGTGGGTCGGCACATAGCCATCCGGCGCAGCGGCAATTGCGAAGACCATGGACGGATGGGCCCCTTTCACCGCTTCCTGCACGGCTGGCAGTTGCTGGTCCGTGAACCGGTCAAAGCTGCTGGAATACTTCTGTGGATCGGTCTTGGGAATGGGGGTTCTTTTTTTATCAAACAGGGCGTTTTCCGCCAGCTGTCCGTCGCGAACCGACTTTTCAAAGAGCTTGCCAATCCGGTCTGCACCCTGCCGGGCCTGGTCGTAGAAGAACCGGTGATAGCTTTCATCGCTGTTCAACGCAAATGCCGCGTTGGCCTCTTCCGCCAGTTCCATCAGTGTCGCTGCCTGCTGGGCAAGCGACGCAACGCTGGTATCGCTCTCGGTAATCTGATCCCGAACCGTTTCAATGGCCGACGATACCTGCTCCAGACTCTGCTCGTTGTTCTGGTCAATCTCGGCGATGCGCGCCACCTGCTGCTGCACACGGTCGGACTGATCACGAATCTGATCCAGACGCTCGCCCACGCTCTCAACCGACTCCAGGCCGGCCTCAACGCTCTTGGCCAGGTCCTCAATCCGCGAGACGATCAGGGAGGTATCGGAACGTATTTCCTGCAGCGTTTCGGCCACCTCACCTGTTGCCTGAGCGGTTCGCCCGGCCAGTTGCCTGACCTCATCGGCAACCACCGCAAAGCCCCGCCCCTGATCGCCGGCACGAGCGGCCTCAATTGCCGCGTTCAATGCAAGCAGGTTAGTTTGTTCCGCGATGCCCTGAATAGTGGTGGTGACACCCTGGATCTTGTTGGATTTCTCGTTCAGTTCCTGGATTAACCTGAGGTTCTCGCTGGACTGCTCGTGCACGGCTCGCACGCTATTGATGGCGGAGGTCAACGCATCACGGCCCTCAACGCTCACCTGGCGGTTCTGAAGAGCCATGGTTGCGGCGTCGGTGGCCTGCTGGGCAGATTCACGCACACTTTCGGTAATCTGCCCCGCGTAGTCCGCCATCTGCGCGGTTTCACTGACCTGACGATCCAGGCGGGTTTTTAGTTGGTCGGCCGCGTAGGACACCTGGGCCGCAGAGATGGCACTTTTGTCGGCACTGCCAGACAGTGTTTCCACCAATGCCCGACCGGCTTTGGCATCCGCAAGGAGGCTTGCACACTGTTTGCCCAGGGGGCTATCCGCTGAAAGCTCGCCGGCGTTGAGTTGCTTGATGGAACGTTCAACCGGTTCCAGCACGCGTAAAACCAGATACACAGTGGCGACGACGAGGCCAACAACCACGCCCGCCACCAGCGACGCGCTGTCCAATCCTATCATCGGCGCCACCAGGAAAGCCCCAAAGGCGACGACAACGGCGACCGACACCCCCACAACCAGAACAGGCCTACTGAGCAACCCCATATCCACCTCTTTGTTTTCATTATTAGTGAATGCATCTTTTTTGACGACTACTCGTGAGCGTAAAGAATTGACCTTTACTTATAACTGCTACTTTAGTTGACCAATACTCGTTATACGGCTGATTGAGGAAAAACTGAAACACAAAAACCGCAACACCGGAAACGTCCTGGTGGACGAATCCGGTGTTGCGGTTTGTTCTTGTCGGCGTGTGTCTGCCTCGGCCCTATCAGGCGCCGATCACACCGCCATCGTCTTTGGTTACGATAACGGTGGCGTCGCGGGGACGGGACTCGGCCGCGTTCGGCCAGTTGCCGTCCGGGTGCTGAATGTTAACGAACATCGTCTTAACGTCCGGTGTGCTGACAACGCCAGTTACTTCACAACCTTGGGGCCCGACGAAGAAGCGCTTGATTTCGCGTGTCTCCGGGTTGGCGGCCAGCATCATGTTGTTGAAGTACGGATCAGCATCAGAGCCATCGGTCTGGATCCACAGACGTCCATTGTAGTCGAACCAGAGGCCATCCGGGCTGTTGAAAATATTATCATCGTTCAGGGATACGACGGCTTCACCATCGACAACGGTTTCCGTGCCCTGCACCCCGGCAAAGACAAAGATGTCCCAGTCAAAGCTGGTAGCCGTGTGATCGTTACCTTCTTCAGTCCAGCGAATGATGTGGCCTGTGGCATTGGGAGAGTTCGGGTTGGCGGCGTTGACGTCGTCGAACCCTGGCTGGCCCCGGTTCGAGTTGTTTGTCAGTGTGAAATAGACCTCGCCAGAGTTGGGATCAACAGCGCCCCATTCCGGGCGGTCCATCGTTGTAGCACCAGCGATATCGGCTGCGAGTCGCGTATTTAGCAAAACGTCAGCCTGATTCTCAAAGCCATCGAACTGGATATCGCCGACCATGCTGCCTCCGGCCGCAGCAACCTTGCTGGCGAAATCCCCGTCGTCCAGATCCAGCGCCAGCCAGTCACCAGAGCCATCCTCGTTGAAGCGGGCAACGTATAAGGTACCCTCATCCAGCAGGTAGCCACCCGCCGTCGCGGCGTAGTATGGCTGAGACGACACAAACTTGTAGATGTACTCGAAACGGGAATCGTCACCGGAGTAACACACCACCGGCTCACCTTCCTTCACCGGCGCAAAGATGACGCCCTCGTGACCAAAGCGTCCCAACGCAGTGCGTTTCTGGGGCTTGCTTTCCGGCGTAAACGGATCAATCTCAACCATGAAGCCATAGGTGTTGGCTTCGTTGCGATAGTCGTCGGTCGCAGCCGCTCCGGTCGTGCTCACATTAAACCGTACACACTGGTCGGCCGCACTGTCTGCCAACTCCCAGTCGTATCGGCTGGAGCTGCCAACACCATGTCTGGTCTGCTCGCGAGGCTGAGTTGCGTCGCTATTGGCAAAGTAGCCGTGCCAGTTCTCTTCCGCGGCCAGGTAGGTGCCCCAGGGCGTTGGCCCCATCGCACAATTGTTCAGGGTGCCACGAGTTTCAGTCGCGCTGGGGCTGTACGTTGTCACCAGCTTGCTGTAACCACGCACCGGGCCACGAATGTCCATCTCGGTGTTGCCGGTGATACGACGGTTAAAGGGACTGCCGAAGACGATGTCCCAGGCGCCATTGGTGTCGCGCTTGATATGAACAACCGACACGCCATGAGCGGCAATTTCCTTGCGAACTTCATCGGCGGGGCGCACGCCACCATTATCACCGGCGTCGGTCGGCCCGTTGCTATGGAGCGCAGACTGATTGATGTACTCATGGTTCATCACCAGCAGGCCTTCCGTTGAGCTGTCGCCACCGGCCTTCTGGTCAATCGGGAAGAAATGGAGACCGTCGTGGTGCATTCCAACCTGCTGTTCCTGATCGGCACCGGTATTGGTGCCGTCGGCTTTATACTCAGGATAGGAACCGGTGATCGGGGTCCCCCAGGGCAGGAAAGTGGTAGAGGAGTAACCCTCAGGAACAACCACTTCGTTGGCAGTGGATACGGCAACGGCATTGAAACCAAGATCCGTGTTGGCGGAACTTCCTCCTGTGGAGGTAGCGTTGTCATCGTCGTCATCGCTGCCACAGCCGGCCAGGCCCAAACCCATTACGCTGGCCAACGCGGCGCCAACGGAACCTTTCATAACGGTGCGGCGCTGCATACGGGCCGCCAGGACCTGATGGAAGGGCGTGTTGTTTGAATGGTTAACGACGGGCTCGTAATTGGGATCCAGGTAGTTGGGATCCAGATCATGCTTTGCCATGGTCCTGCTCTCTCTCGGGTGGGTTATTGGTTTTCGAGAGAACAGTGTCGGTGGGTTAGGTGACAGATTTCAGACAGTAAAAAGACAGTTTCTTTAACAATTTCTTACAGCGCAAAAAAGCCTGCCCCCTCAAGGGCAGGCCACAGACGCAATCTTATTGCATGGAGTCGCCGGCTTCCTCGGCGGCTTCGCCCATCTCCTCACCGGTTTCTTCCATCGCTTCGCCAGTTTCTTCGGCAGCATCACCAGCAGCGTCCTTGGTCTCGTCCCAGGCGCTGTCATTCTGGCCGGTGGCATCTTCGTAGGTCTCTTCGACCGCATCGCCGGCGTCATCCGCCATTTCCTCAACGTTGTCGCCGGCTTCCTCGAGATCGACGCCTTCGTTGTCATCCTGGCTGCAGGCCGCAAGGCCCAGCGTCATCAGCAGTGCCAGTGCGCTCAGTGTCAGCTTGTTCATAACTGTGTCCTTTCTTTGGCGTGTGAATACAACAGCGACAAGTCTACGGCCGTGACTGAGTGGGCACAATTACTTGGGAGTTACGTTTTTGTTAGCAGCGACAATAAGTTAGGGAAAGCAATAACCTGTAGCCATCAATTCGTTCCGGCCACGACCTTACCGTCCAGTGTCAGCACGTGATCAAGGCGAACCATGTGCCCTCGCCCAAGGAAAACAAACTCCTGGCCAGCACGACTGAAAAGATCGCGGATGACATCGTGGGTCGTACAGATCTGACCGGCATCGTCGCGATAGACAACCTCGGCCAGTCTTGACGAGGTCAGATACTCCCGGAGCAGACTGTGAACTTCACAGCGTACCGGGCGATAGGCATTGGAGGCGTGTCCCGACGTCATGGCAGCTTCTTCCCTGTGGGTGCAGCAGGATAGGAAAGCGACCCGAAACGCTGAAACCTGCGTTCCGGAGCCTGCCTACAGTCTGGTTTAGATTGTGTCAGTCCGCCAGTTTCAGAACCACTCCGGCTTCATGTTCATGCAGGTATCGTCCTGGTTGCGGAGCAGCACGAGATCCTGTGCCACGGTGGGCAACTCCCAATGGAAGAAGTACTGGGCGGCCTGCAGCTTGCCCTGGTAGAAGCTTCTTTCTTCGTCGCTGTTGGCAGAACCAAGCGCCTTGGCGGCGGCATTGGCCTGACGCAGCCACATCCAGGATACGATGATATGACCGAACAGGTGCAGGTAGCAGGACGCGTTGGCCAACACCCGGTCGGGATCCTCCGACATCAGGGATTTACCCAGACTCTGGGTCACTTTCACCGCTTGCTGCAGGGTTTCACTGAGGGACAGCGCCCATTGCTGGCAGCGATCGGTGGTGGCGGCTTCCAGGTCCACCTGCATTTCCTGCATCAGCAGTTGCAGGCCGTGGCTCTGGTCCTGCCAGATCTTGCGGCCCAACAGGTCCAGTGCCTGGATGCCGTTGGTGCCTTCGTGAATCGGGTTCAGGCGATTATCCCGCCAGCACTGCTCCACCGGGTATTCGCGGGTGTAACCGGCACCGCCATAGACCTGGATAGCCAGATCGTTGGCCTTTGGGCCGAACTCGGAAGGCCAGGCCTTGATAACTGGCGTCAGCAGATCCAGCAACTTGCCGGCTTCCATCCGCTTCTGTTCGTCCGGATGAGTGTGCTGGTCGTCCATCAGGCGTGCGCCGTAAAGGCACAGCGCCAGGCCACCTTCACTGTAGGCTTTCTGGGCCAGCAGCATGCGCCGTACATCGGCGTGCTCAATGATGGGGACCTGGGGTGCCTCTGGGTTCTTCTCTGACGGTTTGCGGCCCTGCAGGCGGTCCTTGGCGTATTCCAGGCTGTGCATGTAGCCACGATACCCAATCACGGCAGCGCCGAAGCCGACGCCAACCCTGGCTTCGTTCATCATCTGGAACATGTATTTCAGACCCTGGTGGGGCTCGCCCACCAGGTAGCCATGGCAGGGTGCGTCGTCACCAAAACTGAGCGCCGTTGATGTGGTACCACGGTAGCCCAGTTTGTGGATGAGGCCGGCCAGGTTCACACCGTTACGTTCAGTTGCGTTGCCTTCTTCATCCACAATGAATTTCGGCACGATAAACAGGGAGATGCCTTTTACGCCCGCCGGTGCGCCTTTGATCTTTGCCAATACCATGTGAACGATGTTCTCGGTGAGGGACTGTTCGCCGCCCGAGATGTAGATTTTGGCGCCTTTAATCAGGTAATGGCCGCCTTCCGTGGGCGAAGCCGAGGTGCGTATGTCCGCGAGTGACGACCCGGCATGGGGCTCGGTCAGGGCCATGGTGCCGGTGAAGCGGCCGCTGAGCATGTGTGGCAGGAACGTACTTTTCTGCTGGTCGTTGCCGAATACGCGGATCAGGTTGGCGGCAGCGGTGGTGAGGAACGGGTAACCAGCGGTGCCCGGGTTAGCGGCGGTGAAGAAGCCGTTACACGCTGCCATGATGGATTCGGGGAGTTGCATGCCACCCAGTTCATAGTCGTAACGCCCGGCAATGAAGCCTGCGTCGGCGTAGGCGTCAAAGGCTTCTTTTACCTGGGGAAGCATGTCCACCCGACCGTCGACGAATTTGGGCTCGTCTTTGTCGGCGGCGCTGTTGTGGGTGGCGAATTTGTCACGGGCGATTCTGTCGGCGGTTTCGATGACTGCATCGAAGGTGTCGCGACTGTGTTCGCTGAAGCGCTCGCGCTCGCTGAGGCTTTCGGTGTCGAGTACTTCGTAGAGTTGAAACGCCAGGTCGCGGCGGTCAATCAGGGTGTCGGTCATTTCGGGTCTCCTGTTTATGGCGTATAGCCTCTCATACGGTTGTTTTTGTTGAAACCGGCGTTAATGACATAATCATGGTTAAAATTGCCACTTTTATTCCAGGTCTCCTTTTGTGAATGCGCGGCTTGTGGTGCTCGGCAGACGGGCACCAACCGGGAAGACCCTCCCGGGACACGCTGTGAATACGTCCGTGTACGCTTGACGGCAGCATCCTTGCTGCCGACAGTCCCGGGAGGGTCTTCCCGGCTGGCGCCCTGATTTGGAGTTGGTATGCGAACGGTTTCTGTTATTGGGTTTGATGGGGCGCTTGCCAGTGCGATTACGGGGGTTATCGACCTGTTTCGACTGGCGGGGGTAACCTGGGCACGCATCAACGATACGCCTCCGGAGCAGCAGTTCACCACTCAATTGCTGACCGAGGGTGGTCGGCCCTGTCGGTGTATCAATGGGATAACATTGATGGCCGATGGGGACTGGCGGGACATTCCCACCGGTAATTCGCAGGCAGACCTGGTCATTGTACCCACGATTGGCGCGCCGATTGCGCAGGTTCTGGAGGCCAATCCCGGGATGATTGACTGGCTCGGCGGCTTTCAGGAGGCGCCAACCGGACAGGTCCGCTTGGCCAGTAACTGCACGGGGGCGTTTCTGCTGGCGGAGGCCGGGTTGCTGGACGGGCGGCAGGCGACGACGCACTGGGGGTTCAGTAACCAGTTCAGAAAACGCTTTCCCGGGGTAGACCTCCAGCCGGACAAGCTGATTACAGTGGATGGGCACATTGCCTGTGCCGGCGGTGGTATGGCGTGGTGGGATCTGGGGGTGTATCTGGTGGAACGCTACGCCGGGGCGAAGGTGGCCCGTGAGCTGGCGAAGGCGTTTGTGATTGATGCCGGGCGGACCAGCCAGGCGCCTTATGGAGCGCTACAGGCCCGGCGCTATCATTCCGATGCCGCGATTCTGAAACTTCAGGACTGGCTGGATGTGAACCATACCAGGCCGGTGACGCTGCAAGCCCTTGCCGCATTCGCCGGTTTAACGGAGCGATCGCTGATTCGTCGATTTAAAGCGGCAACCGGGGATACCCCCACCGGTTACCTGCAGATTCTGAGAATCGAGGCAGCCAGGCAGCATCTGGAAAACTCGCGGGTGGCGGTGGAGGTGGTCACGCGTCTGGTCGGCTACGAGGATGTCAGTTCTTTCAGCCGTCTGTTCAGGAAACATACCGGACTGGCACCCGGTATTTATCGGGCGAGATTTGGGAGGTAACCCGAGCGCTTTTGGCCCGGGTTATGCTTTGTTTTCACTACAAGGCCAAAAGCCGAGGCAAAACGTAAAAATAACTGACACAGGCTACTCCCTGTGGAGGGTAATACCATGAACGCACCGCAAAAAAACCAGCAATGTGCACTGCTCAGTCGCCTTTACGACATGAAGCAGAAACAGCTACTTCAGGCCAGCCAGCAGGCCGACAGCCTTCGCTATCGGGTTTTGTCCGCTGAGGCGGACGCCATCAGCGAGGCTCTGAAAGCCATTCGGTAACCCAGGTCAGTCACCATAACGATGACTGGCGCCCAAACGGGTCACAAATGATCAAGATGATCACTTTATGACCAAAAATGTCCACCCGGTCAGATCCGGGCAGCCACTTCAGTCCCCTGCCGAATAGCACGCTTGGCATCCAGCTCTTCCGCCACATCCGCGCCACCGATCAAATGAGTCTGAATTCCCCGATTGGCCAAATCATCAAACAACGCCCGGAACGACTCCTGACCTGCGCATATGATGACATTGTCCACTGCCAGAACCTTGCTCTCGGTGACCTTGCCGTCCTTGTCGGAGAGCGTGATATGCAGTCCGTCATCATCAATTTTGTCGTAGCTACAACCCCTCAGCATTTCAACATCACGATGCTTGAGGCTGTTGCGATGCACCCAGCCAGAGGTCTTGCCCAGACCACCGCCGACTTTGCTGCTTTTGCGCTGCATCAGGTAAATTTTGCGAGGTGACGATGTCGGCTTGCGCTCAGCCAGGCCGCCGGGTCCATCGAATTGCGGATCAACGCCCCATTCAGCCTGCCAGTCTGCCATGCTGACCTGCTCTCCTTCGGGGTGGTGACCGAATTCGTGGGTGAGGAACTCGCTGACATCGAAGCCGATACCACCGGCACCTATCACCGCGACCGACTGGCCCACGGGCTTGTTGTAGCGCAGGACATCGAGATAACCGAGTACCTTCGGGTGGTCGATACCATCGATTTTTGGCGTCCGCGGTTTCACGCCCGTGGCGATGATCACGTCGTCAAAGCCCAGTTCTCCCAACGCATCTGCATCCACGCGGGTATTGAGTTTCAGTTCAACACCCAGGATCTCGATCTGGCGCTGGTAGTAACGCAGCGTTTCATAGAACTCTTCCTTGCCGGGAATGCGTTTGGCGTAATTGAATTGGCCACCAATTTTGTCGTCCGCTTCGAACAGCGTCACTTTGTGCCCCCGCTTGGCGGCCGTCGTCGCTGCCGCCAAACCGGCAGGGCCAGCTCCGACCACCGCCACGCGGCGGCTGACCGGCGCCACCGTCAGTACCAGTTCGGTTTCGTGACAGGCGCGTGGATTCACCAGGCAGGACGCCCGCTTGAGCTGGAACACGTGATCCAGACAGGCCTGGTTGCAGGCAATACAGGTGTTGATTTCGTCGCTACGGTTCTGCTCTGCCTTGCGCACAAATTCCGAGTCCGCCAGCAACGGCCGCGCCATGGACACCATATCTGCCTTGCCCGCCGCGAGGATTTCCTCGCCTTTCTCCGGGGTGTTGATGCGGTTGGTGGTGCATACGGGAATGTCCACTTCGCCATAAAATTTGGCAGTCACGTCTGCAAAGCCGCCCCGCGGCACCGACGTCACGATCGTTGGCACCCGGGCTTCGTGCCAGCCGATGCCGGTATTGATAATGGTGGCACCGGCTTTTTCGATGGCTTTGCCCAATTGCACCACCTGATCCCAGGTCTGCCCGCCTTCTACAAGGTCCAGCATCGACAGGCGGTAAATGATAATGAACTCGGGGCCGACCGCCTCCCGCATGCGGCGAACGATCTCCACCGGCAACTGCATGCGGTTCTCGAACGGGCCGCCCCATTTGTCGGTGCGTTTATTGGTACGCTCACACAGGAACTGGTTAATGAAATACCCTTCCGACCCCATAACCTCAACGCCGTCATAACGGGCCAGTTTCGCCAATTTTGCAGCGCTGACGAAGTCATCGATCTGTTTATCGACCCCCTTGGTGGAGAGCGCACGGGCCTTGAACGGCGTAATGGGCGCCTTGGTGGCCGAGGCGGATACACTGAAAGGCTGGTAGCCATAGCGACCGGCATGAAGCAGTTGCAGGCAGATCTTGCCGCCGGCGTCATGAACTTCACTGGTGACATGACGGTGAAGCATGGCGGTGCCGCGATGATTCATGGTGGACGCCAGGGGCGAAAGCTGGCCGACAAAGTTGGGTGAAAAGCCCCCGGTGACCATCAACCCCACGCCACCTTCCGCACGCTCGGCAAAATAACGGGCAAGCTTGTGGATGTTCCAGAACCGGTCTTCCAGGCCGGTATGCATGGAACCCATGAGCACGCGGTTTTTCAATTCGGTGAAACCCAGGTCGAGGGGCTTCAGCAGGTTCGGGTAGGCTGCGGTCATGTTATTTCTCTTTGTCTGGTCGTCTAGTCGTCTGGTCGTCCGTTCGTCTCATGCGGACGTTTTCATCAGGAGGCAACATGGTAGCATAGCGGCCTACGACTAACGTATGACATGGAACCCACACTATGAGCGCACGAGATTCTGAACGGGTATTGATCACGATCGAGGGCGGTATCGCCATTGTGACCCTGAACCGGCCGGAGAAATACAACGGCCTGGACATGCCCATGTTCGAGGCGATCACCAGGGCGGCCAAAACCCTGAAAAAAGACCGCAGCGTGCGCGCCATTATCCTGAACGGTGCCGGAGACGCCTTCTGCTCCGGGCTGGATGTGAAGACCGTGTCGAAGAATCCGGTGAATTTCCTCAAACTGCTGGTCAAACCTGGCCGCAGGATTAGCAACCTCGCCCAGGGTGTCGGCTATTTATGGCGGGATGTACCGGCACCGGTGATTGCCGTTACCCATGGCTACTGTTTCGGCGGTGGCTTCCAGATTGCGCTGGGTGCCGACTTTCGGTTTTCCACCGCCGACTGCGAGTTCTCCATCATGGAGAGCAAATGGGGGCTGATCCCGGACATGAGCCTGACGGTAACCCTGCGGGAACTGGTTCCCATTGATCTGGCCAAGGAATTGACCATGACCGCGCGACGATTTGACGGCACGGAAGCAAAAGCCATGGGGCTGGTCAGCCGCATTAGCGACGACCCCATGGCAGAGGCAATGAACTTCGCCCGGGAGCTGGCCGAGCGCTCGCCAGACGCCGTCGCCGCCAGCAAGCTGTTGTTCAACCGCACCTGGAACGCCACCGACAAAACCGCACTGGACTGGGAAACAAAGCTGCAGAAAAAGGTACTCGGGCGGACAAACCAGCGCATTGCCGTTGCCCGGAACTCCGGCTCCCCCGACAAACCCTTCCGGGACCGCCGTGATTTCTGAATGCGGATAAATGGTCATCGTACTTGACCTGCGTAGACGGCCACGTATCATCAGCCAGGGTAAATGATTATCGGAGCAAACATGACGACCGCAAGGTCCCTGGCTAATACACATCCCGGTTTTTCACCGGTCGCTGCTGATGCGAAGAAGCATCGCGGCAGCCTGCCCTACTTCCCGGATCCACCCCATCACTACTGATATCCTGGCCACCGTTTAAATGGTTGCCCGTGCAAGCACGGACACCGGGGGCTAAACTCAGGCAACACTTGCTTCTCCATCCATAAAGAAGAAAGCCAATAAGAGGTTGCGATGTCGCTACCGCTGGTCGTTTTACTGCCGTTTCTGGGAGCTCTGGCGGCTCCACTGTTCGCCCAGGGCGGACGTACGGCAATTGCTGTCATTTCCTGTGTCCCTGCCATCATTGGATTAGCGGCACTATACCCCCATTGGGCAATCCTGGCCGACGGCGGCATCGTGCAGCACACCACCGAGTGGCTACCAGCCCTTGGGCTGTCTTTCAGCTTTCGCCTGGACGGCCTCTCGCTGCTCTTTACACTGCTGATCCTGATTATCGGGCTGTTGATCATCCTGTACGCCCGCTACTACCTGAAGCCCCACGAGAACGTCGGTAAGTTCTACGCACTACTGCTGTGCTTCAAGGGTTCCATGCTTGGCATCGTGTTGTCGAGCAACCTGTTGCTGATGATGGTTTTCTGGGAGTTGACCAGCCTGACATCGTTCCTGTTGATCAGCTTCTGGACTCACAAGAAAGACGCCCGCCGCGGGGCGAGGATGGCGCTGGCCGTCACCGGCGGTGGTGGCCTGGCACTGCTGGCAGGCATCCTGCTGATTGGCAACATCGTGGGCAGCTATGAACTGGAGGACGTTCTCGCCGCCGGGGATCTGATCAAGAACCACAGCATGTATCCGGTGGCACTGACCCTGGTACTACTGGGCGCGTTCACCAAGTCCGCACAGTTCCCGTTCCACTTCTGGCTACCCCACGCCATGCAGGCGCCAACACCTGTTTCAGCCTACCTGCATTCAGCCACCATGGTGAAAGCCGGCGTCTTCCTCATGGCCCGGCTCTACCCGGCCCTCGCCGGCACTGAACAGTGGTTCTACATGGTGAGCTTTACCGGCATGGCCACGCTGCTGATTGGCGCCTATGTCGCCATGTTCAAGCATGATCTGAAAGGCCTCCTGGCTCACTCGACGGTCAGTCATCTTGGCCTGATCACCTTGCTGTTCGGTATGGGGACCCATTTGGCTGCCGTCGCAGCGGTCTTTCACGTCATCAACCACGCAATCTTCAAGGCGTCCCTGTTTATGGCCGCCGGCATTATTGACCATGAGACCGGCACCCGGGACATGCGCAGGATCAACGGTCTCTGGCGCTACATGCCTCATACCGCCACGCTGGCCATGGTCGCTGCGGCATCGATGGCGGGCGTGCCTCTGCTCAATGGCTTCCTGAGCAAGGAGATGTTCTTCGCCGAAGCCCTGGAACTGAATCTTCCCGGCCTGTGGGCCTATCTGCCTCCGCTTGTTGCAACACTGGCCGGCATATTTGCCGTGGCCTATTCGGCGCGATTCATCCACGACGTGTTTTTCAACGGTCGGCCTGTCAACCTGCCGATCTTTCCGCCCCATGAGCCGCCACGGTATATGAAGATACCGGTTGAGATCCTGGTCTTCGCCTGCCTGATGGTGGGCATGTTCCCGGCGTTCTCTGTCGGCCCACTGCTCTATGCCGCAGCGTCCGCCACACTGGGCGGCGACGTTCCCGAGTATCAACTGACGGTTGCCCACGGCTTTAACCTGCCGCTGCTGATGAGTTTCGTAGCCTTCATCGGTGGTCTGCTGATGTATACCCAGCGCCAGCGGTTTTTCGATTTCCATGCCCGTTTCAAGGAAATTGACGAAAAAGCGGTCTTCGAAGCGATCGTTAGCCAAATTTCGGACACTGCCCATACCGTTACCGCCTACATCGAGAACGGTTCACTGCAGCGCTACGCCATGCTGCTGATCGTCAGCGTGATTGCCGTCTCGGTGCTCCCGCTCTGGGACCTGGGGATTGCCATTGGCAGCAATGGGCTCAGCCCGGTGGACTGGCCCACACTTATCGGGGTTGCCATTCTGGTGGTTGCGGCCCTGGGCACGGCGGCGGTGCATCGTGACCGGTTCTTTGCGCTGGTTCTGCTCAGCGTCGTCGGGCTCCTTGTTGCCCTCGGCTTTGCGCGCTTCTCAGCTCCCGACCTGGCGATGACGCAGTTGTCGGTTGAAGTGGTGACGATTGTCCTGCTGATGCTGGCGCTGTACTACATGCCATCCTGGACACCCTTCGAGACGCCGAAAGGCCACCGCATCAGGGATATTCTGATCGCTGGCGCAGCCGGTATCGGCATGACACTCATTACGCTGGCCATGCTGACACAGCCGTTTACGTCGATTTCGGAGTTCTTCCTCGAGAACAGCAAACCCGGCGCCGGTGGCACCAACGTGGTCAACGTCATTCTTGTGGACTTCCGTGGCTTCGATACCCTCGGTGAGATCACGGTTCTGGGCATTGCGGCACTGGGCATTTACGCGATGCTGCGACATGTTGATCTGACCCCGCCTCCGGGTGACGGCCAGGGCCATCCCTGGACGCGGGATGCGTACCCGATGATGCTGCAGCAGATCGCCAGGCCGATGCTGCCATTGGCCCTGATGATCTCCGCCTATATATTCCTGCGCGGCCACAACATGCCGGGTGGCGGCTTCATCGCCGGGTTGATCACGGCGGTGGCGCTGATCCTGCAATACATTGCCAGTGGTATGTCCTGGACCCAGGACCGTATTTCAATCCGCTACCACAACGTCATCGGCCTGGGGCTGCTGTTTGCACTGATCGCCGGGGCAGGCAGTTTCGCATTCGGCTATCCGTTCCTCACATCCACGTTCGACTACGTCTACTGGCCGGTGGTTGGAAAGTTCGAAGTAGCCTCGGCGCTGGTCTTCGATCTCGGCGTCTATCTGACCGTTATCGGCGCTACACTGCTGGCACTGACCAGCGTTGGTCGCCTGTCGCCCCATTCGGCCATCAAGAGTACTAACTATAAGGAGGGCTCATAATGGAGCTTGCATTCGCGGTGGTCATCGGGGCTTTGACAGCCTCCGGGGTTTACCTGATGCTCAGAGCCCGCACCTTTCCCGTTGTGGTGGGCCTGACCATGCTGTCTTATGGCGTTAACCTGTTCCTGTTCTCGTCCGGACGGCTGGCGACCGGTGGCCAGCCCATCATCGGCAGCGCGGAAACCTATTCCGATCCCCTGCCCCAGGCATTGGTGCTGACCGCCATTGTGATCGGTTTCGCGATGACCGCCTTCGTTGTTGTGCTGTCCTTGCGAAGCCTTGCCGACAACGACAATGACGACCATGTCAACGGCCGCGTTCCAGAACAGGACAGCACTCCGCAAGATCAAGAGCAGGAGGGTGCCAACACATGAACCACTGGCTGACCGCTCCCATACTGATTCCGCTGATCGGCGGCATACTGCAGGCTTTTATGGGGTACGCGCCCATCGCCCTGAGGCGGACGCTCGCCATTGCCACCACGGTGCTGATGCTGGTTGCCGCGATCGTCCTTCTTGTTCTCGCCGACGACGGTAGCTATCGCCTCTATGCCTTTGGCAACTGGCAACCGCCGTTCGGTATCGTACTGGTGCTGGACAGGCTCGCGGCGTTGATGCTTGTCATGACCGCCGTGCTGGCGCTGTTCTGTCACATATATGCCATCGGTGGCACCGATGAAAGCAGCCGTCAGTTCCACGGACTGTTCCTTTTCCAGCTACTTGGCCTGAACATCGCCTTTCTGACCGGGGACCTGTTCAACCTCTTTGTCGCGTTCGAGGTCCTGCTGATTGCCTCCTATGGCTTGCTGATGCATGGCGAAGGCACCAGCCGAACCGTTCCTGGCCTGCATTATGTGGTACTGAATCTCGCAGGCTCTGCCGTCTTCCTGATCGCCGTTGGCATGATTTACAGCGTCACCGGAACGCTCAACATGGCGGACCTGGCGATCAAGATTCCGCAGGTGGCCGAAGAGAACCTTCCCCTGGTGAAAGCGGGTGGCATGATGTTGCTGGTGGTTTTTGGTCTCAAAGCCGCCATTTTGCCGCTGTGCTTCTGGCTACCCGGCGCCTATTCCAACGCCACGGCGCCGGTCGCAGCTTTGTTTGCGGTCATGACCAAGGTGGGTATCTACGCCATTATCCGCGTCTTTACGCTGATCTTTGGCAACCAGGCGGGTGAGCTGGCGAGCCTGGGTATGGACTGGCTTTTCCCATTGGCGCTGATCACCCTGACCATGGGCGTCATCGGCGCCCTGGGTGCCGCAAGCCTGAGAAAGCTGGTTGCCTGGCAGGTCATTATCTCGGTAGGAACGCTGCTTGCCGCCATCTCGTTTGGCACGGTAGCCGGCACCTCCGCCGCACTTTTCTACCTGCTCAACACCACCTGGGTGGTCGGTGGCCTGTTCCTGGTGGCCGATCTCGTTGATGGTCAACGTGGCAGTGCCCAGGACAAAATTGTCACCGCGCCACGGATCGCCAACCGCACCTTTCTGAGCGTGCTATTCCTGATGGGGGCCGTGGCTTCCGTAGGCCTGCCGCCTCTCAGTGGTTTTTTTGCCAAGTTGCTGATTCTCAAGTCGGCAGTGACCGAGTCGGATGTTGCCTGGCTTTGGAGTGTGCTGCTGATTGGCAGCTTTTTCACGCTGATCGCCTACAGCCGCGCAGGCAGTATCGTGTTCTGGCGCAACGTGGAAGGTCATATTGAAGAACCTCAAAAGCTGACGCCATCCCTGTCAATATCGGCAAGCGCGTTGATTTCGCTGAGTATCGTGATCGTGATCCTTGCCGGACCAATCAGCCGCTACGCCGAAGATACCGCGGCACAGCTCCACGACACCAGCGCCTACACCGACATCCTGAGTAAACCCATGGTTGGGGAGGAAAAGTAATGCTTGACCGCCTGAGCTTTCCGCAGCCATACCTCAGCCTCATCCTGTTTGCCGTCTGGCAGTTCCTGAGTGACGGCATTTCTGGCGCCAGTGTTGTCCTGGGGCTGGTCCTGGCCTGGATGATCCCGCAATTGACCCGCGGATTCTGGCCGGACCCTCCCTTCTTCGCGCGGCCCTGGAAGCTGCCGCCGTATCTGCTCATTGTCCTCTACGATATTCTGGTGGCCAGCGTTTCCGTCGCCCGCCTGATACTCAGCGGCCGCGAACCCAAACCGATACTGGTGTCCTATCCCCTGGAGTTGACGCATCCCCTGGCCATTTCCATGCTGGCCAGCACCATTTCCCTGACACCGGGAACCGTCAGCGCCGATGTCAGTGACGACAGAACATTGCTGCTGATCCACGCCCTCGACGCCGAGAGCGACGACGAGGTGATCAACGCAATTCGCACCCGCTACGAGGCACGCCTGAGGGAGATGTTTCAATGATTACCATCGCGCTGTACATCACCATCGCTATGGTTGTCCTGGCGACAGTACTGAATGTCTATCGACTGATCAAAGGGCCGGATGCGCCGGATCGGGTACTGGCGCTGGACACCCTGTACATCAACGCCATCGCGCTGATTGTCCTGCTCGGAATAACGCTGGGCACACGCCTGTACCTTGAATCTGCACTGCTGATCGCCGTGATGGGCTTCGTTGGTACCGTGGCGATGGCCAAATATCTAAAGCGCGGCAGCGTGATTGATTAACACACAAGGCAAGCACCCAGTGACCAGAGGTTTCCCGTTATGAATCCCATTGCAGAATACGCCATTGCACTGTTACTGCTCGTCGGTGGTTTTTTCACCCTGGTCGGCGCCATTGGACTGGCACGGCTACCTGACTTCTACACCCGTCTGCACGGCCCAACGAAGGCGACCACCGTGGGTGTAGGCGCCATCGTGCTGAGCTCAGTCATCTACTTCAGCAGCAAGGGACAAGGTGTAGGCGTTGCCGAAGTGCTCATCACCGTGTTCCTCTTCCTGACCGCACCGGTGAGCGCCAACATAATGGCAAAGGCGGCGATGCATATTGGCGTGCCCACAACCGACAGCACCCGTGGAAATACCTGGGACCAGTGACGGCAAATTTGTCATTGGAGTTGCACAAAATTCCCGTATAGTAGGCTCCCACAATTTTTAGGAGCGTATCCCATGCTGAAAGTTAACGAGTATTTCGACGGTAAGGCCAAATCCATCGCCTTCCAGACCTCCAGCCTTCCGGCTACCGTGGGGGTGATCAGCCCGGGCGAGTATGAGTTTGGCACCAGCAAGAAAGAAACCATGACGGTGATCAGTGGCGTACTGACCGTTCTCCTGCCCGGCATGGAAGAATGGATGACCTATGGTTCCGGCGAGTTTTTTGAAGTGGCGGGACAGGCCAGCTTCAAGGCCCGGACTGACATCGACACGGCCTACCTCTGCACTTACGAATAATTTCTCGCGAATAACCTCTCGCGAACACCCCATCGAGGGCGCAGACCGGGACCGGTGGGTCAATGGAATCCCGCCTCACCGAATCTGCGCTTTTTTATCGCCTAAAGGTTTCCGTAAACCAGAAACTGTGTCAGATTTACCCCTCTTCTCGTTATAAATTAAACAATTGAGAGAGGCACCGAATCATGGCACAGACCCGCATCCTGAAGCCGGCAGACAACGCCCACCAATACCCGCTGCTGATCAAACAACTGCTTCTTTCCGGCCCCCGGTACTCTCCCGACCAGGAAATCGTTTACGCCAACCGCAGCAAGTACACCTATACCGACCTGGTTGAGCGTATTAACCAACTGGCCAACGCTCTCACCGACGCGGGCGTTAAACCGGGTGACACCGTCGCGGTGATGGACTGGGATACGCCCCGGTACCTGGAATGCTTCTTCGCCATCCCGATGATTGGTGCCGTATTGCATACGGTGAACGTGCGCCTGTCGCCCGAGCAGATTGTCTACACCATGAACCACGCTGAAGACGATGTGGTGATGGTCCACGATGACTTCCTGCCCATCCTGGAAGGCGTGAAAGACGAGATCAACACGGTCAAACACTACATCCAACTGAGTGACGAGGCACAAGCCAAAACCACATCACTGCCATCGCTCGGCGAATACGAACACCTGCTTGCCAAGGCCGCTAAAACGTTCGACTTCCCGGACTTCGACGAGAACAGCATCGCCACCACTTTCTACACCACCGGTACCACCGGGAACCCAAAGGGTGTTTTCTTCAGTCACCGCCAGCTCGTTCTCCATACACTGGCAATGACCGGCTCTTTGTCCGCGTATGATGAGATGCCGCTACTCAGGTCTTCGTCCGTTTACATGCCCGTGACCCCGATGTTTCACGTGCATGCCTGGGGTGTGCCCTACGCCGCCACCATGCTGGGCATAAAACAGGTCTACCCCGGACGCTATGAACCGGAACTGCTGGTCGACCTCCTCAAGGAGCACAAGGTGACCTTCTCCCACTGTGTACCAACGGTCATGCAGATGATGATGGCAACCGAATCCATCAAGACGGCCGACCTCAGCAACTGGCACGTACTGATCGGTGGCAGCGCCCTTACGCGCGGCCTGTGTGACGCCGGGGCCAGACTGGGCGTGTCCATGTACACGGGGTATGGCATGTCGGAAACCTGCCCGCTTCTCAGCACCACTCATCTGACAGCAGAGGATCTGGAACTGCCTCTGGAGCAGCAGACCTCCAAACGCATCAAGACAGGTATTGCGGTGCCCATGGTGGAACTGGAAATCGTGACCCCTGAGGGCAAACCGGTACCCCATGACGGCGAGGCCAAGGGCGAAGTGGTTGCCCGGGCACCGTGGCTGACCCAGAGTTACTTCAAGGAGCCGGAGAAAGGCGAGGAGCTCTGGCAAGGTGGCTGGCTGCACACGGGGGACGTGGCCAGCCTGGGGACAGACAACACACTGCTGATCAAGGACCGCATTAAAGATGTGATCAAAACTGGCGGTGAATGGCTGTCCTCCCTGGATCTGGAAAACCTGATCAGTCAGCATCCAGCCGTCGCTGGGGCAGCGGTTGTGGGCGTGCCCGACGAGAAGTGGGGCGAACGCCCCCACGCACTGGTTACCCTCAAGCCCGGAGAGGAAGCGTCACTGGACGATATCCAGAATCACCTGAAGCAGTTCGTGGATTCCGGTGAGATCAATAAGTGGGCCATACCGAACCAGATTGATTTCGTCGACGACATACCGAAAACGAGCGTCGGCAAGATCAACAAGAAACTGATCCGGGATCAGTTGCGGGAGCACTAAAGCCCGGTAAACGCAAAATCCACATCGGGGGTGCGACCGGCCACAATGTCCGCCAAAGCTGCCGCGGAACCGCAGGAATGTGTCCACCCCAACGTGCCATGGCCGGTGTTCAGGTAGAGGTTGCCGAAATGGCTCTTTCCGATGTAAGGCACGTTGGAGGGGGTCGCCGGGCGCAATCCGGCCCAGAATTCGGCCTTTTCCCAGTGCCCTGCATCGGGCATCAACTCTGCGGTGCGCCGGACGATCGCGCGGCATCGGGGCAGGTTCAGTTCGCGGTTGTAGCCGCTCAGTTCCGCGGTGCCTGCCACCCGTATACGGTCGCCCAGTCTTGAGTACACCAGTTTGTACTCATCGTCGGTAAGGCTGACGTTGAAGGCAGCGGCCTCGTTCTTCACCGGCACGGTGATGGAATAGCCTTTCGCGGGGTAAACATTCAGAGTCAGGCCCAGTTTTCGAGCGAGAGTAGCGCTGTAGCTACCCAGGCACAGCACGTAGTTGTCGGCACGAAGAATCTGGTGGCGGCCTTCGCGAATAATGTTGACTCCAAGTACCCGATCCTGAGTGTTCTCGAACCCCAGAATCTCGCTGTTGTAGAGGAACTCCACGCCGGCTCCCTCTGCTTTTTTCGCCAGGGCCTGGGTAAATTGACGGGCATCGCCGGATTCGTCTTCGGAGGTGTAGGTGGCGCCAGCAATCCGGTCTTTAACCGGAGCCAGGGCGGTCTCCAGTTCCACCGCCCTGTTGGCGTCAATCACCTGACGATCACACCCCAGCTCCCGCATGATGCGGGCTGGGTTCAGGGCAGATTCGAATTCTCCGGGGTTGGTGTAGAAATGCAGGATGCCTCTCTCGAGGTGGTCGTATTCAATGCCGATATCCTGTCGCAACGCCTGCAAATGGGTACGGCTGTAGATCCCCAGATTGACAATCTGTCGAATGTTATAAGCCGCCCGGGAAGCCGTGCACTGCTTTAGAAAAGCCATCGCCCAGCGCCACTGCGCCGGGTCCAGGCGGGGACGAAAAAGCAGTGGTGCATCGGACCGGGCCAGCCACCTGAGTATCTTCAAGGGGGCCGAGGGGTTGGCCCAGGGCTCCGCATGGGATACCGATATCTGGCCGCCGTTGGCATAACTGGTTTCGGTGCCCGCCTGATTTTGCCGGTCTACAACGGTGACGTCATATCCCTGCTGCTTTAGGAACCATGCGCTTGCAACACCAACAACACCTGCACCCAGTACCAGTACGTGCATTCACTTTCTCCGGTTGATCAAGTTCAGAACGCCTCATAGTATACATAAGAGTATACAAAACTCAGCCACCGGATCGCTTCACCGTCCAACCTTTTTCCTTTAAAAGGGGCACCAGCAGGTCTCGCTGGTCACCCTGGATCTCCACAGTGCCCTCCTTCACCGTGCCACCGGTTCCGCATCGGGCTTTCAACACCTTCGCGAACGCTTTCAGTTCCTTGTCGTCCATCGGGATACCGGTAATCAAGGTCACACCCTTTCCTTTACGCCCCTTGGTTTCCCGGCTGACGCGCACGACGCCATCACCGGCGGGACGAACCGGTTTCCCGCAGACGCATTCATCAACGGGGTGGCGACAATCCGGGCACATCCGTCCCTGTTCCGTGGAGAACACCAGTCCCCCAGAACGATTCTTCATAAACGGCCTCATGTTGTTTAAGAGCCCTGACGGGACACTCACGTCCCGGGAGGGTATTTTTCAAACATGTCCGCGACAATCTCGTCGATCAGCTCCCGCCGCGACTCGGTTGCCTGGTTCTCATTCAGGTAACGCCGGCTCGCTGCGCGCCAGACGACACGATCAGTCTCCGTATCGACCAGCTCCACCACCAGCTTGCCTTCCTGAATTTCGCGCACTGGTGGAGCCGACGACAACCCCCAGCCAAAGTTACCATGGCCAAAGCCGAAGCCGAGCCCAACACCGCTGCGCTCGAGACGCTCCTCCTCAACCACCTGCCAGGTGACAAGCAGATCCGCCTCGTTTTCTGCCACCTTACGCATGGCTTTTCGGTTCAGTTCCCTCTCGACCGCACTCTCTATCCGACCACCATCAAGCGAAGTGAACGACTGGTCCTTGCCCTTCGGTGCAAATGCCCAGGAACTGTAGCTACCGAAGACCGCGCTGGAATCGTAATCAGTGACTACGTTGCTGGCACAGCCCGTTAGGGCCATCAAAAACAGGGATACAAGGATAACTTTCATAATCTTGGTTGCCTCTTTCCATACTTCATTCATTAAAGTATACGCACAGTCGACACGAAGCGTTTCGCAAATGGTTCCTTAACGATCAAAACGGTAACTCATACCGCGAGCATCACAAAACGCCGTGAATTCCTGGTTCCGCGCCTCCACCAGGCTCACGTCAGCTGTTACGCCGGCGCTGTACCCAACGCGATCAATCTCTGCGCCGTTTTGGTCACACCAATGCCTGAGCGGCTGTTCATCTGCGAAGGTCATGGTCACCGTTACTCGTGACATGGGTTGCTGAATCACCCTTTCAACCCCCGAAAGGACAGCTTCAGTCGCCCCGGCATAGGCCCTGACGAGGCCGCCGGCCCCGAGTTTGATACCGCCAAAATACCGTATCACCATCACCAGCACGTCTCCCAGATCCTTGTGCTGAATGACACCGAGAATGGGCTTTCCAGCGGTTCCCGATGGTTCGCCATCATCATTCATCGCGGCTTCGGCGGCCGCGCCGGGCCGGCCTATCTGATAGGCCCAGCAGATGTGGCGAGCATCCGGGTGGTCTTTCCGGGCCTGTTCGAGCCATGTCTTAACGTCATCCCGGGACGAAACCGGGGCAACCCGGGCAATAAACCGGCTCTTTTTGATTTCTGTCTCCCGTTCCAGAAAGCCAGCGGGTATGGGGTAATCCTTGGGCATAAAACCAGCTCCTGACACACAGCCATCATGAGGCCGACACCAAGCCTTTTCTGCTTTTCAGCCAGCGGTGAAGAGCGGAAATCTCAACACCACCACCAAACCGTGCGGCTCGGTGTTGAACGCCTCTATCCGGCCATCATGGATGGCAACAATGTCCTTCGCAATGGCCAGGCCAAGCCCCCACCCCTTGCCACCGCGAGACTTATCGGCCCTGTAGAAGGGCTCAAAGAGATGGGGCAGAACGTCTTCAGGCACGCCTGGGCCTTCATCCCGTATGTCCACCAACAATTGCCGCTGATCACAGCGCAACGCAACATGCACCTTCTTTCCCGGCGGCGTATGATCCAGGGCATTCTGAAGGACATTGTCCAGTGCCCGCTGAATGAGCCCGCGATCCCCTAACAGCGACGTGTTGCGGCAGCCCTCATCCACCATAAGCTGGCAATCCACTCCACGGTGCTCGGCGTAGTCCGCCGCATCCCTCAGAACGTCATTGATCACCACGACCGGCTGCACGGCTTCCCGCTCGATGTCGCTTCCCTGCTCCGAGACCCGGTAAAGCGTCAGGATCTGGGAGGTCATCGCTTCCAGACGTTCATTCTGCCGCAGGATCGACGCCAACAGATCCGCATCCACGCTACCGTCACTGGCCAGCTCGATCGCAATACGCTGCCGCGTCAGTGGAGTTCGGAGATCGTGGGATATATCACGCAACAGGTGTGTCTGGCGCTCGAGCAAACTGCACAGTTGCTGGGTCATGGCGTTGAAGGCTGTCGCTAAAGCACCCACCTCATCCCGTCGATTCGCGATGCGATCGCTGACTCGAAGCGCGTTGTCACCTTCAGCGATCGCACGAGCGGTGGATTCCATGTGCTTCAGGGGGCGGGACACCAGGCGCGCAATCCACCAACAGGCGAGCGTGATGATGACGAACGCCAGCCCCAATTCCAGGAGACGGAACAGCTTGGGATCAAGCCAGCCTTCGCCATCCAGGCGGGGCCAGGCCACCAGGCGATGGTCCTCACCAACCTCAATAACCGCCGGTTTTTGCCGGTGCCAACCACCCGATTTCATCCGCTCGCGGATGGAGGAAGGCAGGTCGCCGTCGTTGCGATCCGCATCTATCAACAACAGGTGAAGATCCAGGCTCTTACCCTGCTCCTTCAGGAAGCGCCAGGCAGCGCCTCGGCCTTCATTCTCCCTGACCACCAGAGCCTCCAGCGCCAGTTCCCGCAGGCCGACCTGTCGCTCGATGGCTATTCGTTCCCGCTCCATCAGGGCACGGGTTGCCACATTGCTCATCAGCACTGTGACCGCCATAGCCAGCCAGATCGACAGGAATATCCGCCAGAACAGGGGAAACCTGAGCCGCCGGGTCATACTGGCACCCGATAGCTGTAGCCCAGCCCGCGTACAGTTTCGATTCGGGGCGGGTCATCGTTCCCCAGCTTTTTCCGAAGATTGCTGATGTGCATATCCAGGGTGCGATCATAGGCTTCCAGTCGACGACCCAGAGCCCACTGCATGAGGTCCGTCTTACGTACCACACTGCCAGCATGGGCCAGCAGAACCTGCAACACCTCGTATTCGGTAGCCGTCAGATCCAGCGCCATGTCGTTCTGACAGATTCGACGATGAACCGGCTCGACCCGCAAGTCGCCGTATGCCCTTGACTCATCCATCCCCACTTCCTGATCCCAGGCAACACGGCGAAGCAATGCCTGTAGCCTGGCGATGAGTTCCCGGGGATTGCAGGGTTTGGGTATGTAATCATCCGCGCCAACCTCAAAACCCACGATTCGATCCGTCTCATCGCCACGGGCGGTCAGCAGTACAACAGGGAGATGGGTTTTTGCCCTTAACTGACGCAGCACTTCCAGGCCACTGATATCCGGCAACATGATATCCAGCACTACCAGGTCGCAATGCTGGCCCAGTGCCAGTGACAATCCATCCTGACCGTTTGCGGCTTCTCTTACGGTAAAGCCCTGATTGGCCAGATAGCGGGACAGCAGTTCCCGCAACTCCTCGTCGTCTTCAACCAACAGCACCCGGTTCTGCATGGCAATCCTCCGTTGTGACTGAATGCAGTCTAACACGCTCCCGCAAGTCCACTGATTTGCATCATTTTCCTTTGCATAACCTTTACAGTTCGCTGACGCCGCCTGACACCAACCTCCGTTAGCATAGTCCCTGTGAGTTCAGACCGGGTCTGCTGGTGCAGGCTCATTTACAACACAGGAGAACACCCAATGAAACACATCACTTCCGGACGCATTGCTGGTGCTTTGATCGCCGCGGCCTTTTTCACCAGCCCCATGGCGATGGCCTCGGACCATGGCGACCACCATCGTGGCAAACACGATATAGCCGAAATGTGCGAGAACATGCGTGAAGGCAAAGGCAGGTTCAACGACGAAAAACGCCAGGAAAAATTGGACGAGCATCGTAATGAAATGGCAAATCGCCTGAAACTGACCGCCGAGCAGCGCGAGATCTGGGACGATATTCACGAGGAGAGGCGGGAGAAGCGCCGCGCCAGAATGGAGAAATGGCAGGAGAAAATGGAAAAGCGCTGTGAGCGCATGGAAAACCGTACTTCCGGGCAGTGATCAAACCCCGGGTTCTGACGTATGGTACTGGGTAAACCACGGAGAAGCCCTGACCATGCCAGAACCCGGTATCGCATCACTGACAATCCGCCCCGTCCAGTCGATTGGTGACATCCATCCGCAGGACTGGAACGGGTTTGTCGGCCCTTACAACCCCTTTCTTAAACACGAGTTCCTGCTTGCACTGGAAGAGTCTGGCTGTACAACCACCGCGACAGGTTGGCAGCCGGCCCATCTGGCGTTCTACCTGGACAACCAGCTAGCCGGAGTGGCTCCGGCCTACCTGAAAACTCACTCCATGGGAGAATACGTCTTTGACTGGGCCTGGGCCGATGCCTATCAGCGCTATGGCATGGATTACTATCCCAAGCTGCTGATTGCCGTTCCGTTTACACCCTGCCAGGGACCACGGCTTTTGTTCTCGGAAGGCCTTCGCCAGTGGATGACACCCGAACGAATCCACGATGCGCTGGATGCCACCACCACCCGCCTGGGCGCCCACTCCTGGCACCTGCTTTTCCCGGATCGCCAGGACCAGACATTGCTGGACAGGAGCGACCAGCTTCACCGTATCGGCTGCCAGTTCCACTGGCACAACCACGGCTACACCACCTTCGAGGACTTTCTCGCCCGACTGACGTCGCGCAAGCGCAAATCGATCCGTAAGGAAAGGAGACAGGTTGCGGATCAGGGCATTTCATTCCGACAGTTTTCGGGAGACGATATCCCGGACAATGTGCTCGCGGCCTTCCACGTGTTTTACCAGGCCACCTACCTGAAACGGGGCCAGCGGCCGTACCTGAACAAGGCCTTTTTCCGCCTGCTGAAAGACCGCCAAGCGGAGCAACTCCACCTGGTCATGGCGGTAATAGGGGGTGAGATGATCGCCGGCGCCCTGTTCCTGACGGGTGAAGATACGCTCTACGGGCGTTACTGGGGCTGCCTGGAGGAATTCGACCACCTGCATTTTGAAACCTGTTACTATCAAGGCATTGAACTGGCCATACGGCTGGGGCTGGCACGCTTCGATGCTGGCGCGCAGGGGGAACACAAACTGGTTCGGGGGTTTGAGCCGGTGATCACCCATTCCTGGCATGGCGTTATGCATCCCGGGTTTCGCGACGCCATCGAAAGGTTTACCAGCGAAGAAGCAGAGCATGTCATGGCCTATACTGAAGATGCCCTACGGGCGCTGCCGTTCAGACAAACCGAGCAGAACCAGTAGCGAGCCAGGGGTCGTGCAGACACTTACCGGAGCGGGCAGCCATGGATATGGACTACCTTTTCGACTTTCTCGCGACAACACAGCTGACGTTTTTCATCGCGATTGCCGCGCTCATTGTGGCAGTCGTCGCCCTGTTTTCGGCGTCCACCGCCAAACGGGCCGCAGCGGAACAAAGCGATACCGTCAAACAGCGCGTCGACAGCCTATGGCACGACATGGACGAAATACGCGTGTCCCAGTTCAACAGCCCCAGCTCCACGGAAACCGGAAACGCAATTGCCAGTGAGCAGTTCTCCGCTGAAAAAGCCGCTTACGAGGCCATCTGGCCCCTGGTCTGGCTACTGCACGACAAGCTGGGCATGTTTCTGCGTTCTGTGGAGTCTGATGAACCCGCCGGCGAATTACGCCTGGAAGCCCGCAAGGCGGCACTGGATGCACGAAGCACCCTTAACCGCGTACGTCCGTTTTGCCATGACGACATTGACGGGCTCATTACGCAACTGATTGATAACAATATAAGGGCCCACCTGGCCGCCTGCCATTTCATGGATCTACGCAAAGACTCCCTGTCGTCGAACACCAGCCATGAACGAGAGGTGCAAAAGGAAAAGTTCCACACGCTCTACGAGGGTCAGTCCCGCGAATTGCTGAACCAGTTGGTTGGCGCTATCAGACGGCGCATGCTTCGGTAAGCCCGGGCCACAGGAAATCTCACATTTTTGCCTTTCAGTCAGCCCCGAATCTTTGCCAGCGTGTCCCGCTGCAATGCCCTGAGAAAGTCGCTGATCAAAACCGGATTTTCATGTGCAGGCTCCAGCGAGCGAAACTGGCTCGGCAGGGCATCCACCGCCCGCTTCGCATTGTTCACTTGACTATCTAATGTCGGAATGGCGCCTTCGATGATCAGGCCTCGCTTCATGACCGGCTTCAATAGCGGCTCGCCATCAAACACTTCGTCCCGGCCGGCAACGACGTCCTGTGCCAGGCGGCCGTTCGGGTCAAGGCGACGGTAAACCTGCTTGCGGCCTGGGAACGACTGCTTGCCAGGGGAGTTTTTCATTCTTGGCAGGTCCGCGTACTCCGTAAGCTTGAAGGCAAGCTCCAATGCCGGCTCGTCGTTCGAGGCTCCGATAGCAGTGCCAACACCGAAGCCATCGATGGGGGCATTGTCAGAGACGAGCGCCGCGATCTTGTATTCATCCAGACCGCCGCTCGCCATGATTTTTAATTCGCCAAGGCCTGCCTCATCCAGCATGCGACGGCATTCAGCAGCCTCATCGGCCAAGTCACCGGAATCCAGGCGGATACCGCCAATACGCACATCTGGTTCTTCTTGCAGCCAGTTGATGATCCGCTCCACTGCAGAGCGGGTGTCGTAGGTATCAACCAGTAGTGTCGTGCCGGGGTAAAGTCGAGCATAGGCCCTGAACGCCTCCATCTCATCTGTACAAGCCTGTACAAAGCTGTGTGCCATGGTGCCGTGTACCGGCATGTTGAAATCCAGGCCCGCCAGGACATTGCTGGTTCCGGCCAGACCGGCGAATCGGTACGCGCGCACACCCCGATGTGCCGCATCCATACCGTGGGTGCGGCGCATTCCGAAGTCGACGACCGGCCGGCCTTCCGCCGCGGAAATCAGGCGGACCGCCTTGGACGCCAGCACGGATTCCAGATGCACATAGTTCATCACCAGGCTTTCCAGCAACTGAACCTCGGCAACAGGCCCCTCCACTTCCAGCAACGGCTCCTGAGGGAATACCGGCGTTCCTTCTGCAATCGCATGTAAAGAACCACTGAAGCGGAATTCCCGCAGCCAGTCCAGAAACTGGGGCTGGAACCTGCCCAGGGATTCCAGGCGCTTTATGTGTTCGTCGGTGAAGGCAAGAGATTCAATAATATGGGCCACGTGCTGCTGGCCACAGGCAAGAACGAAATTACGGTTCTCAGGAAGTTTGCGAAAGAAAAGACTGAACACCGCGTTCTCGTTCATGCCTTCGGCCCAATAGGCCTGGGCCATGGCCAGCTCATACAGATCCACCAGCAGCGGCAGGTCAGTCTCTTTTACAACCGGGGGTTGTTTCAACACAATTCCGCGCCCTCCTCCTCTAGTTGGATAGCGTCAAATGCGGAATAGTCATCCACTGAAGCTGGTCTAATCTACCGGATGTCAGCTTCCCTCAATCTTGAAGCCAATCTTGAGCACGACCTGATAATGCCCGACTTTTCCGTCGACCACATGGCCGCGCGTCTCCTGTACCTCGAACCATTCGATGTTACGAAGGTTCTTGCTGCATTCGGCAATCGCATTCTCAATGGCATCCTCGATACTTTTCTTCGAAGAGCCAACCACTTCCACCTTCTTGTAAACATGATGGTCGGACATGACGCCTCCTGCTCCAAAGACTGTGAGTGTCAGGCAAGTGCTTCGAATGCCTGTATTTTCAGCGTATACCAGTAAACCGTGACCATCAAATGGCCTGGCCGCTTGCTTCCTATGGAACTTTAAGGCTCAAATGAACTCAGAAATCGCTCGGTCGTATAGTCATCGTCATTGAACGTTCACGGAGTGAGATGAAGATCTTCAAACGCTGTTTTATCGGCATAACCCTGACACTGTCACTTCTGCTCGCCGGCCCGCTGTTCCTGGCCGCCTGCGCCAGCCTTCAGGACTCAGGGAGCTGGCGAACAGCAGATCGTTCCAGTGCGGGCATAGCTCCACGCCCGGAGCAGGAGCAAGCGGCCGTGGTTCAGGTCTACGGGGCTCGCGCCTATAACTGGCGGGGTTATTTTTCCTTGCATACCTGGATCAGCACCAAAGAGGCGGGTGCCGATGGCTACTATGTTCATGAAGTCACCGGTTGGCGTCACTACGTTGTCCAGTCGCGGCCAGACGACCCGGATCGTGCCTGGTACGGCGCGCCGCCGACGTTGATTGCGGATATTCGCGGTGAGCAGGCAGCGCGGATTATTGATCAGCTGGATGAGGTGATTGACCGCTACCCATACCCGACGGAATACACCGCCTGGCCCGGCCCCAACAGCAACACCTTCGTCGCCTGGGTGATCCGCCAGATTCCGGAAATGGACGTGGCCCTACCGAATCATGCGATTGGTAAGGACTATCTGGGAAATGGTGTCCTGTCTGAGGTACCTGGCGGCAGCGGTTATCAACTATCGCTCGGTGGTTATTTTGGTATTCTGGCCGGTGTTCGCGAGGGATTCGAATTGAACATCCTTGGACTGTCCATGGGCATCAATCCCCTCGGACTCGGTATAAAGCTTCCTGGTATCGGCGAGTTGGCACTGCGTAACACCAATCCGATGCCAGAGCCCGCGGATCTGGACGTTGAGACTGGTGCCGCTGAGGCGGCCGGGGCAGGAACGGTCTCCCAAAAAACGCTGTGAATACGTCCATGTACGCTTGGGCTCCGCCATCCATGGCTCCGCACATTTTTGGGAGACCGTTCCTGCCCCGTCCTGATTGGCAAATCGTCTTACAGTGCTGTGATTCCTAGGTAACGGACCAACCCCGCACTGGCAATACCGGCTGCGATAGCGGGTAGGGGCTTTTTCGTGGCGAGCATGATGATGGCGGTGACAACCAGCGCTGCCAATGAGCCCGCATCGCCGCTTACCGCCATGGGAACGATGATCGCGATCAGCACCGAACTAGCCATGGTGTTGATGAAGCTTTCGATGCGGGGGTTGATCGTTACGAACGACATCAGGAACACACCGCCGAAGCGCGTCGCCAGGGTGACAAGCGTCATGATGGCAATCAGGGCCATGGTTCCGGCAACCGTGGTTTCAACCGTCATGATGAACGTCCCTCCTCAACAGATTCCGGTGCTTCGGGCTTCTTTTCCATCCAGAAAAAACCAATGGCGCCACCCGCCAACGCACCGACAACCACGTGGGTATTGGGCGGCAACCACTTCCAGGCAGCCAGTGACGAGATCGCTGCAACCGTCCAGGCTACCAGTGTCCGCGGTGACTTGTTGCCTCCAAGCGCCATGGCCAGCAGGAAACAACCGAGAACCATATCCAGGCCCAGTGCTTTGGGGTTTTGCAGCAACCCACCGAAGTAAACGCCGAGCCAGGTTCCGATAATCCACGCCACCCACAGAACAAGACCGCCACCAAGGATGACTTCGAGGTTGCGCTTACCGCTCTGATATTCCTGTGCGGAAACAGCCCAGTTGGCGTCAGTCAGGAGCAGCAGTAAGCCATAGCGCCGACCCGGGGACACATCCCTGAGCATGGGGTACAGGGAAGCTCCCATCAGCAGATGGCGGGAATTGATGGCGAATACAACGGCCATCAACGGAATCAGCGACACCTCGCTACCCCACATATCGACAGCGGCAAACTGAGAGGCGCCCGCAAATACCGTAGTGCTCATGAGTATCGCCTGCAGTGGCTCCAATCCTTTCTGGATGGCCGCCAAACCAAAGGCAGCACCAAACGCCACCACAAATAGCGAGATGGGAAGAAGCCGGAAAAATTCCGCGCGGACTTTTTCGGGTTGAAGCTGGTAGGAATATGTATGAACGTTCATCTAAGCAAGCTAATGAAACCAGCCTCAGATGCGTATAGGTAGATGCCGAAGAGTCAGAGCTGGCCCAGGGTGTAGGCCAGGGTATCACTGATGCCGGCGTTAAGTTTCAGGTCCACCAGTGAATCGGCACGGGTACGGCCCAGGTTCAGTGTCGCCATGGGCTTGCCCCATTCCCTGGCATAGCGACAAAACCGAAATCCGGAATAGACCATCAACGACGAGCCGATCACCAACAGGCCATCACACGCCTTGAGCGTGTCCAGTGTGGACGTCACCCGGTCTTTGGGCACGTAGTCCCCGAAAAACACCACATCCGGTTTAAGGATGCCGTCGCAACATGGGCAGTCCGCAATGCGAAACTCAGAGAAGTCCACCTCCAGATCGGCATCACCGTCCGGCGCGGCACCGGCGGAATAATATTCAAATGTCGGATTCATATCCGCGCAACGCTCATGGACCTCGTCCCGCTTGCAGCGATATCCACAATCCATGCAGACAACCTCGTCAGCCCTGCCGTGCAAATCCGTTACCGAACGGCTACCCGCCTGCTGATGCAGGCGATCCACGTTCTGGGTGACGAGCAGGCGGCTGTAGCGGCGAAGTTCCAACTCAGCAACGCGATGATGCGCGATGTTGGGCCGCGCATTGCGGATGATTGGCCAACCAATCAGGCTTCGCCCCCAGTAACGCTGGCGAACCATCGTGCTTGTCATAAAGTCCTGGTGCTGGACCGGTTGTTTGCGTTTCCACGCGCCATCGCCATCCCGATAGTCTGGAATGCCGGAGTCGGTACTGACGCCGGCTCCTGTCAATATCATCAGGCCAGGATGCCGGTGGATGAAATCCGCCAGCAGGGCCCCCGCCTGCTCGGGAGAATGCAGCTCCAGTGGCTGGTCAGCGGCCGGCATTGTTACGCCTTTGACAGGTTTTTGAATGACAGGCATCACACTCACACTCGTTGGGGAACCCCTCTACTTTAGGGAGCAAACACGCCGCTGCCAATGGTAGCAACCGGAAAATATTCTGCTGAGAGCACAACGTCTTATTTATATTGTGCAAAACATAATTTTGTGCAACCATTGATCTGAAAATAAAGTCATCAACACAATATGCGCTGTAATGCGCACAAGGAGAGTCGAAAACATGTCTATTGAACAGGTTCTTTATCGCGCGTCAGCAGAAGCTACCGGTGGCCGTGATGGCCGGGCCATTTCCTCAGACGGCATTCTCGATGTTGAGCTGACAACACCGAAAGAAATGGGTGGTGCCGGCGGCAAAGGCTCCAACCCGGAGCAGTTGTTCGCGGCCGGTTATTCTGCGTGCTTCATCGGCGCCATGAAATTCGTCGCCGGCCGGGACAAGCTTCCCATGCCAGAGGATGCGTCCATTGAGGGTGTGGTCGGCATCGGCCAGATTCCCGGAGGCTTCGGGATTGAGGTGGAACTGAAAATCTCTCTACCGGGCATGGACGATAGCAAGGCGAAGCAGTTGATCGATGCAGCCCACCAGGTGTGCCCTTACTCGAACGCCACCCGCGGCAACATCGATGTCACTCTCACCCGGGTAGACTGATCTCGCCCCGGTCGGTCATCGACATCTGACGGCGGTGGCGCTCCCACCGCTGTCAGAACCCGGCTACACCAGTTTCGCGGTCTCCACGGACAGCATGGGAATCACCGACAGCGCAAGCAGCGCGCCCATGGTCCAGTTGAACATCCTTCGATACAAAGGCTTGTGCAGCAATTTCCGCAACCCTGCCCCACCAAGCATCCAGCTACCGACACAGGGCACGCTGACCAGCAAAAAGGTCAGCCCGATCCAGAATGACTGCTGCAGCACTTCGCCACTGCTGACCGTAGTGAACGTCGCCAACGCGCCAACCGCCATAACCCAGGCCTTGGGATTCACCCATTGGAAGGCCGCCGCCTGAAGGAACGACAACGGCTTGCTCGTTTTCTCACCGTCGATCTCTGTGGCTGTGGTCGCGATTCGCCAGGCGAGATACAGCAAATAGGTTATGCCAAGAATCTTGATCACCAAATGCAACTGCGGAAATGCTTCAAACACTTTCCCCAAACCCAGGCTGATCGCAACCACCATGGCGGGAAAGCCGATACAGATGCCGAGGTAATGAGGCAGCGTTCGCCACACCCCGAAATTGACGCCCGATGTCATGATCATGATGTTGTTCGGGCCTGGCGTTACCGTCGACACCAGCGCGAACAGCAGTACACTGAGTAAGATTTCCATATTCTTCGCTGCGCTCCCTGTTTGTCATTGATGATGACTTATCCTACTCAGCGTTTGGAAAGGGAAACAGATTCAGAAGTGCGATTTTTTGACCATAACAGTTTGCCGATTCTGCGCATGTGTTCGACACCCAGGCGGTTCATCAGCTCGATATTCCGCTCCGGTATCGATTCCGTTCCCGGGTAGCTGGCAATGGCTCGTTCAAGGCTGTCCTCCCTCAACAGATGCAACATCGGATAGGGAGAGCGATTGGTGTAGTTTTCGGCGTCGTCCGGCTGGGTGCCGCCAAACTGGTAGTCGGGATGGAAACTGGCCAACTGGTAGATACCGTCCAACTCCAGATGCTCGATGAGGCCCTCGGCTGAAGCAAGAAAGTCATTGTATGCCATGAAGTCCGTCAGCACTTCGGGATGCACAAGCAGCGTTGTCTCAACCTCCGGATGCTGATTCAGATGCGTCAGTTCCTCCTGTAGTGCGATAAGCAGAGCCTCTTCAGAGTTGGCATCCGTAGCCACAAAGCGAATGCGCCCGCTCACCAACTCCCGGCGAGCAAATGGACACAGATTGAGACCAATGACCACCTCCGACACCCAGCGCTGCGTGACGGCCAGAACCGTATTACACTCCAAGTTGAAACTCCCATACGCTAAAAAAAGGGAAAGGGTGGCGAAAATGCTGCCAAAGTACCGAAAAAGACCGACACAGCCCGTGCAAGTCGTGATACGTTAAGCAAGCTTACAATAATTCCGTGACGGATGCCGGAGAACACGATGAACGCGCTGCGAACACCTGACAAACGATTTGAACGCCTGCTGGATTATCCTTTTGCACCACATTATCTAGAGGTGGGCGGACTGCGCATGCACTACGTCGATGAAGGCCCCTCCGACGCCAGCCCGGTGCTGATGATGCACGGCGAGCCTTCCTGGTCGTACCTCTACCGCCATATGATTCCCATTTGCGCAGCCGCAGGGCACCGGGTGATAGCGCCGGACCTGATCGGTTTTGGTAAATCCGACAAACCCACGGACATCAACGCGTACAGTTATCAGAGCCACATGGACTGGATGCAGGCGTTTCTGGAACAGACCGACCTGCAAGACATCACCCTCGTATGCCAGGACTGGGGATCTCTTCTCGGCCTGAGACTGGCGGCGGAAAATCCGGAGCGGTTCCGTGCCATCGTCGTGGGCAATGGGATGCTGCCTACTGGCGACCAGCCCGTGCCCAAAGCGTTCCAGCTGTGGAAGAACTTCGCCCTATACAGCCCCTGGTTTCCCATTGCCCGCATTATCAATACTGGAAGCTTCCGCACGCTCGGCCCCGACGAACGCCGTGCCTACGATGCGCCGTTTCCCAACAAGAAGTATAAGGCCGGTGCACGCGCCTTCCCGAAGCTGGTGCCGGTAACGCCGGACGATCCTGCCAGCGAATCGAATCGCGAGGCCTGGAAGGTTCTGGAGCAGTGGAAGAAGCCGTTCCTGACCACTTTCAGCAACGGCGACCCAATCACCCGGGGCGGCGACCGTTATATGCAGGAGAGAATTCCCGGCGCAACGGGCCAGCCCCACACCACCCTCACCGGCGGACATTTCCTTCAGGAGGACTCACCGGTTGAGTTTGCGGGAGCCATCAATAGCCTGCTGGCCCGTCTGGACGAAAGCGATCAGACGTAACCCTGGCTTCGCAGGTAGTCGTCGTAACTACCGCTGAAGTCGGTTATGCCGTCGGCCTTCAGTTCAATAATTCGAGTGGCAAGGGATGACACAAACTCCCGGTCATGGCTGACAAACACCAGCGTGCCCGGGTAATTTTCCAGCGCCAGGTTCAGGGCCTCGATGGATTCCATGTCCAGGTGGTTGGTGGGCTCGTCCATCAGCATGACGTTGGGCTTTTCCAGGATCAGTTTGCCGAACAGCATGCGGCCCTGCTCACCACCCGAAATAACCTTCACCGATTTACCGATATCATCCCCTGAAAACAGCATGCGGCCGAGGGTTCCCCGAACCAGTTGTTCTCCGCCAGTGGTCCATTGCGACATCCACTCGGTCAGATCCATGTCCTCATCAAAGTCGGCGCCGTGGTCCTGGGCGTAATAGCCAACCTGGGCACTGTCGGTCCACTTAACATCACCGCTGTCAGGCGCCATGGCGCCGGCCATGCACTGCATCAGTGTGGTTTTGCCAATGCCGTTGGGCCCGATGATGGCCACCCGTTCCCCCGCTTCGATCTGCAGATTCATTCTGTCGAACAGCGGCCTGCCATCGAAGCCCTTGGTGAACTCCTTTAGCGTTACCGCCTGGCGATGCAGCTTCTTGGTTTGCTCAAACCGGATGAACGGACTTACCCGACTGGACGGTTTGACCTCCTCCAACTGGATCTTGTCGATCTGACGAGCGCGGGAGGTCGCCTGCTTGGCCTTGGAAGCGTTGGCGGAAAAACGACTGACAAACTGCTGCAACTCGGCGATCTGGGCTTTCTTCTTGGCGTTATCCGACAGCATGCGCTCACGGGCCTGGGTGGCAGCGGTCATGTATTCGTCGTAGTTGCCCGGGAACAGCCGAAGTTCGCCATAATCCAGGTCCGCCATGTGGGTACACACGCTGTTCAGGAAGTGGCGGTCGTGGGAAATAATGATCATGGTGCTGTTGCGGGCCACCAGGATATTTTCCAGCCAGCGGATGGTATTGATATCCAGGTGGTTGGTGGGCTCGTCCAGCAACAGGATATCGGGGTCGGAGAACAATGCCTGGGCCAGCAGAACCCGCAGTTTCCAGCCTGGTGCAACAGCGCTCATGGGGCCGTTGTGCTGTTCCAGGGGTATATCCAGGCCCAGCAGCAGTTCGCCAGCGCGGGCATCGGCGGTATAACCGTCCATCTCGGCAAACTGCACCTCCAGGTCCGCCACGGCCATGCCGTCTTCCTCACTCATCTCTGCGAGCGAGTAGATGCGATCCCGCTCGGCTTTTACACGCCAGAGCTCTTCGTGGCCCATAATGACCGTATCAATCACCGAGCAGTCCTCATAGGCAAACTGGTCCTGACGCAGCTTACCCAACCGCTGGTTCTGGTCCACCATGACCTGACCGGCTGACGGCTCCAGGTCACCACCGAGAATTTTCATGAACGTGGACTTGCCGCAGCCGTTGGCGCCGATAAGGCCGTAGCGATTGCCATTGCCAAATTTGACGGACACGTTTTCGAAAAGGGGTTTGGCCCCGAACTGCATGGTAATGTTCGCGGTGGATATCAAGAATAGACCTACTATAAGAGTGAGGACCGGGCACGGACCGGTGAAAGAAAAGCCGGCATTGTACAGGTTTGTGGCCGAAACCGTGAGACAGCAGAAACACGGATAAAAAGCGCTTGCCTCAACGGCCCAGTGCGGGCAGCATTTCACCCTCGGTCATCGCAACATGATCCTCAATCGAAAAAAGGAAACCACACCATGACTCAGGCAACCGCGCGTCACATCCTTGTAGACAGCGAAGCAAAGTGCGAAGAACTGAAGAAAGCCATTGAAGGCGGCCAGGATTTCGCGGAAGTAGCGAAGCAACATTCTTCCTGCCCCTCTGGCCGCAACGGCGGCGACTTGGGCGCTTTCGGCCCGGGCCAGATGGTTCCGGAATTCGATAAGGTGGTTTTCAGTGGCGAAGTGAACAAGGTGCTCGGCCCGGTGAAAACCCAGTTCGGCTACCACCTTCTGGAAGTGACCAGCCGGAGCTGATGGCCTTAAACCTGCCGGCGTACCGGCCTGCCCGCAACACCCGGATACTCCGGTATCTGGCGTTTGCGGGCATGATTCTGATTGCACCTCTGTTTTTTGTCGGCGGCCCCGGTTGGTCCGATGGGCCGTTGTTCAAATCAGCCTGGAATCTCGGGCACATCCTGTTTTTTGCTCTGCTGACGCTCGCCATTCAGCCCTGGCGGATCTGGACGGGCTGGTTTCTCTGGGGCATTGGCACCCTTGTCGTACTCATGCTGGGCACTGGCATCGAACTGCTCCAACACGGAACCAGCAGACAGATGGACTGGCACGATATCCTCCGCAACCAGATAGGCGTGTGGACCATCCTGGCCGTGCGGCCACATGCCTCGCTCATCCGGCAAACAAGGCCTTTAGCCTTGCCCCTGAGGCTCATTGTGGCTGCGCTACTGGCTGCAGAGATCGGCGCCACGGCAAAGGTCGCCATTCAGCAGTACCACGTCAGTCAACTGCCGCCTGCACTCTACGACTTCAGTCAGCCAGATCCCTCGCCATTCTGGGATGGCGTCATAGAGCCAGTAACCGACCATGCCATGGACGCCCATAACCGCGCACTCAGGATATCCCTGTCCACAGCGCGTTATTCCGGAGTTTCTCTCCACAATTTACCCGACGACTGGCGCGACTATGACCACCTCATCATCGACTTGCACAACCCTCAGGACCACCCATTGCCAATGGTACTAAGAATCAACGATATGGAGCATGATCTGGGCGACAACAACTACAATGACCGCTTCAATACCCGCCTCACCCTGGCCCCCGGCCCCAACCGATTCGAACTGGGCCTCGACAGGATCAGGTCAGCCCCCAAAGGCCGGTCAATGAACATGCAGGCCATCAGACGGCTGATCCTTTTCACGGTTGCACTACCGGAGCCCAAGACACTCTACCTGCGTGAAATTCGACTGGAATGAGGGTCATCGTCCACCGGGAGGCGATTGATCAGTTCAGCCGCCAGGGATTGGCCGTCAGCGCTTCGCCGCCATACTCACCCACTAGTACCGTATCGCTGCAACCCATGCCCCATTGCCCCGGAATCCTCAGGCATATGGGCAGGTGGAACACCATCCCCGGCTGGAACACCGTCGACTCTCCCCGGGCGATAAAACCGGACCCTTCCACCCATGAGGGGGGAAACTGTGCCCCCACCGTGTAGCCAAACACCCCGGAGAAAAACACCTCACTGGCCAGTGGGGCCATAACCTGCTCCGCAGCCCTGGCGGCGGAATCGAAAGTTTGACCCGGCACCATGGATGTCTTGAGGGTATCCACCACGCGACGACAACCGTCAAAAACGGCCCGCATCCTGGCCGACGGCTGACCCGCCACCAGCGTACGCATCATCGGTGCCGTGTAACGTTGCCAGGCAGCACCAAACTCGAGGAACACCGTATCGCCGTCTTCGATCCGGCAGCGCTTGTGATTGGTGTGGATGACACTGCTGCGCAGCCCGACCGTTACGATAGGCTGCATGCTCATGAATTCACTGCCGCCCGCCAGAAGGCTTTCGGCACCGACGGCTGCGATGTCGTTGTCGGTCATACCGGGGCGAATGGCCGCAGCCGCGGCTTCGATACCCTGCCCCGTAATACGGGCACTCTGCCGCAGGCAGTCAATCTCCGCCGGTGATTTCACGATACGGATGCTTTTCAGCAGGCCGGACGCATCGACAAACGGCGTATCCGGAAGTCGCTGTTTGAGCCCCTCCAGGACCCCCTGGCGGAGGGAGCCATGCCAGTAATCAACGCCGACCTTACCGCCGTGCCCGGTCAGCGCGTGAGACAGGGGATCCAACACATCGCCTACACCTTCCCAACGGTAACCGATAACCTGATCTACCCGGGTCGTCACCATGGCGGGACCGGTTTCGATCGAGGGCACCTGAAGGGTAAGCGTGTCGGCCGTGACCACCAGGGCAACATGAACGGACACTTCAAAGGTACTGTAACCGGTCAGATAAAACAGGTCGGACGGGTCGGTTAACAGCACGGCTCCGAGCCCCCCCGCAAGCATTTTGGCGCGAACGTGTTTGAGACGCTGTTGGTACTCCGCCTCGGGAAAGGGGCATTCCCGGCCCCTGAGTTCGGTGGCCAGGGTTTGCTGGTAGGCATTGAAATCCATGGGGCCGTCTCCGCTGTGGAAAGTTACTACTGGAGACTGGACCCAAAACAGAGGCTTTTCAATCTTTGGCGGTGTCAACGCGGATTAAAAAAGCGCACCAACTGGTTGCCGATGGATTCCACCGGTTCTGTGATCGAGCGTTGAACGCTGTTGGTGACTGTGCGGGTGAATGCCGAGCCGGCATCACTTTCGAGGAACTCAATGTACGCCTTCAACTCGGAAGGGCTCAGATCCTGATAGGTGTAGAGGTAGCCATCGTAAACCTGCTGGGCGACCATACCCCGCAACATGCCACGTTGATTCTCGATTTTTTGCTGAAGCTGTTCGAAGGTCGGGCCCTTGCTACCGTTGAACGCCGCCATGGCAGAGGCCAACCCCAACTGCACGGCGACGGTGGTGTCCACGGCACTCTCCGTTGCACGGGCGGCCCGGTCAAAGCGTGTGAACAGTTTGGCCCTTTCGCTGCCCTTGTATTCCGCCTGCAGCGCCGCCGCATTGGCTTCCACCTGCTTCCACGAGTCAGGGTTCGAGGCGGCCACCTCGGCCCGGGAAATTTTCTCTGCCAGCGGTGTTTCATACCACGCCAGTACCGAGTTCAACTGCCCCTCGCTGAGCCCCTGATCCAGATCCTCGACCAGCCGCGCGCGAATCTCGGCAACGCTGAACGCATTACTCACAACGCTGCTGATGGTGTTGGCAACAAACGGCTCAACCCGTCCGCTTTGTTTCAGGCCCTGGCGGATGCCCTGGCTCATCATCGCCGGGTACTGGGCGACAACCTCATCAATGGGCGACACCCGGAGCACCGAGTCCGCCAGTGGGCTTGCGGTGGCAGAACCGCAGACCAGCAAAAGAAAAAGTAATGCCGGTTTAACTTGGGATAGTGCGCGCATGAATCTAGTATCCTCTGGTAACGAGAATCTCGTTATGCCATGGAGCCGGCTGAAGCTGCAAGCAAAGCTGGCCAGTAACAGATGACCATTTTGTAGTGTGGAGTGACAGGGCCCGGTCCCGCCCATGAAGAAACGCCGTAATCGACCGAAAAACAGACGACTTAGCCGGCTTAAAAGCAACCGGGTGAAAATCTGGAAGTCCCGAATGCGGTGGTATGGCTTGCCAACGCTGGGCTTGGGGTTGGCAATCACCATTGTCGCCATCATGCGTTTCAGTCTGTTGGAGCCAGACCCACCGGCAAACCCGGACGACGTCTGTGAGATTTTCCGTGAGCATCCGGTATGGTACGACTATGCCAGCCGTTCGAAGGAGCGCTGGGGCACTCCGATTGCAACGCAGTTGGCTTTTGTTTACTACGAATCGTCGTATCGCAGCCACGCCCGTCCACCACGGACCCGCCTGCTGGGGTTCATTCCCTGGCGCCGGCCAACATCCGCCTACGGCTACGCCCAGGCGCTCGACCCGGCGTGGGCCGAGTACCTGGCCGCAAACGGAGACGGTCTGTCCGTGGTACGAACCAACATGAAATACGCACTCGATTTCGTGGGTTGGTATAACCACCTGACCCAGAGAGAAGTGGGCATTCCTCTCACCAGCCCCGAGAAACTTTACCTCGCCTACCACGAAGGCAGAACCGGCTACCAGCGACAGAGCTACCTCGCCAAGCCGGAGGTAAGGTCATTGGCCACTCGGGTCCAGAACCGGGCATTCCGCTATGACCGCCAACTCCAGACCTGTGAGGAGGAATTCCAGTGCTGGCGTTTCTACCAGTTCTGGCCCTTCTGTGGTGACTGGTAAGCCCGGATAATGATTCGGCGTCAGCTCCCGCCTTCCACCTGGGGTGTCAGTTGGGTCAGCCTGGCGGTCAGGAACTCCATCACAATCCGTACCCGTGCCATTTGTTGCGTGTCGTGGTTCACCATCAGCCACAGGTCAACGCCCTCGCCTTCGAGTGGCTCCGACAGACGCGCTAGCTCCTCCGTGCTGTCGCCCAGGTAGCAGGGCAACGCCGCCAGCCCTGCCCCTGCCCGCGCCAGGGCATGCATGGCCTGGAGACTGTTGCAGCGGATGATGGACGACGCGTTCTTCAAGTGCTTGCGATACCACCGCCCCGCTGCCAGGTGGCTGAAGCTCTCATCCGGCAGAATCCAGAGTGCCTGCTCCGGCGAATGTTCAAGATCCAGGTCGGCATGGCGCTTACGGTAGCTGGCAGCTCCGTAGATGGCCGACTCAATTGTGCCAATGCGCTCCCCTTCCAGTGTGGCCTGGGGTTTATTTACCGGCCGCAGCGTCAGGTCTGCCTCGCGGTGGCTTAGGTTCAGCACATCGTTGTCGGTGAGCACTTCCAGTTCGATGTCCGGATACTCCCGGACGAGCTCCGCAATCATCGGACCGATAAGGGCATTCACCATGGTGTCGGTCGCCGCCAACCGGACCTTGCCGACGGGCGCAGAATCCCGCCCGACCAACTGCCGTTCAAGATTTTCCATATCGGCGGCCAGCCTTTCGGCTTCGCGGAACGCGGTTTCACCCACGGGTGTGAGTTGCAGACCATCCCGATTGCGCTCGAAAAACTGAACGCCCATCTGCTCTTCCATCTGGTCCAGGCGGCGAAGCACCGTGGTCTGGTGAACGCCCAGCATCTCACCGGCTTTGGCAAGGGTTCCCCCTATTGCCAGGGCATGTATATATCGAAGATAATCCCAATCCATAGACACTGCACATTTGCAACATGAGTACGGAGTTTAACGTATTTAAACTGCAAATACGAAGCCGTACACTTGTTTATATAGTCAGCTAACCAATATTTTTAATCCACCAGATAAGGAGGAAGGCGCTATGACTCAAGACCATATCGCAACCGTACACCCACTGCCGTCAAGTATCCTCCACAACAGTACTGAGGTCAGGCGCCAGCATACCCGTGCAGCTGCAAAGCAGGCGGTACAGGTTATCAGTCGGAAAATGAGTTCCTTGAGAAAGAGGGCAGCAACCGCGTCGCCGGAGATGCCCCAGATGATGCAGGGCGAGCACTAAGCCCATCCCTGTAGGGGAAAGTAAGGGAAGACAGATTTCGAAAACACCGGCGGGCCAGGATATCCAGGCCCACCGGTGTTTTCGTTTTGGGATCAGAACTCCCAGATCACCTTTTGCTTCTTGCCAAACCACTCGTCCATTTTGCGGTTATAGAAGTCCTCGATCACATTCCGCTTGATCTTCATGGTGGGTGTGAGCATGCCGTTTTCCATGGTCCAGGGTTCTTTCACCACGACCACGAACGCCAGCTTCTCATGAGCCTCGCACTCACTGTTAACGGCGTCCAGCTCCGCTGCCAGCTCCCTCTCCAGCTCATCACGACTGCCACCGGCTTCCAGCGCTTCCCGTGCTTCTTCGGATAACAGGACCATCAGGCAGGGCTGAGGTTGATTGGCTCCCGCCACACACACAACCTCTGCCTTGGGATGATTAAAGCGGCTTTCAATGGGCACTGGCACCACATACTTGCCCTTGGAGGTTTTGAACAGATCCTTGACACGGCCAGTGATGCGCAGATACCCCTCGCTGTCGATCTCTCCCATATCCCCGGTTTTAAGGAAGCCGTCCTCGGTAACGTCCTCGCGGGTCTTTTCTTCGTTTTTATAGTAGCCCAGCATCTGGCCGGGGCTCTTCACCTGCACTTCGCCATTCTCAGCCAGACGATGCTCCGCACCAGGATTGGTGACACCCACGGTACCCACTTTGGCCCGGCCCGGGCGGTTGGCGTGAGAATAGCCGAAGTTCTCCGACATCCCATACACCTCCAGCAGTTCCAGCCCAAGGTTCCGGTACCAGGCAATAATTTCGCCCGAGAGCGGTGCCGCCCCTGTCAGGGCCGCACGGCAGTGATCCAGACCCAACTGCTTCAATACCTTCTTCTTCACCAGCTTGTTCAGTACCGGAATATTGAACAGCACCTTCTGCTTCTTCGGCGGCAACTTGCTGTTAATGGCCAGATAGAACTTCATCCACAGCCTGGGCACCGAGAAGAACAGGGTCGGCCGGGCCCGCTGCAAATCTTCCTGGAAGGTGTCCAGGGAATTGGCAAAATACAGGTGGAACCCGTAATAAAGCGACTGGGTTTCCACGGCCGCACGTTCAGCAACGTGGGCAAGGGGCAGATAGGAAAGCATTCTTTCATCCTGGGTGACCGGGAATATCTGCTGCAGCCCATCGGCGACGGAAATCATGGTGCGAAAACTGTGCATAACGCCTTTAGGGCGACCGGTGCTTCCAGACGTATAAACCAGGGTGGCCAGGTCATCAGGGTCCGGCAAACTGGGCTCTGCCGGCTGCTGCTGGGCGATAATGTCCAGCCACTTCGGCGTGTCGTCCCGGGGTGACATCGGCAAAGAGATAACCGGCATGTCCCCGGGAATATGACCCTTGATATCGTTCCAGCCATCCGCCTTGCCGTCCAACTTCCCCAGGAACAGCAGTTTTGCTTCGCTGTGCTCCAGCACATAGGCTGCGGTGTCACCATTGAGCGTCGGGTATAGCGGAACTGAAACGTGGCCGGCAGCCCAAATGGCAAGGTCTGACAGGATCCAGTGCGCGCTGTTCTTGCCCAGAATGGCGACATTGCTGCGTTCCGGCAAGCCCATGATTGCCAGGTGAGCCGACATTCGGGACACCTGGTCGGCGGCCTGTTTCCAGGTAATGTCTTCGGTGGTGCCATCTGGAAAGGGCTGGGTCAGGTATACCTTGTCGGGCGTTTGCTTTGCCCAGTAGTACAGGCAATGGAGGGACGTTTGCTTGTTGCTGTCTGCAGCCATCAAGGGCTCCTTATTGTTGTCGTCTTCTCGGACGTTATTTTTAGGCAACTAAAGCATAGTACCTGTATTTCCGGTTTCCTCAAGCCTGGACGAAGGTGACGGGCCGGCTGGCCCACACGGACAACTCCCGGCCTTTCACCCAACGGGATTGCAGGGTAACCTCCCGGATCGCGCCAGATAACATTGCCAAATAAGGATGGGTTACCCCATGCAAGAGTTCACTCTGTACCACTACGCCATGTCGCCTTTTTCCGAGAAGGTTCGGGTCATGCTGGGCTACGCCGGCCTATCCTGGCAGTCCGTTATTGTCCGGGAGATGCCGCCCCGGCCTATGCTTTCTGCGCTGGCTGGCGGTTATCGCAAGGTTCCCGTGGCCCAGAGTGGTGCCGATGTATTCTGCGACAGCCGCGCCATCGCTGACGAAATCGCGCGTCTGAGTGGAAAACCGGAACTGAGCCTGGCCAACCAGCCGCAAGCAGTCATCGACTTCGTGCGAACCACGGACCTTGAGGTGTTTCTTGCCTGCGTGATTGCCGCCAGCGATGGCCGTCTGTTGCGGAAACTGATCCGCGACACGTCGCTGCTGAACACCTTACGCTTCCTCAACGACCGCATCACCATGGGCACAAGGTCCCGCGTGAAAGCAGTACGAGGGCCGCAGGCAAAAGCCAAGGTTATGGCGCACATCGAAACCATGGAGTCGATGCTGGAGAAAGACTTCCTGTTTGGTGACACCCCCTGCATCGCGGATTTTTCGGCCTACCATGGTCTGTGGTTTGTCTGCGATCTGGCGGGCAAGCCCTGGCTGCGGGACACTCCCAAGGTGGCAGCATGGCTTGAGCGAATGAAAGCCTTCGGACACGGCAAACATAGGGAGATCACCGCCGACCAGGCATTGGACATTGCCCGCAATGAAACGCCAAGAGCCATTGAGTCTGCCGGTGATAATGATTTAACAGGCAAGAATGTCGAAGTCGCACCCGATGACTACGGGCGCGACCCGGTCGCAGGACGCCTGGTGTTCGCCGATGAGCAAACCCTGATTCTGGAGCGTTCCCACGCGCGTGTCGGGCAGGTCCATGTCCACTTCCCGAAACAGGGCTATGCGATCAAGCCGGCCTGATGCCTCAGGCCGGTTCGCCATCCGGGCCGGTTCTTTCAAAAACTGCCGACACCGACGGCAGGCATCAAGAATGTTTCGGTATTAGCACCAGATGATTAGGCAATTCGTTTTTCTCGCGGGTTGCGGGCAACTGCTCCCGCAGGTGCTGGCCGCAACTTTCGATGCAACCGAGAAAGCCGGCCAGGGTGTCGCCACTGCGAACCTGATTGGTAAAGGTGCCGACAATATCTTCCCAAACCCCGTCGCTGACCTTATCGGCAATGCCCTGATCCACCAGGATTTCAACATAGTGTTCCGCTTCCGACACGAAAATCAGCATGCCAACGCCGCCCTCGGTGTGATGAAGATCCTGCTCCAGAAATTGCCGCCGGGCCATGTTGGAAGCCCGCCAGAAGCGAACAGCCCTGGGAACCAGATGGTGCCCCACACCCGGAAACCGAAACAACAGGCATAACACGATAAAGGTTACCCACTGGACCACCAGCAACCAGTCCGCGCCCAGCGAACCGGTAAAGTAATTGATCGCTCCGGGCACCAGTAGTGCAATAACCCCGGCCCAGAGCAGGGGTATATACGAATAATCATCGGAGGCTGCGGCGAGCACCGTTACCAGCTCCGCGTCGGTCTCACGCTCCACCTCTGTGATGGCCGCAGCCACCTGTTGTTGCTCACTGTCTGTTAGTAACGTCATGTTCGTTCCGGTGTTGCTGAATCAATAGGTTCGCTGTCTACTCACGTTGAAGCGCCGGTGCTACCAACCACCGGAGGCACCGCCACCGCCGAAGCCACCGCCTCCGCCGCTGAAACCACCACCGCCAAAACCGCCGCCGCGACCTCCACCAAGACCACCAGCGAGTGCACCGGCCAGCAGTGCACTGCGGCCACCACGGCCCCCGCCGACGCCACCCCTGAAGAACGCAATCAACACAATGACGAAAAACAGGATGCCTAATGCCGGATGGGGCCGGTCATCCTCGACCGTGGAGCGCCTGGACTTAGGCACCGCAAGTGGCTCACCACCCAATACCTGAACCATGGCCGCAGCACCGTTGGCAATGCCGGTGGCGAAATCACCCTGCCTGAACGCCGGGGTAATGATCTGGTTGATGATGGTGGCGGATGTGGCGTCGGTCAGACGACCTTCGAGGCCGTAGCCAACCTCGATGCGAATCCGCCGCTCTTCCTTGGCAACCATCAGCAGCGCACCGTTGTCTTCACCTTCCTGGCCAATGCCCCAGTGACGACCCAACTGGTAGCCAAAGTCTTCAATGGCATAGCCCTGGAGATCCGGCAATGTCACCACAACCACCTGTTCGGTCGTTGATTGCTCGTGGGCCTCCAGCATCTGGCTTAGGCGACGTTCAACTTTGGCGGGCAACATGTCGGCCTGATCCACCACGCGACCGGTCAGTTCAGGGAAATCAGGAGTGGACTGCGCATGGGCACTGGCCTGGCACAGCACAATCAACGCCAGAAGAACGATAACGGGGTGGAAGCGAACCGGCATCAGAACTCCACCTGTGGCGCTTCCTGGGCATCGGGGGTGGTGGCCTCGAAGTTGGCCCGCAGCTCAAGGTCGCTGTAAAGCATGCTGTGCCAGAGACGGCCCGGGAAAGTCCGGATTTCGGTGTTGTAGCGTTCAACCGCCTGGATAAAGTCACGCCTTGCAACCGAGATACGGTTCTCCGTACCCTCCAGTTGCGACTGCAACGCTAGGAAGTTCTGGTTTGACTTCAGATCCGGATAGCGTTCGGAAACCGCCATCAGGCGGCTAAGCGCACTGCTGAGCTCACCCTGCACCTGTTGGAACTGTTTCAGTTTTTCTGGGTTATTAAGAATGCTTTCGTCGACCTGAATAGAGGTGGCCTTTGAGCGGGCTTCGGTGACCGCCGTCAGGGTTTCCTGTTCCTGATCCGCAAAACCCTTCACCGTTTCAACGAGGTTCGGCACCAGATCCGCACGCCGCTGGTACTGGTTTTCCACCTGCGCCCATGCCGACTTCACCTGCTCGTCATACGTTGGAATGTTGTTAATCCCGCAGCCCGTGAGCAGCATGGCCAGCAAGACCAGGCTTGCAAGCTGAAAAGGCGTTCGGTCCGAGCGGGCCATGGGTCGGTCGTGCATAACGTATCGTTTCCTTGATGGTAGGTCTGGTCATCGTCGGCCTAAGACACTATCACATTTCCCCGCCCGACATCTGCCACGCAGGCGGACCAAAACACTGTATACATATACAGATACCTTGAGTATACTCACCGCAGATTCAATGAACCCCACCAGACACGACACCGTGCGGGAACACACTGGAGAAAGTCATGGCCGTACAAGCGCTGTATTACTCGGAGAGGGATGGACTGAAGATGGCACTGAAACACCCCGACACAATGCTCTTCTCGTCCAAAGCCGAAGCCGATGCCCGGGACAAAGTCCTGGAGCTGGCCGAGGAAATCACCCAGTTTCTGCAGGCGCGGGTAGACGGCCTGGATGAAGCCATGGCGGAAAAGGCGGCTCTCGCCATTGCTGAGGAAAAGGACCTGTTCGCCAAGGCCCTGAAAAAACCCTCGTTACTGAACGAACCCACCGACGCATAATCGTAAACGGGCGGGAAGAACGTATTAACGCCGGAAACGCGTCTCCAGAACCACTGCCGAATTGGTTCGCTCCACGCCCTCAAGATTACCGATCTCATCCAGAACAGCGCTCAGTTCTTCCAGGGACTGGGCCTGGACAATGGCAATCAGGTCGTACTCACCGCTGACAGAATACAGTTGGGATACCTGGCTAATCTGTTCCAGGGCCGCGTTTGTTCGAGCCGTCAGCTTCTGGAAAACCTTGATCGACACATGGGCCTCCACCTGGCTTGCCGTGTACTCGCCCCCAAGCTCAACGGAATACCCGCGAATCACGCCGCTCGCTTCGAGCTTTGCAATACGGTTCTGCACCGTTGAGCGCGACAGATCCAGTGCCCTGGCCAGGTCCGAGACACTGCAACGGGCATTCTGGCGCAGATGTAAAAGCAGCCGTTGGTCCTGCTTGCTGATCATATCGACATCGTTCCTGGTCAAATTGCCATAATATATCATCATTTATCATTTTTTGACGCTACAAAATGGCACCACACCCCATCATACTGGCCCTGCCACTCTCCGCTTCCAACGGTCAGCAGATGAGGACATGTCTATGATTATCCGCCCGGTTGCCCTCTCAGACCTCGCCGCTCTGCAGCAGATTGCCGTGGAATCCGGCCCCGGTTTTACCTCACTGGTTGATGACCGTGACTTCCTGATCCAGAAAATCCGCCATTCCATGGACAGTTTTGACCGCCATACCGACACCCCGGGCGACGAAGGCTATCTGTTCGTGTTGGAAGACCCGGAAACCAGGGAAATCATGGGAACCACCGGCATTGAAGCCTCAGTAGGCATACGACGCCCGCTGTATCACTATCATCGCAGCCAGGTCGTTCACCACTCGCCGGAACTGAATCTGCTCCGCCGATTGGAAGTCCTCAACATGTGCAATCACTACACCGGTTGCAGCGAGATCTGCACACTGTTCCTGCGGCCTAAGTTTCGGCGCGCGCACGCGGGCAAGCTGCTCTCCCGGGTTCGCTTTCTGTTTATGGCCCAGCATCCGCAGCGTTTTGCCGAGACTGTCATCGCTGAAATGCGGGGCATCTCGGACGCAGGCGGACAGTCGCCTTTCTGGGATTGGTTGCGGACCCATTTCGTGGATCTTGATTTCAGCACGGTGACACGCATGGTGGGCACGGGCGACAATGGCTTTATCGCCGACCTGATGCCCCGACACCCGCTCTACACCCATTTGATGGACGAAGACGCCCGCACGGTTATCGGGCAGGTACACCCGCACACCCGTCCGGCCCTGGCCATGCTCGAAGCCGAAGGGTTCCGCCACAATGGCTACGTGGATCTTTTTGATGCCGGCCCGACCGTTGAGGCAAGGCTGGCCGATATCCGCTCGGTATCGTCGTCCATAGGCTGCCGCATCCAGATCGTCGATGATGTGCGACCGACGCTCGAGGAATGGAACCGGGGCGGCCAGGGTCGGCTTTTGGCCATCACCAACACCGAAACCGCGGATTTCCGCGCCACCGTCACCAGTGCGGCCAGGTACCTGCCTGCCCACAACCTCCTGCAGGTGCCGTCCGCACTGGCAAAGTCACTCCATCTGCGCAACGATGGGGACGTCCGATTCATGGAACTCGCAACACAGAATGGCGCCCTGACCACTGCGACCACCGCCATTCCACTGCGCCAACAACAGGAGGCAATCCATGCACACCGATAGAGATACATTGTTCCGCCATCTTTGGGACAATTACTGCGAGGTGACACCCTCGGCACAGGACATCCACCGGTTGCTGGACGACACCCAGGGTGGCGACATCGTGAACGACCACATTGCCCTGCGCACCTTCAATCTTGAGAAGGTAAACCTGGATAAACTGGCCGCGCACTTCCTGGCACTGGGGTATCACGAAGGCGGCGACTACCACTTCGACGCCAAGAAACTCTATGCGAAACACTACGAGCACCCGGATCCAGATGCCCCCAAGGTTTTCATTTCCGAATTGCTGGTCGATCAGTGTTCCAGGTCACTGCAAGACATTGTGGAAGACCTGGTGAGCCAGATGGATCCGGCAGTCGTTACCCGGGACGACTTCCTCTATTCCGGTCGGCACTGGGATGTCGACCATGCCACCTATCAAAACCTGCTCGAAGAAAGTGAATACGCAGCCTGGGTAGCCGCCTGGGGTTATCGGGCCAACCATTTTACGGTGAGCATCAATCATCTCAGCCGATTTAAAACCGTGGCTGAAATCAATCAGACCCTCAAGGACAACGGCTATCGCGTGAACAGTTCCGGAGGTGAGATCAAAGGCTCGCCGCAAGAGCTGCTGGAACAGTCTTCCACCATGGCGGACCGTGCCAGCGTCCGGTTTTCGGATCAGACGGCGGCCATACCGAGCTGTTTCTACGAATTCGCACGTCGATATGCAAAGCCTGACGGAGAGCTCTACAGTGGCTTTGTCGCCGCCTCGGCGGATAAGATTTTCGAGAGCACGGACAGCCGGGCCTGAAGGCCAACGCCTTCAGGTCGTTACCAGTTCCTCGCAGATGACCTTCAGGCAGGCTGGCCTGCAGCGAGCGCGAAGTGGTGTATGGCCAGCGATGTCTCCATCCATGGTCACAGTTCGGCGGGAACGGGTGGAGATCGACACGGTCGGGCTTTTGAGGTGAACCACCGTACTGGTTCGTTTCGGGGAGTGACGGCTCAACCGTACCGTCAGAAAGGCAATAAAAAGCTGGAACAGCGAACGCGGCCTCACAGCCACGACATCCAACTGACCATCCCCCGCCGATGCCTGGGGAATCTCGTTGCCACCGCCGAAAAAGGCACCGGAGGAAACCGCAATGGTCAACCATCGCCCGGCCACGGTTCCCTTTTCCGTTTCGATGAGGCCATGGAATCCCCGGTACACCCGCAGTTTCTGCAGCAACGCTACGCCATAGCTGAAGCGACCAAGTAGTCGTTTGGCGTCCGCCGATGACTCCTGAACCGGCAGTGTGCCGAGCCCAATATGAGCCACATTCAGAAACAGACCATTTTCGGCCGTGGCAACGTCCAGCATACGGGTCCGTCCCGCCGAGATCAGGTTGCAGATATGCTGGGGATCGTCGGGCAGCCCCAGGTTGCGGGCAAAATCATTGGCGGTCCCGGAAGGCAGAACCGCAAGGGTAGCGCCGGTATCGAGACAAAAACCGGCCGCCGCATTTACTGAGCCATCGCCTCCGGCCGCGAGGATGAAGTCCCTGGGGCCCACCTCTGCGGTCCAGCTCTTATCGTCAAGACTGCAATCCCGGATATCGACAATGCCCGCACTTTCCAGGTAACTTCGCCAGAACTCGGCGCCACGACTGTCCTTTTCCCCGGCTTTGGGGTTGGCCATCAACCAGTAAACCATTGCATACCGTCTTTCTGAGTCTATTTTGGATTTTTGACGTACTAAGGTATAAGCCATGGTAGCGGAACTTGCCATCAACATGGTCAAGGTTTAACGGCGCTGTAACGCCGCCACCGACGAACTAAGGGAGGCCAATGCTGGAAGATGTCAATGTTGTCTGGCTAGGGTCGATTGCCAGCCTGCTGGCAGGCCTCGGGACAGGTGTCGGCGCCCTCGGTGTGTTCCTGGTCAGGAAACTCACACCACAACTGCAGGACGGCATGCTCAGCGCGGCTGCGGGGGTCATGCTGGCGGCGTCGTTCTTTTCGTTACTGCTTCCGGGTATCGAGTACGGCGAGGAATTGACCGGTGCCACCTGGAGCGCCGCGTTGATGGTTATCGCCGGCCTTCTCATGGGCGCGGGCCTGCTCTTCAGCATCCACCAGCGGCTGCCCCACGAACACTTCACCCTCGGCCGGGAAGGTCCGGACGGCGCACGTATCCGCCGGATATGGCTGTTCATCATCGCCATTGCCCTGCACAACTTTCCCGAAGGTATGGCCGTTGGCGTCGGCTTTGCCGGTGGTGACATCGGTAATGGGGTTGCCCTGGCGGTGGGTATCGGGCTTCAGAACATTCCGGAAGGTCTCGCCGTGGCCGTCTCCCTGCTGGCCATTGAGCATTCACGCCTGAAATCCTTCGGCATCGCCGTGCTGACCGGGCTGCTGGAGCCCGTTGGCGGACTTTTCGGCAGCACCATGGTGTGGCTGGCAGAACCCATCATGCCGTGGACCCTCGGCTTTGCAGCGGGTGCCATGCTGTTCATTATCAGTGATGAGATCATCCCCGAGACCCATCGTGGCCGCTTCAAGACCCTCGCCACCTTTTCGCTTCTGGGTGGCTTCGTCATCATGATGTTCCTTGACGCCACGCTGGGTTAACCGGGAAACAACACCCTCGCCATACCGATGCTGCTGACGATCAACAGAACAACGCCCAGTACCCGGAAGAAGATAGGTGTTTCCGCCCTCAGCATGCGGTCGTGAACGTAAAGCCCGATGACATGACCAATGGCAGCGCAGGGTAACAGCCACAAGTGGTGAATCAGCTGCAAGTCTACCCCCACCCAGATAAACGCCGCCATCTTGATCACCACCAGGATGAACCAGAGTGCGAACAGGGTGTCCCGCAAACGCTCTTTCGGCAGATGCTGCGCCACGACGGCGATAATCAAAGGGGCTCCAATCAGTGACGTACCGCTGATGTAGCCGCCCACCATCAGAAACACCGCATCCACAGCCCGGCTACCGCTGCGAAAAGGCCGGTCCAGGATGTAGGAGACCGAGTACAGGGACACGATCACAAAGATAATGGTGCTCATGATCTCTGACGGCAGTGTGATCAGGCCGAACACCCCGATCAGCTTGGGCACAATCATGATCGCCAGAATCCGCCAGAGATAATGCCAGTCGACCGTACCCACGACCGCCACGCCATCATCATCCGTACCCGACGACTTGCGATTGTTCATCCAGATGGTCAGGGAGGAAAACACCAGAAGGTGCACCGCAATGATGGGCAGGAATACCAGCGGATCGTCCAGCACCAGCAGCAGAAAGGGCAGCGACAGGACCGCTCCGCCGAATCCCAGTCCGGAACGGACAAACCCGCTCCAGATAAAAATCAGGCCAATCAGGACATACTGGTATAACGCCAAGTCAGACATAGAGGTATCGGGGTTCCGGGAGCCAGATTCGCGAATACAAAGGGGTATGAGCATACCTGCCGGACAGCCCTTACTTCCAGTAACAAAGCGGCTACTTTTCTACAACGGAAGAGATTACAAAAAACGCCTAGTTTTTAATCAATGCTTCCGGTAAAGCCGCCGGACAGAGTTTCCGACAAGAACAACAGCCAGGCAGAAGGTGCACCCTTCTGCCCGTGGTAAATGGAGAACAGCCATGTCAGCAGCAGTTGATCATCTGGACGAACGGCTCCGGGACGACGGAGAATCACTTGAGGAGATCATGCCCTCAGCCATCACCCTGGCCATGATGCTGCGCCAGCGAACCATGGCGGCGTGGATGCGAATAGAGTTTGACGGCTACAGCGACACCTCGGAGCTTCCTCCTTACCGGCGCGACGTTCCTGGCCATATCGTGGCCCGTTCACCTCAGTATGGCTGGATTCCCGCCCCGGTTGACGACAAGCAGAAGCAGGACTTCGGCCATCGAGACATGCCAGAAGGCGTCAAATCCCTGGAAAAAACCTGTATGGCCTGCAAGAAAGGCACGGGCCACCGCATTGTTTTCGACAAAGAGGAAATGGCCACGCTTCAGGCGCATATCAACCTGACCGCCGAACTGGCCATTACCATCAGCAGGGACAGCTATAACAAGCTGCTTCGCGTTGTTCGCTGCGCGCTGTACCTCTGGGAACAGGAACTCATGGAACACGGTCTCAGTGGGGACCACAACTCCTACAGCGCACAGGAACGGGACAAGGTCGCCCACCTTGATGACCCTGAGAAGTTCTGGCGCAAGGCGCTTGAGGATAACGCCGATCTGCCCATTCCCGACGTGCGGGAAACGGGGTTCTTCGAACGTTTCTTCGGGCGGACGGGCTGACAGCCTCTGGCATTTAACGGTCCGTCAGCTTGATCTCGATACGTCGGTTCTGTCGCAGCGCCTCGGCAGAACCGCCTGAAGCAACCGGAAAAAATTCCCCGAAACCGGCAGCCACCATGCGGTTCTGGGGAACACCTTCAGAGGCGAGGTAGCGTACGACGGCCACGGCCCTGGCCGTGGAGAGCTCCCAGTTCGAGGGAAACGCTTCGGTATTGATTGGAATGCGGTCGGTGTGACCGTCGATGCGCAGAATCCAGTCAATATCCCCTGGAATGGCCGCCACCACATCGAGCAGAACTCCAGCCAGCTTGTCCAGCTCCTGCCGGCCTTCCTGCCCAAGACTGGCGGAGCCGGAGGCAAACAGCAATTCCGAAGGTAACAGGAAGCGATCGCCGACGATGCGGATGTTCTCGTTATCCCGCAGGATATCCCGCAACCTGCCAAAGAACTCAGACTGATAGCGTTCCAGCTCATTGACTCGTTCGGCAAGCAATGTATTCAGGCGCTTCCCCACCTCTTCCAACTCGGCTTCCTTCTCCGCGGTGAGATCCTCCTGTAACCGCAACGCAGCGGTGATGCGACTGAGCTGATCCTGCAGCGCCGAAATCTGGTTCGAGAGCTGCAGGATGATCGCGCGCTGGGAAGCCGTCAGCTGCTCCTCATCCTCCAACTCCGACTCCGCACTGGCGATTGCCTTGCCAAGATCCTCAACCCGCAGGGCCTGGGCTTCAGCGTTGTATTGCTGCTCCAACCGCCGGGCCTTCTCCTCCTCCAGTTCCTCACTAAGCCTGTCGTTCAGCGCAAGGCTCTCGCTGAAGCGGTTCTGAACCGCGGCCATCTCGTTCTCCAGGGCGGCGGTTTCCTCCTGCTCAAGACCGAGCAGCCGGGAAATTTCCTGCAAGCGGCTGTTGAGCCTCGCCAGTTCCGAATCCCGATCCGAGAGGGTTTGCGACAGGTACAACTGACTGACCACGTAGATCAACAGCATGAAGATGATCAACATCAGTAATGCCGACAGGGCATCGACGTATCCGGGCCATACGTTGATGCTGCTGCGGGTTCGACGCCGGGAACCGATCATGGGATGGGCCTGCTATCGCGGATCATCGTCAACCCGGTCCACGAGATTGGTTACGCCAGTCAGCCATTCCTCCAGGCCGTCGTAAAACCGGTTCTGGGCGTGGCCCGCCTGGATATCCAGAAAACCCAGTACCAATGAGCCACCAAGCCCCAGCAACGACGAGCTGAACGCCGTGCCCATGCCCTCCAGCGGCTCAAGCAGGCCGGACTGCAAGCCAGCAAACACCTTGCCGAAATCCTCCTGGCTCATGTCCAGGTTTACGATGACGGCGCCCACGGAATTGATGGTTCCAAGCAGGCCCCAGAAGGTGCCAAGCAACCCCAGGAAGATAAGAAGACTGATGAAATAGCGGGTAATTTCCCGCTGTTCGTCCATGCGGCTGTGGATGCCATCCAGCACCGTACGCAACGACATGGTGGATAACGAGAAGCGATCGCGCTTGGAGTCGTCATCCAACTGTCGCGCCAGCGGCTTCAGAAGACGGGGTTCCTGCAATACCGAGAGCCCGGCATTGCCGGTGCGGAACTGCGCAATCCAGCGCATTTCCGGAAACAGTACAAATACCTGGCGATAGGTGATGGCAATGCCGACCAGGAGCACACAAACAATTAACAGGTTGAACACCCAGTTCGCCATAAACGCGGCCTGTAACGGTTTGTGGATCAGTGCACAAACCACCACAACGACCACCAGGAACAGCGTCATCCAGAAAAGGGTATGCTTGGGATTGCTCATTAACGCCACCGCATTCGTCGGGAAACACGTTAAAAGCTAGCACAAGCTTGCCATTACTGCTGTCCACAACCCCACTGGTTGCGTTAAGGATTTGTTACCACCGCTTCAACGCCCGTAGCGTTGAACGATACTGTCCAGGGCGCCGCTATCTCGCGCTTCATCAAGCGCTGCCTGGAAATCTTCCACAATAGCCGCAGATAAAAATCAACCACGCTATCGGAATAAACAGATTTTCCGCCTAAACTGGTCTACCGTGATGAGTGAAGAAGTTAAAACTTGAATGCATGTCTATGGAATTGTTGGCAGCCAGCCTTAGCCTGCCCAGGACCCCGTTTATGACAGAAAGCCAGTCCCGTATTACCGGCCTCCGTCAAAACGCTCTCATCGTTGTTCGCGGTTTCATTCCTTGCGGATGTGAGCTGGTTGCGGCCTCTTCCGGCGGCGACGGCGCTCAAGTGACACTGGCGAATCTCACATCACCTGGTTTGACACAACACCTGAACGGGTCGGATCGCACCCGCGCGGAACTGTTTCTGTTTGATGGCCATCGCCCTACTCGTGTGAGGGGTGACCTACAAACTGCCAATGTGGACAGCGTGCGGATGACCAGCGATCCCCACGATGCGGAAACCGTTGAATACCTGCGACAACTGCCACAAAGGATTCCTGGCCAGTTCGCACCTCCCCCCGCTAGCTTGCCGTCGATGAAAGACGCCTACCAAAAACACACCCGGCGCCTGCTGGGCACATTGGTAGCCGACTTCATCGACCAGGCCTGCGAGGGGATCGGGAACGACCTCGAACATGCAGCGGAAGTGCGTGAGATCACCCGTCTGAAGGACATGCGCTTTATCTTCAACAGTCGCGGGGAGCAGTTGTATCGGGATTTTACGCTTCAGTTCCAGGCGTTCGACCGCCAGCTCAACCCGAGCACAGTCGACGACAGCCAAAGCGGCGAACTCAGGGTTGTGGAACAGCATGTCTTTGAGGACTGGCTGGAACTCCAGATGGTGGCATCCGAGCTCGCCAGCAAACACTCCAATACTCTGTTCGTGCTCAGTCAGTTGCTTAACCAGCTTTTTTCCTGCGATATCAGCGACCGCAGCAACCCTCTTTCACCATTGTCACTGTGCACCTGCCTGCAATTCTCCATTGATCGGCTTGGCATTGCCCGAGAGCATCGAGGCACGCTTTACCTTGCTTTCGAGACCGTGCTGGACGACCTTTGGCCCCGGGCCGCAGAGTCTCTGAACCGCGACCTCCGTGCGGCGGGCCTGCTGGCACTCGATCTGACCAGCCTGCCTTCCAACTGGTCGCTGAGGGAATCTGACAAGGTCCGGGAAGCTCCAGCAGACACGCCCCACGCTGAAGCATCGGTGGACGATTCCACGCCCCCTGCGGCACCCGCATCGGCCCCCGGGCGTTCGTTACTCCGCCTGATGAGCCTACAGCACGATGCCAGCAACCTGCGGGATACCTGGCCACGCACCAACCCGCAGTTTACTGCTGAACTGCGACCGCACAGGGACGATCTGCGCAAGGTGCTGGGAGAGCCGGGCCCCAGCATGGAGGAGGCTATTCGACATCTGGCATCGTCCAATCCGGATCTGGAACAGGCACTTGACGACGGGACGTGGGACAAAGTCACCCTTGTGGATCGCCTGTTTGCGCCACTGGAGCGCGAACAGGGGCTGAACAGAACGCTGAGGGAACAGCTTGAACAGTTGAGACTTCCGGTTCTGGAGGTCCTGCTTGAGACCTCGGAATTCCTCGACAGTGACAACCATCCGGCCAGGACCATCGTCAACGACCTCATGCGCCTCTGCCTGGCTGAGCGGAGTTCAAGCCGCAACCTGGAACAGACGGTGACCGGGATTATCGACGAACTCATCCAGACGGAAGAACGGGATGAAGCGTTTTACCGGTCCATTGGTACCCGGTTGAGGGGCCTGGTAGAGCGACAGGAACAATCGTTCCAGAGGAACTCCGAACGTATCGCCAAGACCCTGGAAGGCAAAGAGCGCCTGCGCCAGACGCGGCTCGGCGTGCAGCGACGCCTGAACATGATCCTCGCGGGCAAGGCCGCTCCAACGGTACTACTTGATCTGCTGAACGCAGGCTGGGAGCAGCTGATTGTATTGGCGGTATTGCGGGAAGGCGCCGAGAGCCAGACCGCAACCAGCTTCATCAACATCGTTGAACAGATTCGCCTCTGGCTATCGGACGGTGAAACCAGCAAGGATCTCGCGTTTGAACGGGAACTGGAAAGCGATGCATTGATCCAGCTTATTGACAGAGAGCTGCGCACTGTCGGTGAAGTGTCTCCGGTTCGCGAGGTGGTGGCGAGGCTGACCCGGGAATTGCATCAGCATACATCAAGCGAGACTGTGACCCTCGACGCCTATCCCCCGGGTTCCTGCCAGCAGAAGGAAGCGGAGGTCTCTACAGAGTCAGTTGATACCCGCTGGGCCAGGCGTGCCCAGGATATTGGCGTGGGTGATTGGGTTGAGATTGCCCTCGACAACGGTGAAAGACGGCGCATGCGACTGGTCTGGGGTGGCAAGGACGTCTTTCGCTTTGTGTTCCTTTCGCCCCAGGGACTGGGAGAGGTGAGTTATCAATACTCCGAGTTCGTGTCGAGATTGGCCCGCGGTGATGCGTGGCTCGTCAAGCAGGGCGACATTCCCTTTGTCGACCAGAGCCTGTTCGACATCGTTCAGGAGGTCTACAGCAAGCTCAACTTCGAAGCCACTCACGACGCCCTCACGGGATGTCTTCACCGGCATGATTTCGAGAAGCAGTTGGCCCAGGCTCTGTCAGCAATGGACGACAACCCTTGCAGTCATACCCTGATGGTGTTCGACATCGATGAATTCAGTGTGATCAACGCCACCTATGGCACCGGCATCGGAGACGAGCTACTGAAACGGTTTGCCTCCCTGCTTCAGGAACAGGCGTCACGACACTCCGGCGATCACTGCATCGGGCGACTGGGAGGCAACGAATTCGCGTTGCTGGCCAAAAAGATGCCGTTGGAGGAAGGGCTGGACTTCTCCGAACGGCTGCGCGACGCCTTTCGAACGGAGTCACATACCGTTGGCGACACCGAGTTCTCCACCACCCTAAGCGCGAGCGTATGCCCTTTCGAAGACACTTTGCGCTCCGCTGGCGAACTGATGAACCAGGCAAACCTGGCACTCAAATCCGCCAAGCGAAAGGGCGGAAACGGCGTTGAACGGGTTCGGGAGCAATCCCAGCAAGTGCCCGCTTCGGGCCCCCTGTGGGTACCCGAAATTGACCGCAGCATACGCGACGACAGCCTTTACCTGCGGGCACAGCGGATCCTTCCCCTGACCGGCGGCAGCAAGGGTGACATGTACGAACTGCTGTTGGGCCTTCAGAACTCCTCCGGCCAGGAAATTTCCCCACAGAGTTACATTGAGGCCGCAGAACAGTTCCGCCGCAGTTCCCGCGTTGACCTTTGGGTGATTGACGAAGCAATAGGCTGGATGGAAGAGCACCCAGACGCTATGGAGAACATCCATACGTTCAACATCAACCTCTCCGGTGCGTCATTGAGTGACGATGCCTTCCTGTTCGCCCTGGAAACCAGGATGAAGCAGCACAACGCCCTCACCCACCAAATCTGTTTTGAAGTCACCGAGACGTCCGCCGTTGCCAATCTGCATTACGCCGCCGACTTCATGACCGAAATGAAACGGCTTGGATGTCGGTTTGCGCTGGACGACTTCGGAACCGGCCTGTCCTCCTACGCCTACCTGCAGAAACTACCGGTGGATTACGTCAAGGTGGACGGTATTTTCGTCCGCGACATGGCCAGCAACCTGACCAACTATGCGCTGGTTAGGTCCATCACCGAGCTGTGTCATTTCCTCGACATGAAAACCATCGCCGAATACGTGGAAGACATGGAGACACTGGAACTGCTTAAGGAGATCCAGGTAGATTTCGGGCAGGGATTCTGTATTGCAAAACCCCGACGGATGGATAGCCTGGGGGCCACCGCAAAAGCCTGAAACACTACAATCACCAGAGTCAACGGGAGACCGCCCATGCCAAACAGCGTAAAGATCACCTACTGTACCGGCTGCAAGTGGATGCTTCGATCCGCCTGGATGGCTCAGGAACTGTTGAGCACCTTTGAGGAAGAACTGAATGAACTGACCCTGATACCGGGTACTGGCGGCATTTTCGAAATTCACGTCAATGGAAAACGCATCTGGTCACGGAAGGAACAGCAAGGCTTTCCGGACATCCGGGAACTGAAGCAGCTGGTCCGCAATGAAGTCTCGCCTGATCGATCACTTGGCCATACCGACGGAGTACCCACAGCCTGAGAGCCCTGGCGTGCCTGGGAACTGGCCGCAGTCATCGCCGGGCGACCCAACGAAACCAATTATTTGCGCCCAGGCCTTAGACATTGGTTTCGTAGTGTCTTGCTGCAAAAGACGTTTCAGGCCACTATCATGGCTTCTCTATTTGCGAAAACGAAAAGGCAACGCATGTTTCTTGAACGCTACCACGCCACCCAGAACGGACTCGTACTGATCAGCGCGACCCAGGCCAGTCGATTTGCCAAGGAGGTGGCGGGTGACTTCAATCCGATCCACAATCCGGATGCCCGGCGTTTCTGTGTGCCCGGAGACCTACTGTTTGCCTTGCTGGTTTCACACTTCGGGCTGTCCCGACAGATGACCTTCCATTTTCGTAGCCTGCTGGGTGAAAACGTTCCATTGGACTTCCGCGAGGACGATGACGGCTTGATCCGCGTCTACGATCAGAAAGGCAAGGTCTACATCGAAGTGGAACGCAGTGGTGAGCGGACCCACGATGAAACCGTAATTGAGAACTTCACCCGCTGTTACGTGGCCGCTTCCGGAAAGAACTTTCCCCACACGCTCAAACCGTTGATGGAGAATGAAGGCGTGATGTTCAACCCAGACCGGCCAATGATCATGTATCAGAGCATGAGCCTCGCTTTGAATACTCTTGATGCGCCGACTACTGATCTTGAACTCCACAACGCTGAACTTAAGCCGGACGGGAAGCGCGGCAATGTTTCGCTGGACTACCGACTGATCTCGGACGGTAACGTTACTGGCGAGGTTTCCAAAAAGCTGGTGGTCAGCGGACTTCGTGACTATGACGCCGAGGCCATGGAGGCCGTGGTCGAGGAGTTCTATCGGCTCAAGGAAAAATCCTGGGACTGATGGGATGTCAACGCCAGTAAGCCAGAACGACAAACAGGCAGCCCTGGCCCGCCTGAACCGATTCAGTCAGATGGCCGACAACGCCATCGTCATACCCTTCACGCGCTTTCGAATCGGCCTGGAGCCCATCATCGGCCTTGTGCCGGTATTGGGCGACCTGGCCGGGTTGCTCATGTCCTGTTACGTGCTTCTGGAAGCACACCGTGCTGGTGCCAGCCCTCGGGTCAAACAGCAAATGGTCAGGAATATGCTGATCGACTTTTTCGGTGGGCTTGTTCCCATCGTTGGCGACATCTTCGACTTCGCCTGGAAGGCCAATGTCCGGAATACCCAACTGCTCCGGGAACATCTGGAAACCGAGCTGAGCGTACAACAAAAACCGCGGTTTCCCTGGGGACAACTCCTGATGATCGCGGGGGGCCTGGCCGTAATCACCGCCCTTGTGGTGGTGTTTGCTCTCTGACTCAGGGTCACTACGGATTTATCCCCAACGCTTTCTGGCCTTAACTCTGTAGGTGTCACCCTATGCATGTCACTCCGTCATCACCAAGAGGACAGACAACATGGCAAAGACCCAATGCTCCAACTGTGGAGCCAGCCTCCCCCTTGAAACACCTAAATGCCCGGAATGCGGGAGCCTTCAGAGTTCCAGGCCCAAAATGATTATCGGCGCGGCCGGCGTTCTGATCGCAGCCCTGGCCATCGTGCTCGGCGCCATCTATGTTATAGCCAAGGACGAACCCGCCAATCCGGCCGGTAGCACCACCGAGATCAGGCCCTGACGTACGGTCCGGCTACGCGGGAAAACCACAACAACAGACCGTGAGGCACGCATGAGCGATACCGCACCCGATACAGCCTGGGATTACCTGGTCCAGGGCGCCAAGGTCTTCGACGGTATTGGCGAATTACCTGTCCGCGAGGACATCGCCATCGCAGATGGCAGGGTCGCAGCACGAGGGCAGGATCTTGACCCGCAAAAAGCACGTAAGGTCATCGATGCCACTGAACGCTGGGCCATGCCAGGGTTGTTTGACATCCATACCCATTATGACCTGGAGCTGGAGGTTGCCCCTGGCCTGCCGGAATCCGTGCGCCACGGCACCACTACGGTTGTTATTGCCAACTGCAGCCTGGGGCTGGCGTTTGGCGCACAACGCAAGGACGGTGCAGACCCGATTGTGGATTGTTACGCCCGTGTGGAAAATATTCCCAAGGAGGTCCTACGGGCAACCGCTGATCGAGTGGACTGGAAAAACCCGAAAGAGTACCTCCAGCACCTGAACCGCCTTAGCCTCGGCCCAAACCTGGTCACCATGGTGCCCCACTCCATGCTGCGGATCGAAGTAATGGGTTTTGACGCCAGCATCTCCCGCGATCCGACGGAAGATGAGCTCAAAGCTATGGAGTCATTGCTGGAGCAGGCCATGGACGACGGCTATGCCGGCTTCTCAACCGATGCCCTGCCGTTCCATTACCTGGCCAACCAGCCCAATACCCGCAAGACCATACCCACGCAGTTTGCGAAATACCCGGAAATCAAACGGCTGACGGAGGTCGTGCGGCGCAAGGGTGGTGTCTGGCAGGCCACGCCACCAAAAGACAGCACGATAGACACCATCAAGACCTTTCTTCTCAGCTGTGGCCTGCTCCATGGCAAACCACTCAGAACAACGGTGGTGGCAGCCCTGGACGTACAAAGCAACCGCAAGATCGTGCGGCTGGCGAGGTTGCTGGCCCGGGTTCTCAATTCCCGTCTTTTGCGGGGTGACTTCCACCTGCAGGCCCTGGCCGCCCCCTTCAAGGTATGGTCTGATGGCGCCGTAACGCCGCTCTCCGAGGAGATTGAAGAACTGCGCATTCTCAATGAGACCGAACTGGAGGACCGTGAAGGCCGACAGAAAATCCTCAACGATCCAGCCTACATCGAATCATTCAAGGCCATGTGGATGAGCGGCAAAACCGGTTTTGGTCCCAAGCGTCTCAAACGTCTGGTACGCCTTGAGGATTACGCCTTCAACCGCACCCTGGCGGACATGACCATCGACGTATGCCCCCTGCAGGAATGGCAAGGCCATACCTTCGCCGATGTCTTCGCGCGGGTGAACGCCGCCAACGCAGGAAAAGCACTCGAAGTCAGCGATGCAGAACGGGCCCTGCTAAAAGACCACTTCTCCGGGGTGAAAGACGAAGGCGATTTCGTGCTGGCTATGCTGCGGGCGTTCGACCGTGATCTGAGCTGGTATACCGTGTCCGCGAACCGGAACGAACGCGTTGTCCGAAAGCTGCTGATGGACCGACAACTTCTGCCTGGCTTCAATGACAGTGGTGCCCATCTCACCAACATGGCCTTTTACGATGGCAACCTCAGAGCCCTGAAGCTGGCCTCGGACGGCGGCGACATTGACGTCGCGTACATGGTACGCCGTCTCACCCGTGACCCTGCCCGTGTATTTGGCGTCAAAGGGGGTGGCATTGAAGTGGGCGATCAGGCCGACCTTATCCTGATTGATCCGTCAGCTCTGCGTCGCATGGACCACAACAATACGGTGCACCGTCAGTACCGGGATGCCTTTCAGCACGAGCAACTGGTGAATCGCACCGACGGAGTCGTGCCCCTGGTCATGATTGCCGGTCATCCAGCGTGGCACGGAAAGGCGTTCGACAGTGCACTGGGCCAGAAAAAGATGGGCACCGTATTGGACACCACCTTCTGACACCTGCTCAGGCGCCATGTCAGAACGGGTTCCGTTTCGGGGCAAACGAGCTCTGTACGCACTAATTTGAATCACGCCGGGTTCAATCCAGGCTCTTACCCCATTGTCTGGCTACCGGCTCATCGCAGGCGCGACCTCTACCTGATTAATTTTAAAGGGCTTTTGCTCAAAAGGCAGATTCAGGCATGGGTCTTGCCTAGAACTAGATGACATTAACCAGCGAACACCGGGCCCTTCGAGCCCCCAGAAAATAGAACACTATCTGGACAACGGCGTCCTCACCAACCTGACACTCGGGTTGTGTAGGCGCCGTTTTTTTATGCCCGGAAATAATCACCGTTGAATGAGGTAATCAAGAATGTCCTATCTAGTTCCGTCAGAGTTCGTCACCAAGATGGTAGACGCGGGTGAATCCAAGGTTCACATGTCGACCCGAGATACACTGATACGCGCGTTCATGGCCGGTGCTATTCTTGCGCTGGCTGCCGTTTTTGCGGTCACCGTTGCGGTGCAGAGCGGTAGCTTCCTGCTCGGAGCCGTGCTCTTCCCCGTCGGTTTCTGCATGCTGTACCTGATGGGTTTCGACCTGCTTACCGGGGTTTTCATGCTCACTCCGCTTGCCCTGTTGGATAGACGTCCTGGGGTTTCCCCTAGCGCCATCCTCCGCAATTGGGGCCTGGTTTTCGTCGGTAACTTTGCTGGTGCGCTGACCGTCGCGTTCATGATGGCGTTTATCTTCACCTACGGCTTTAACACGGAGCCTGGAGCCGTCGCCGAAAAAATTGCCGGCGTTGGTGAAGCCCGTACTCTCGGTTATGCGGAATACGGCGCGGCCGGCTGGTTTACCATCTTTATCCGCGGCATGCTGTGCAACTGGATGGTCTCCATGGGGGTGGTCGGTGCCATGATCTCGACCAATGTCGGCGGCAAGGTGCTGGCGATGTGGATGCCAATCATGCTGTTCTTCTTCATGGGCTTCGAGCATTCCGTTGTGAACATGTTCCTGTTCCCGTTCGGCATCATCGTGGGCGGCGGTTTCTCGGTGATGGACTACCTGGTCTGGAACGAAATCCCCACGGTGCTGGGCAATCTGGTTGGCGGCCTCGCCTTTACCGGTCTGACCCTGTACACCACCCACATTCGCACCGGCGCCAAGCGCCAGGTCTCCAAGACCGCCAGCGTCGATCGCGTGCCAGCCTGATTGCCCAATGAGCAATCGCCTGAAGGTCTCTGTGGGACAGTATTCCGACAGAGGCCGCAAACCCTCCAACCAGGATTTTCACGGCTGCACCATGCCCGCCGAGCCACGACTCGGGATGAAGGGCATGGCCTTCGCCATGGCAGACGGCATCAGCAGCAGTGACGTCAGCCACATCGCCAGCGAAACCGCCGTCAAAAGCTTCCTTGACGACTACTTCTGTACGTCCGAGGCATGGTCAGTCCGCAAATCCGCCGAACGGGTTCTGACGGCCACCAACTCGTGGCTACATGCACAGACCCGCAACGGCCCGTACCGGTATGAGAAAGATAAGGGTTATGTCTGCACCCTGAGCGCCCTGGTCGTGAAGGCCTCCACCGCGTATCTGTTTCACGTCGGTGACACCCGGATTTACCGGCTGCGGGAAAACGCCCTGGAACAGCTCACCAATGATCACCGGCTGTGGGTCTCCCAGCAAGAAAACTACCTGAGCCGGGCATTGGGGGTGGATTCACTGCTGGAAATTGATCACCAGTCATTGCCGCTGCAGGAAGAGGATATTTTTATCCTCGCCACCGATGGCGTTTACGAACACACCAGTGCGCAGCAGTTTATAAACATCATCACCCGATACTCATCAGACCTGGACACTGCCGCCAAAGCGGTGGTCGAAGGTGCCTATGACAGCGGAAGTGACGACAACCTCAGCGTGCAGATTATTCGCGTGGACCAACTGCCGGATCGGAAAACCGCAGAAATTTCCCGGCAGGTGGAATCCTTACCCTTTCCACCCATACTGGAAGCACGGCAAGCCTTTGACGGCTACACCATACTTCGGGAACTACACGCTACCAGCCGCAGCCATGTGTATCTGGCGCTGGATACTGAAACGGACACACAGATAATCCTGAAAACCCCGTCCATCGACCTGAGAGGCGACCCGGGATACCTTGAGCGGTTCCTGATGGAAGAGTGGATCGCACGGCGGGTGAACAGCGCCCACGTTCTCAAAGCTGGCATGCAGGACCGACAGCGCAATTACCTTTACACGGTGACCGAATACATCGAGGGCCAGACCCTCAAACAATGGCTGATCGACAACCCCAAACCAGACCTGGAAACCGTGCGAGGTATCGTGGCGCAGGTAGCCCGCGGGCTCTATGCGCTGCACCGCATGGAGATCCTGCATCAGGATATCCGGCCCGATAACATCATGATCGACACCAACGGCACGGTAAAAATCATCGATTTCGGGTCCGCCCGGGTGGCCGGTATCGTGGAAGCCACCACTCTGGAGCCCAACGAGATACCTGGCACCGCAATCTACATGGCACCGGAATACTTCATGGGTGAAACCGGCACCACCCGCTCAGATCTCTACTCACTGGGCGTACTCTGCTATCACATGCTGTCTGGTCGGTTCCCCTACGGCACCCAGGTGGCCAAATCCCGCACCGCCTCTGCCATGCGCAGGCTCAACTACACCTCCGTTCTTGACGATGACCGGGAAATTCCCGCCTGGATCGATGAGACCATCAAAAGGGCCGTGCACCCGACCCCGGACAAACGGTACCAGGAACTCTCGGAGTTCACATTCGACCTGAGACACCCCAACCAGACTTACCTCAACAAAAGCCGACCGCCACTGCTGGAACGCAATCCCGTAGCGTTCTGGCAATGCGTCTCGGCCCTGCTTGCCGGTGCTGTGATCTACTTGCTCAGTCGTTGAGACACAACGTGTTGCCAACACTGGCAGAACTCTAATACTGTTCAGATATGGACAAGAACACATCAACTCCCCACATCGCCTTTCTTTACCCTGGATACGCTGCCGAGGATGACTACCCTCGTCTGGCCGGAATGATCTCGACACCGGCAGAGGTGAGCGTCATACATACGGCGTTCGATGAAGATGCACATACCATTAAAGCACTGACCGAAATGGGAAGCCCGGAGCGGCTTCAAGAAGGGGCCGAGCAACTGAAAGATGCGAGTATGGAAGCCGTTCTATGGACGTCCACCAGTGCCAGTTTCGTTCGTGGCATCGACGGTATAGGGGAACAGATCGAGACGCTCGAAAGCCTGCTTCACATCCCGGCCTCCACCACGGCCATGGCGTTCGCCAGGGCCGTTACCGCCATCAACGCCAGGCGGGTCGCCATCGCGGCTACCTACCCGCGTGACATAGCCCTGCTGTTCAAAACGTTTCTGGAGCACTTTGATATCGAGGTAGTGCACATAACCTGTCGTGACATTATTACGGCGGCTGAGGTCGGCACGCTGGAGAAAGAGGCCGTGCTACAGTTCGCGACGGACAATGATCACCCGGACGCAGATGCGGTATTGATTCCCGATACCGCATTGCATTCCGCAGCCTGGCTGGAAGACCTGGAGGCAGCGGCGGGCAAACCGGTACTGACCGCCAACCAGGTCAGCTTCTGGGAGGGCCTGAGGCTGTGTGGCAAACTCACCCCGCAATCCGGCTTGGGCACCCTGTTCCGGGTGAACCCCTGGAACTAGGCCGTCTGTTTTCGCTGCTGCGTTACCACCAGCGCAACCCCGGTGATGGAGATAACACCCCCAATCATCGCAAGTACGCCCAGCCTTTCATCAAAGAGCCAGTATGCTTCCAGCGCTGTTACGGGCGGTACCAGATAGAAAAGACTGGCCACCTGCGAGGCCGCGCCGCGTCGAATCAGCCACATCAGTAGCAGTATCGCCCCGATGGAAACACCGAACACCAGCCAGACCATCGACCAGATCAACGGCTGAGCCCACACCACCTCGCGGGTTTCAAACGCAAAAGCACCAACGGCAAAAAACGTTGCCGCAGCACTGTACTGAATGAACGTACCTGCGACGAGATCCGACTGAGTGCCGTTACGTTTCTGGTACACAGTGCCCAGAGATATCCCGCCCAGGGACAGTGCAGCCCAGAGCAGGGTCCAAAGCGGGAAATCAGAGGCGGAAGCCCCACCGCCGAACTTTTCCAGCAACACCAGTGTTACACCGACCAGGCCCAGCGCCAGGCCCAGCCATTGCCGACTCGAGACACTTTCCTTCAGCACCAGAATAGCCACGGCCGACGTTACCAGCGGCTGCAGGCCGACAATAAGCGACACGATTCCCGATGGCATGCCCCCCTGGATCGCGTAGTAAACCCCGCCCAGATAACAGCCATGCACCAGCAGACCAGTGACCGCCAGGTGACCGGCACCACGCCAACCGGGCCAGCGGGTTTTCATTATCCAGGCGAGTACGCTGAGTAGTACCAGCGTAAACAGCATGCGTATCAGCAGGAGGGTAAACGGCTCAGCAAAGGGTAAGCCATACTTGGCGCCAATGAAGCCCGTGCTCCACAGCCAAACAAAGAGCGCCGGCACAAAAAATGAGTAGAAAATCGGGGGCATACGGTTAACCGAGAGGCAGACGAATGTGAGTCTGCCCACTGTAACCCGTGACAGGCAAACAAAACAGATACAGTAAATGAAATTAACAACCGGTACAGATGATCAGAGTGACCCTGTATGACCGGTGCAATTCCTGAAAGCCGGCTAAATGCTGTCTTTCTTCTTGTCCGAGTCGTCCGTCAGTTTTCGCTCGGTTTCATTCCACTGTTCCGACAGTGCCTCATAGGCATTGGAGAAACCCTGCTTGGCGCGTTCCCAGGCGGAGGATGAACTGGCCTGTAGCTCGTCATACCATTGCTGGACGCGTTGCCGCTGCTCCTGCAAGGACTCAAGACTTTTCCTGGACCGTTCCCGGGCCTTGTCACTCATGTCGTCCCAGTTCTGATCCAGTTCACGCTGTAGCGTTTCTATGCGCTTGTCGAGAGCCGAGAGCGTGTTTTCAATGGCGGTTTCCGCCTCTGCTTTCTGGTCCGCACCGAACTCTTTCAGCGCCTGGCCAAGCTCGCGGGTTTCTTTTTTCAACGACTCAACCGATGAATCCCCGGACGATTCCGCCTGCAGGGAACCCGACACGCCAAATGCTAGAACGAAGGCCAGAGAATAGCCAAGTTGTTTGAAGAGCATTGAAATTCTCCCGATATCATTTGGTAGACAGTAACAATCTGTGGTGCCATACCGCACCTTAGCAAAGCTTAATCAACCGACAACAAAGGTATTTAGACCTCCAAAACAATCGTTTGCAGCACAAATCATTCTATTGCGAAGCATTTTCGGACTTCCACTATTTGTGGCTTTCACGTCCATGTGCCACTTTGAAGGTGACGCTACACAACAGGAGAAATACTATGCTGTATTGGGCTATTGTATGCCTGATCGTCGCGGTTATCGCCGGTGTACTTGGTTTTGGTGGTATCGCGGGGACAGCCGCAGGGTTTGCGAAAATTTTGTTCTTTATCTTTCTGGTTCTGCTGGTCATTTCATTGGTGGCCAACGCGCTTCGAGGCAAGGGGCCAAAACCTTAGTAACCTTCACGTCAGTTCCGGCGGCACACTTATCTATCGTGTCGTCGGCGACTGCATTATCATCATCGATATGTCGTCGCAAATGTCTTCCTGACTCTTGCCAGTACAATTTACCGCCACGTCTGCAGCCCACGAGTAAAGCTCAAAACGTTCCCAAAACAGCTGCTCCAGCGACTGATCTGGTCGCCGGGAGATGCCCCGGGCACTGTAGTCCCCTATCCGCGCAACGACCGTCTCTAGCGGAATATCAAGAAACACCACGAGACCATCAGCCTTCAGGTGATTCATCGCAGGTTCGCTGTAGACAGCACTGCCGCCCGTGGATATCACCTGACGCTGCACATCCAGCCTCAGCAATACCTGCTCCTCGATTCGCCTTAGCGCCTGATAGCCATCGCCGTCGACTATGTCCTGCAAGGTACGGCCGGCTTCCTCCTGAATCAGCAGGTCCGTATCGATAAACCCTAAGCCAAGCTGTTTTGCCAGCAGCACCCCAACCGTGCTTTTACCGCTGCCGGGCATTCCGATGAGTACAACGTTGCTGCGGGACGTATTTAAGGGCACAGGGTCTCCGGGATTTCGCTAACAATGAGAATTGACCGGCTATATTGAGAAAAGTAACACTTTTCCGACAAACATTGCGGTTTCTTCAGCCAATTAACGCCGTATAATCCGCCGTATGATTGTTGTTCACGAACGCAGGCGGCGTTTCCGATCATGCACTCCAAGAGTAGACGATGATAAGCGGCAAAACCCTTTTCACTTCCTCGCTGGCATTTCTTCTACTGGCCTTCGCTGCGCCTGTATTGGCGGACAGTATCAAACGCATTGTGCACGCCGACGGTACGGTGGAGTACACCAACGTCAAGGGCAGTGGCGACAAGCGTGCTTCGACAAAAGACGAGGTGGTTTACCGTTATACTGACGACAATGGCGTGGTCGCCTATAGCGGTATTCAACCTGCCAGCTCGAATTTCGATGTCATCCGGTTCCACTGCTACGCCTGCGATCCGGATTCCAACGTGAATTGGCGCACCACCCCGCTGTTCCTGTCGCCCTACCGGGATGAAATCAAGACGGCCGCCAGGGAGTTCAACGTTGACCCCGCTCTGGTTCGGGCAGTCATCCATGCGGAATCGGCGTTTAATGACAAGGCTCTGTCGCCCAAGGGAGCCCAGGGGCTGATGCAGTTAATGCCTGCCACCGCAGAGGAGCTGGGTGTTCGCAATGCCATGGTTGCCCCGGAGAACATTCGCGGTGGAGTCAATTACCTGGCCCGCATGCTCAAGCGCTTCGACGGTGACATCAAGCTGGCAACGGCCGCCTACAATGCCGGCCCGGGGGCCGTAGGGCGTCATGGCGGCATACCGCCCTACGCAGAAACCCGCGCCTATGTGGAACGGGTTGGAATCCTTCACCAGCGCTACGCCAGCAACTGACCGGCCTAACCGAACGCCAACCAGGCGCCCACCAGAACCATCAGACTGCCCGCCACACGGTTAACCGTGCGAACACCACCACCTTGCTTTAGCGCTTTGCGCAAAGTCTTTCCGCCATGGGCATAGAGCTGAAGGCAGAGGAATTCCAAGGCCAGTATGATCAGGATGAGGGCCGTGAGTTGTGGCGCCAACGGCAGTTTACTGTCGATAAACGGCGGCAATAGCGCGATGAAAAACGCCCAGCCCTTGGGGTTGGCAATAGCGGTCACAAACCCCTGGAGCGCCAGTTGCAATCTTGAGCTCTCCACCGGTTGAGAATCCTTTTCCGGCATGGCCATTTTGCCCCGGGACCGCCACATCTGGATACCTAACCAGGCAAGATAGGCGCCGCCTGCATACTTGAATACAGCGAACGCCGTTGGGTATTTCAACATGAAGGTAGCCACACCCACCGCCGCCGCAGTCGCCACTACAGCCACACCAACCAATTCCCCGGCCATCATCCACAGTGCCCGCTTCACGCCAATAGTGATGCCAAGGGACAGCGCCAGGGTCATACACATGCCCGGCGTAATGGACACCACAAAGAACGTTGGAATAAACGCGGACAGCAGGGCCAGGTTCAGTGACATCACAGACAGACTCTTACGTTGAGGGAAACCAAACTCTTAATTATACAGTCCACGCAGATAATGCAACCCGGACAGCTGAGCCATCTGCCCACGGATCCAGGCCACCCTTTCCCATACGTAGGACGAGGGGCTGGCGGCACTGAGCACTTTCGGATTGGGAAGAACCGCGGCAAGCCGTGCTGCCTGGGTTTGCGACAGCTGGCTGGCGGGAATGCCGAAAAAGGCCCGACTGGCAGCCTCAACACCGTAAATCCCATGACCAAATTCGGCGATATTCAGATACACCTCCATGATCCGCCGCTTCGGCCAGATGGCGTCGATACCCAGTGCCAGCCCGGCCTCCAACGCCTTACGCACGAAACTGCGTCCGTTCCACAGGAACAGGTTCTTCGCCGTCTGCTGCGTAATGGTGCTGGCACCCCGCAACCCCTGGCCTGCACGATACTCCGCAAGCGCCTTGCGAATGGCGCTGAAGTCCACTCCCTGATGGTACGGAAAGCGTTGATCTTCACTGGCCACCACTGCCAACGGTACCCAGGGTGAAATCTCGTCCAGGCTAACCCACTCCTGCCTGAGCTCGTAGCTGGAACCGGAAAACAGGTGCCCCAGCATGAAGGTCGACGTCGGCGGATTCACGAACCTTAGCAGGCCAATCAATGCGATTATCAGCAGCAAAAGGCCCACCAGCGACCAGGCAAGCGCACGCAGGAATTTTCGGGTCACGGATCGTTGAGCCACGGTGTTATCATCACCCAGGTTTGGGAACTACGGAGAAAGTCGGAAAAGACTATAACATTGCCACCATGAAGCTTTCCCGAATTCTCAGTAATCAAAACGGTGTCAGCCGCAAGCAGGCGAACGCCCTGATCGCCGCCGGAACCGTTACAGTGGGCGGTTGTATCTGCAGGGAGACAGCCTGGGAAGTCGACCGTTTCAGCACTGTAGCCTGCAACGGCAGGGTTATCCAGCACGGGGACCAGGCCCGCTACCTGATGCTGCACAAACCGGCCGGATATCTCAGCGCCACGGCGGACAAGGTTCACAAAACCGTAATGGAGCTGATTGACCCTGGACTGCGAAAAAGCCTCCACATTGCCGGCAGGCTCGACCGCGCCAGTACCGGTTTGTTGATACTGACCAATGACGGCACCTGGTCACGAAGGCTTACGGAGCCCAGGATAAAGCTCCCCAAGGTCTATCGGGTCACCACCGTCGAACCGGTTTCAACGAATGCCATTGAGCGCTTCGCACAGGGAATCTGGTTCGAATACGAACAGCTGACCACCTCTCCTGCGCAGCTGGAGCCACTGTCTGCCAACGAATCCAGGGTGACGATCTACGAGGGTCGCTATCACCAGATCAAACGCATGTTCCACGCAACGGGCAACCGTGTGACCAGCCTGCATCGGGAACAAATGGGCACAATCACGCTGGACCCAATGCTGGAACCCGGCGAATTCCGGCCACTGACCGCTTGCGAGATTATTCTGGAATAACAACGAAACAGGGGGCGGTTTCCCGCCCCCTGTTATAACCTGCCTTTGATGGTGATCAGTTACACTGGCCGGCTTCGAAGATGCCGCTGTCGGTCTCCTTCACCCAACTGTAGGTGCCAGACACCGCGCCCAGATAGTCGTTACCACCGGTGGTGTAGTAACCACCCGAATAGTAAGCCCGACCAGCCGTGTCATGATTCAGGTGGGTGTCGTTCCAGTCCTGGCAGGTGCCGTCACCGCCAGAGCCGCCATCATCACCTCCACCTGTTCCGCTGCAGGCGCTTGGTTCAGATGTGTACCAGAGGCCTGGATCCCCCTCATAGAGGGTGACATTGCTCCAGGTGTCGAAGGAACCTCCGATATCGATATCGTCGCCACTGGCGTAGGCTCGCAGGTTGGAGTTGCCCCCCGCATAGGCGCGGTTTGCCGAAATGTGGGCACTGGGCGACGCTGTAGCCTGCTCGCAAGTCTCGGTAGGCGCGTTGGGATCATACACCTCGACCTGACGGCTTTTCGTCGTGGTATTGCTGTCGCTGTCGGTCGCACTGTAGTCGCAGGTGTAGGCTCCAACCATTGACGTATCCACCCCACTGCAGTCAGCCGTCACTGTCAGAGAACCGTCCTCGGCATCCTGCCCGGTGGCCCCCGGATCGGTAAACGTGGTGTTAATCGCCACTGTCATCGGGTTATCGCCGATCAACGTGATAACTGGAAAACCCTCGGGCTCGGTTCCATCGCGGCTGTGGCGATTAAAGAAATCCCAGATGATATCCGGATAACTGGGCCCCACCCTCACGGACCATTTGCCATTATTGCCATTCTCTCCGCCAACCCAGTAATGACCATGATTGGTGTCCTGGGTATTGGGGGTCGACAAGGGGCCGTCCAGGTAGACGGTTTCAACCACCGAACGAGCTCCATTGGTGCCATCCTGGGTATAACGGATGTGCTCACAGCTGTGGTTGTTCTGGTAGTACGGTGAACAGGCGACTGACGAGGCGTAGGCCTGGCCCGTGGTCTGGAACCCGGACTCGCCGAATACCTGCAGGTGCGCATCCCGGGTGTTATCAGCCGCCTCTTTCACAACGGTACAGTCGTTCTCGTTCTGCAACACCATGAGCGGGATCGGATACTGGTCGTCCACCTCCGACTGCATGTCGGATGATACCTGCGATACGCTGTGGAACGTCGCGCTGCCGGGGCATTGTCCGGACAACGAGACAGAGGCCGAATCCTCACCGTAGGGCAGGCCCGAGGCAGGCGCAGCCGCCGCCCAGTATTCGTTATGGGTCACCGAGGCTACGGTTGCCATGGCACCGCCGGAAGACAGGCCGGTGATATAGCGGCGATTGGCATCAATGGTGTAATTGGACTCAACGGCCAGTGCAATCTGGTGCAGGTCCTCCACTTCGCCTGCGCCTTCGTGGCGGTGGTGCTCAAACCAGAAACCCCAGCAGTTTTCATTACGCAGCCCGTCGTAGCTGGTAATGAAGGGGGCCACCAGAATAAATCCATACTCATCGGCGGCTGCTTTCAGCCCCCAATCATTGAGCACGTCGTTGTTGGTCTGTTTGCAACCATGCAAAGCCATCACCATGGGCGCTGGCGATTGCACGTTCGATGGCACGTACACCTTGTAGTTACGGGCTCTGGACTGGTTGTAGGATTGCTGTGGCAAGGTATAGGAGTCTGTCTGCCCTGCGAATGCAGGAAGAGCAGGAATCATCAGGGCGACGGAGGCCAGCAATGCCGATAGCGTGCCACCGCGCGCATGACGTGCGATAAGTTGGAACATCTTGAGCTCCTTTTATTGGATTTATTGTTCGGCAGTGTTGGAACTGAAAGATACGTGCCAGGATTGCAGGTTGCTGATTTCCCTCATTTCAGGGGCGGGGCACAGTAAAGATATGCCCGGAACCCAGGACACGGTGTCCTTCATACCGGACGACCAACAACCCGAACGGGCAGTCATTCGCTCAACTTTCAGGTACCCTGCCCTTATCCGCCCTTACAGACAGGAGCCACCATGACCCAAATAGCCATCGACATTGTCTCCGATATTGCCTGCCCCTGGTGCGCCATCGGTTATGCACGCCTGGAAAAGGCCATGGACGCCCTGAAAGACGACATGGACTTCACCGTTGCATGGCATGCCTTTGAGTTGAACCCGGACCCATCTGGCGACGGTGAACCCATCCTGCCCGCACTGAGCCGGAAATATGGCCGCAGTGAGGACGAGATGAGAGCCAATCAGGCGCAGATGATGGATATTGCCAAGGGGCTGGGACTGAACTTCGAGAAGCTTCAGGAACGCTACACTCGCAACACCTTTGATGCCCACCGTCTGGTGAAGTGGGCCGGTGAACAGGGCAAGCAGACCGATATGAAGCTGGCGTTTTTCGAGGCCTATTTCGGACGCGGTGAGAATATCTCCAATCCGGATACGCTGATCCACTGCGTGGAAACGATTGGCCTGGACGGCTCGCAAGCGCGCGAGGTACTGGCGTCTGACCAGTATGCAGAAGCTGTGCGGGAGGAAGAGGCGCAGTATCAGCAGGCGGGAGTGTCGGCAGTTCCTGCGTACATCATTAACCAGAAATACCTGATATCCGGTGCGCAGGAACCAGAAACCCTGGTCAACGCGTTCCGGGAAATCGCGGAGTCTGCCTGAACAACCCCCTTGCAATGCCCTTCCCTGGGCGTTGCAAGGCGGCGGATCGTTACTCGGAGGCCGCGATCAGGCTGGCGTTACCACCTGCGGCCGTGGTGTCCACACACAGGTGACGCTCAATCACAAACCGCTGGTCGAGCTTGTGCTCAGTAATCAGCGGTAGCAGTGCTCCTTCACGCGTCGCCAGAGCCTGTCGGTACTCCTTCAACAACGACGGTTCCGCACAGCTTACGGCTGCCTGAAAGCCACGCGCCTGGGCCAAAGCATCTGGCTCCAACAGGCCATCGACACCCACGATCGGCAGACCTGCCTTGGCGGCACGCTCAACCACGTCCTGGGTGCCCGGCGCAACCACGACCACCTTGTTGCCCTGGGACAGTGCCGTTGCGGCCTGCTCCAATGCGGTCTCCTTGTCCGGGCCGAGGCAGAGCACCACACCTCGAGCATGATTGCTCAAGCGGTTCAGCTCACCCGTTGGCCCGGGTAGTTCTTCAGCATGAGCGTCCAGCGGGACAGGCACATCACCGAAAATAGGCTTCATGGCTTCAATTCTTGGCTCCGGCGCGGGCGCTTTCACATCCGCCACCTTGCCAATCAGCCCTTCAAGCTTCTTGATATCCACCATTTTGGCACTGGCATCCGCCGGGCGTTCAACCGTTTCGCTTTTCAGGAAACGACGCACGTACTGCGGGCCGCCGGCCTTGGGGCCAGTACCGGAAAGCCCTTCACCACCGAACGGCTGGGAGCCGACAATGGCGCCGATCTGATTGCGGTTAACATAGGTGTTCCCCACTTTGATACGGCTGGCAATGCGATCCACGCGACGATCCACGCGACTGTGAACTCCGAAGGTGAGCCCGTAGCCCTTGGCGTTAACATCATCAACCACCTTGTCCAGATCCTTCGCCGCAAACGTGGCCACATGCAGCACCGGGCCGAATATCTCCTCTTCCAGCTCTTCAATGCCACTGACACTGATCACGGCAGGGGAGACAAAGTTGCCTTTCTCCGGCACGGCCATTTTCTTCGTCAGCCGACCCTTGGCTTCATACTTGTCACAATGGTCGACGATCTTCTTTCTCGCCGTTTCATCAATGACGGGGCCAACATCGGTGGACAACAACCAGGGATCACCAATGCCCAGCTCGTCCATCGCGCCGTACAACATTTCCAGCAGATGGTCGGCAATGTCTTTCTGCACATACAGCATGCGCAGTGCCGAGCAGCGCTGGCCCGCACTCTGGAAAGACGACGCGAGAACATCGCGCACCACCTGTTCGGGCAGTGCAGTGGAATCCACGATCATGGCGTTCAGACCGCCGGTTTCCGCCACCAGGGTGGCATCGGGGGCCATGTTTTCGCTCATTTTCTTGTCGATGCGCTGGGCCGTTGCGGTGGAGCCGGTGAAGCAAACGCCGGCGACCCGAGGATCGGACGTCAACGCTCCACCCACAGTGGCACCGGTGCCCGGCAGCAACTGAATCGCGTCTTCCGGAATTCCAGCCTGGTGCATCAGTTCCACGGCCCGCACGGCCAGCAATGAGGTCTGCTCGGCCGGTTTGGCCAAAACGGCGTTACCCGCGACCAGGTTGGCAAGAATCTGACCGGTGAAGATCGCCAGCGGGAAGTTCCAGGGCGAAATACACACCACGACTCCGCGCGACTCACCGCTGTCCTTGTAGCGAATACCTTCATTGGCATAGAACTGGGCGAAGTCCACCGCCTCCCGAATCTCAGCGACGCCATCCAGCAGTGACTTACCGGCTTCCCGGGTGGCCAGCGCAAACAGTTCGTAAGCATTTTCCTCGTACAGGTCCGCGACTTTTCGAAGACACTCGGCCCGCTCTTCCGCCGACCGGGCCGACCAGCCCTTGAAACCTTCCTGGGCTGCCGTAATCGCAGTGTTCACGTCCTCTTCGGACGCCTGGGTAATATGGCCGACAGTATCTTCCGGATCAGCCGGGTTACGGACCATCTGCACTTCCGCACCAGATACCTCGCCAGCAATGATCGGCCCGCCTTTCCAGCGATGGTCACGATAGGCGTCCCGGCCTTCGTTGATTTCCGCAACCGTCACCGGATCGGTGATGTCCCAACCCTTGGAATTTCTGCGCTGTTCGCCGAAGAGCTTGAATGGGTGAACAATGGCCTTGCTTGAGATATTGCTGCCCATCTCTTTAACGGAGTCTATCGGGTCTTTGGCGATTTCTTCCGGCGTAATGCTCTTGTCCACGATCTGGTTCACGAAGGAACTGTTGGCGCCATTTTCCAACAGGCGACGTACCAGATACGCCAGCAGGTCTTTGTGGGGGCCAACCGGGGCATAAATCCGGCAAGGCACACCACTGGTTTTCAGCACTTCGTTATGGAGTGATTCACCCATACCGTGCAGTCGCTGAAACTCATAGTTATCCACGCCTTTGGCTTTGGCCAGTTCGAGCACCGCCGATACCGAATGGGCATTGTGGGTGGCGAACTGCGGATAGATCCGGTCGGTCATGTTCAGCAGCTGGGTTGCGCAGGAGAGGAACGAGACGTCACTGCAGGCCTTGCGGGTGAACACCGGGAAACCGCTCAGCCCCATTACCTGGGCGCGTTTGATCTCCGCGTCCCAGTAAGCGCCTTTAACCAGGCGCACCATAAAGCGACGGTCGTACTTCTCTGCCAGCCCGTACAGCCAATCCAGTGCGAAGGCCGAACGCTTGCCATAAGCCTGAACCACAACACCAAAACCGTCCCAACCGGCCAGTTCCGGGTCTGCGACCAGGGCTTCAATGACGTCAAGGGACAGATCAAGCCGATCCTGTTCCTCGGCATCAATGTTGAACCCCATATTGGCCGCTGCGGCCTTCTTTACCAGCTCCTTGGCACGGGGTAGCAGTTCGTTCATCACCCGCTCTTTATTGCCATATTCGTATCGGGCCAGTAGTGCGGACAGTTTGACGGAAATACCCGGATTTTTGCGCACATCACCTTTGCAGGCCTTGGCAATGCTATCAATGGCATTGGAGTAGGAATCGAAATAGCGCTTGGCGTCCTCATCGGTGCGGGCAGCCTCACCGAGCATGTCATAGGAGTAGGTATACCCCTTTTCCATATAGTCTTTTGCTTCGTCCTGGGCTTCGTCGATATCACGGCCCAACACGAACTGACGGCCCATTTCCTTCATGGCCTGACCGGCAACCGTGCGAATGACCGGCTCGCCGAAACGCTTCAACAGCTTACGCAACGTGTCACCCACGCTGTGTCGCTCAGAATCCTTCAATAGATTGCTGGTCATCAACAGCGCCACGGTCGCCGTGTTGATCAGTGCTGAGGACGCCTTGCCAACGTGAGTGCCCCAGGCCCCCGAGGTGATCTTGTCTTCGATCAGCTCATGGATTGTCATATTGTCCGGCACACGCAGCAACGCCTCTGCCAGACACATCAGGGCAACGCCTTCCTTGGTAGTGAGGCCGTACTCCGCCAGGAATTTTTCCATGATGGTGGACTTGGCGTTCTTACGGACACTGCGTACCAGTTCGGCGGCGCGCTCCGAGATTCCATCGCGCTCGGCCCGGGTCAACTGGGCGCCAGCAATCATCTCACTAATCACCTTGTGTTCGTCCGCGAGGTAATAATTGCGGATGGCCTGCCGGCTATCGACAAGTGTGGGAGTCTCTGATTGCTGCGGTCTCATGGTTGAACCCTCTCAGTTGTTTGTCTTTCCCGCATTCTACCGGGAACGACAAAGACTATTTGACTGTAAAAACCAGACAAGCGCGACGTTCAGGCTTTTTTGGTTAATTAAAATTTACATTTTTCCTTTGAAATGGTTAATTTTCAGACGAAAACACCCTGACCAATGGCTAAGCTGCCTTTACCGCCAGCTCCCGAAGCACGCCGTGGGCCACCGAGAACACCGCGCAATCCACGTCACTCGCGGCCTGCATATCACCCAGCATCTTTTGCCAGCGGCCCAGTAAAGCCTGTTTGTCGTCTCGCCAATGTTCAAGCAACTGCTCGGGGGACATCGATCCGCCTCCATCGGAAGCGAAGGACAGTACACTCGCGGTCAGGTTCCGCAACTGATGGTCCAGCTCGTCCCTGTAATGAAGCGTCGCCAGTACCTGCCAGTGTCCCCGGGCCTTGAAGGCGCGCATCTGTCGGTCAAGCCAGGTCAGTTTGAGACCTTCACCCAAGCTGAAGTACACCCAGGCCACCGACTCAAGACTCCGATCCAACTGACGGCCGATTTCGATGATATCCATCAGCCAATAGCGGCTTTCTGCAGAGGCGGCGTAGGCTGCCAGTTTTTCCGGAACACTGTGTTTACAGTATTTATCATAGCGTTCCTGCCACCGACTTGCAGGAATTACCGCCTCCAGACTCTCTTTGGACGCCAGCACCTCCGCCAGCGGCTGCTGATAGTGGGCAACACAGGCTTCCGGGTCCAGGTCGGCCCGGCGGTTGTGTAACAACCAGCTGGTGCTGCGGGTAACCAGGCGAATCACATCACTGAACAACTCCGCCTGCACACTGGCACTGATTTTCCCATCAAGCGCTTCAATCGCTTTCCATTGGGTCTCTACGTCATGGATCTGGAGCGAGATCAGGTATCCGGCAGCAATCCGGCCACAGTCGGCACCGGTGGCATTGCGCAGCTTGTCCGCCCAGCTGATGCCCATGCGATTCACCATGTCGTTGGCTATCTGCGTCGCCGCTATTTCCCCGCGCAGGGGATGGGCATCAATCGCAGCTGGAAAACGCTTGAGCAACGAGCTCGGAAAGGCGGAGTAAAGGGCTGCGGAGAAACGATCGTCGTGAACAATGGGAGCAGCCAGCAACGCCTGCTTCAGTTCAATCTTGGCGTAGGAAATCAGCACCGAAAGCTCAGGGCGAGTCAGCCCCGAAGCGCGCTCGCGCCGCGAACGGAGCTCCTCGTCATCGGGCAGGAATTCGAGTGGCCGGTCAAGTTTGCCTTCTGCTTCCAACCGCCGCATCAGGCGCTCGTACTCGTCCGTGGTGGCAACCGCACCCGTGGCGGCCAGGCTCAGAGCCATAGCCTGACGGTAATTGTTCCGCAGCACCAGCTTCGACACTTCCGGGGTCATCGCCCGGAGCATCTGGTTGCGTTGCCTGAGCGTCATTTGTCCGCTTCGCACCTGCTCGTTGAGCAGGATCTTGATGTTCACCTCATGGTCCGAACAGTCCACCCCGCCGGCGTTGTCTATAAAATCGGTATTGGCGGCACCACCGGTTCTGGCAAAACCGATGCGAGCAAGCTGGGTAAAACCGAGGTTTCCACCCTCACCAAGAACCCCGCACCGTAGCTGGTGGCTGTCGATCCTTACGGTATCGTTGGCCTTATCGCCGACGTCGTCATGGGTTTCGCCAGCCGCTTTTACATAGGTGCCAATCCCACCGTTCCAGAGCATGTCCACCGGGGCCTGCAACAGCGCGCTGATCAACTCATTGGGCGGCAGACGGGTGTCACGGATGCCCAGGCGTGCCTGCATTTGCGGCGACACGGGAATCCACTTGGCAGCCCGTGAGAACACGCCACCACCTTCACTGATCAGTTGTGCGTTGTAGTCCTCCCAGCTCGATCCCGGCGTTTCAAACAAGCGCCTGCGTTCGGCAAACGACGCCGCTGCATCCGGCTCCGGATCCACGAAGATGTGCAGGTGATTGAACGCTGCCACAAGGCGAATGCGATCCGACAACAGCATGCCATTGCCAAACACATCCCCGCCCATGTCACCAATACCCACAACGGTGAATTCGTCCGTTTGGGTATCGATGCCTTTCTCAAGGAAATGGCGTTTGACCGACTCCCAGGCGCCCTTCGCGGTAATACCCATTTTTTTATGGTCATACCCCTCACTGCCTCCGGAGGCAAAAGCGTCTCCAAGCCAGAAGCCGTATTCCCCGGCAAGCCGGTTCGCAATGTCAGAGAAGGTCGCAGTGCCTTTGTCGGCGGCCACCACTAGGTAGGTGTCGTCACCGTCGTGACGGACCACGTCAACCGGGGGCACGACGCTGCCTTCATCCAGGTTGTCAGTCAGGTCCAGCAAACCACGGATGAATGTCTGGTAGCAGGCAATACCCTCTTCTCTCAGCGCCTGGCGTGAGGCACCTTCCGAAGGCTGTTTGACGATAAAGCCCCCTTTGGCACCCACGGGTACAATGACCGAATTCTTGACCTGCTGGGCCTTCACCAGCCCGAGTATCTCGGTGCGATAGTCTTCGCTACGATCGGACCAGCGCAAACCGCCACGGGCCACGGCGCCGCCCCTGAGATGAACGCCTTCCACCCGGGGCGAACACACGAACACCTCGAAACGCGGGCATGGCTTGGGAATGTCCGGGATGCCGGAAGGATCGAGTTTAAGCGAGATATACCCTTTGAACTCGCCGGTGTCCTGGCGTTGGAAATAGTTGGTTCTGAGGGTGGCCTTGATCAGCACATAAAACCGCCGGAGGATACGGTCGTCATCAAGGCTTGTTACGGCTTCGAGAGCCTCAAGAATCCGGTTCTCGATCTGCTCGGATTCTGACTCCCGATGGTCCCGGGCCGGATCGAAACGAGCACTGAAGAAGGCGACCAGCAACGCCGTGATCTCCAGGTGCCGGGCCAGAGTGTCAGCAATAAAGGGCTGGCTGAATCCGAAGCGCAGCTGTTTGATGTAACGAGAGTAAGCACGAAGCAGGCTGACTTCACGCCAGTTCAGGCCTGCCGCCATCATCAACTGATTGAAGTCGTCGTTTTCCGCGAAACCGTTCCAGATTTCGCGGAATCCTTCCTGAAGCCTCGGTTTGGCCGCTTCGACATCGGCGCCACGACAACGGGAATGACATTCCACGGTAAAATCACTGACCCCGAACTGCTCGCCATCACGCCGCCGAATACGGTACGGATGTTCCCCCAACACCCGCATACCAAGGTTTTCAAGGATTGGGATCACGTCTGACAGGATCACCGGTTTACCCTGACTGTAGAGCTTGAAATTCAGCTCCTGCTCTCCTTGCTCCGATGAGGTGTAGAACCTCATCGGCACATCAGAACTCAGGGCAATGGACTGGATTTGCTGAATATCGCCAGCAGCCTCCGCGACGGAGAATCTCGATCGGTAACTCGAAGGGAACCCGCCACTGAACATCGCTGCCCAACGCTTTCCTTCCGCCCGGCCCAACACCTCGGTCAAACGGCGGTACAGTGCGTCGTCCCAGGACTGGGACTCCTCCAGCATCGTCGCCACAACGTCCCGTAGATGGCCGGAATCGTCCGGATCGTAGTCCTCACCCTCCAACGCCTCGGAAAGCTGCTCCAGGAGGGTTTGTTTCTGGGGGGAATCGGAATGGGTCATCGGAGATCTCCGGGGATATCAACTGGGGCATGTATGACGGAACACCCTCAGTATAGACAACTCACGGAAGACTCTTTGCCCATATAGTTTTAATATGCAGTCAATTTGATTATATTCTTGGCTTTATATAGCCGTATATCTGTATCGGGAAATGAATTATGGTCGAATTGGACAGGATCGATCACTCCATCATCCGCGAACTGCAAAAACACGCACGGGTGACCGTCACCGAACTGGCGTCACGGGTTGGCTTGTCAAAAACCCCTTGCCAGGTCCGCATGAGGCGCCTCGAAGAACAGGGCTATATCACAGGCTACACCGCCCTGATTAATCAAACCAAACTCGGGCAGAGTCATATTGCCTTCGCTCAGGTCACCCTGAACGACACCAGCAGCAATGCCCTTGCGGCCTTTAACCATTCGGTGAAGCAGATTTCAGCGGTAGAGCAATGCCACATGATTGCCGGCAACTTCGACTACCTGCTGAAAGTACGCACGCGGAACATGGCGGAATACCGGCAAGTGCTGGGGGAGCAGATATCGGCGCTGCCCCATGTGTTGCAGACCAGCACGTTTGTGGTCATGGAGAATGTGAAAGACGCGGGGCTATGAGCCACAACGGCACCGAAAGCCCCGCTATCGGATAAGCCGAAGATCAAACCCGCCCCAGAAACCGCCGCTCATCGACATTGACCTTAATGCGGTCGCCGGTGGAAATATGCTCGGGCACCTGCACCACCAGGCCGGTGGTGAGTCTGGCCGGCTTGGTGCGGGCAGTGGCCGAGCCACCCTTTACCGACGGGTCGGTTTCTTCGATCAACAGGTCCACCGTTGGGGGCAAATCCAGCGCCACTGGCGCATCGCTCACCAGAACCACCATCAAGCCCTGAGTCTCTTCGTTGATGAACAGCAACTCATCGGCAATGGCCTCGCCATTCAGGCTGTACTGCGTATAGTCCTCGCTATCCATGAAGACGTACTCCTCGCCATCCGAATAGGAGAACGTTGCTGGCCGACGGACCAGATCCGCCAGGTTCAGCATATCGGAGTCCTTGAAGGTCTGGTCGATCTTGTAGCCGGTTACCACGTCGTAAAGGCGCATGCGATACAGGCTGCCACCGGCACGCCCCTGCGGGACTGAACGCTCAATATCTTTTACGAAGTAGACACCACCTTCGTACTCGATCGCCGAATTCTTTTTGATTTCACCTGCTTTTGGCATTGCTACGGATTCCGAAATTTGAAGTGGGACAAACAGGGTGCTGATATATCATGAAGCGACGACGCTGGCGAGAGGCCCGGCACCAAAATCAGGACACCAGCGCCCGCAAGTCCGCCAGAAAGCGATCAACCTGCTCCTCGGTGGTCGACCAGGAGCACATCAGACGGGCACTTCCGCCGATAAAATTGTAGAACTTCCACCCTTTGTCGCGCAGCGCCGCCTGCACCGCGTCAGGCATTTCTACAAATACGCCGTTCACTTGCCTGGGGTAACGGAGCCTGATACCCGGCAAGCCTTCCAGGCCCCTCGCCAGCCGCTCTGCGCAGGCATTCGCGTGCCGGGCATTCTCCAGCCAAACATTGCCTTCAAGCAGCCCGCACCAGGGCGCGGAAATGTAGCGCATCTTTGACGCCAATTGCCCCGCCTGCTTGCAGCGCCATTCGAAATCCTCTGCCAACGCACGATTGAAGAACACAACGGCCTCACCAAGAGCCAGACCGTTCTTGGTGCCCGAGAAACACAATACGTCCACACCAGCTTTCCAGGTAATCTCGGACGGATGCACATCCAGAGCCGCTACGGCATTGGCGAAACGAGCTCCGTCCATATGGATATTCAGTTTGAAACGATCAGCCGTTTGCCGGATAGCGCGTAGCTCGTCCGGGGAATAGACGGTACCCACCTCGGTCGCCTGGGTCAGGCTCAGGGCCTTGGGTTTGGGATAGTGGATATCAGTGCGTTTGGTGACCAGGTGCTCAATGCTCTCTGGCGTCAACTTGCCGTTCGGCCCCTGCCCCAAAAGCAGTTTTGCACCGTTAGAAGCGTACTCCGGCCCGCCACACTCGTCGGTCTCGATATGCGCCAGTTCGTGGCAGATCACACTGTGAAACGATTGACCCATAGAGGCCAGCGCCAGTGAGTTTGCGGCAGTGCCATTGAACACGAAAAAGACATCGCAGTCGGTATCGAACAGAGCACGAAGCCCATCCGCCGCCCTCTGTGTCCAGCGGTCTTCGCCGTAGGCCGGCTCATCGGAGCCATTTGCCTCAGCCATTGCTTTCCAGGCTTGTGGGCAAATGCCGCTGTAGTTATCGCTGGCGAACTGTTCTGACTCGGACACGGGAATACTCCTGGAAGGCTGTACCGAAAATGCTGATAAGACCTTAACTCTATTTGCAAATATTCGAATTTGCTACTCAAAAAGCGCTTTCTTCAGCTCGACACGCCATGACGCCGGACACAGAGCTACGAGCAGTTACGCCATCTGAAATCTATAATCTTAATGAGATTGATTTGCATTAGTTAATGCGACTGGTATGATTAGCGCCATCCTACATGAACATTCGTTCATTTCTATCCCCGTGTTTTCCGGAGGTTTTCGATGGCCCTGTCTCCCACCCCGCACCAGCTCGCACTGGCGATCAGGCGCACACTAACTCTTTTGGCAACCTGCTCGGCAATCTGTGTTCCAGCTATCGCGGCTGCAAAGGACGATACCAGTGAACCAACAAGCCTGGAAGCGCTGGTTGTGTCCGCAACCGCTTTGAAAGTAGAAGCCCCTTTGATGGAAACCCCCCGGCCCGGCTCGGTGGTGGAGCAGGAAGAACTGGAAGAGCGCAACGTACAGGCTCTTGATGAAACCTTCCGCTATCGCGCCGGAGTCCTCTCGGGACAGTATGGTGAGGACAACGATACCGACTGGTTGAAGATACGTGGTTTCGACCAGTCCACTTATCAGGACGGCCTGCGAATCTATCGACAAGGATTCTATCAATGGCTGCCGGAGCCCTTTGGCCTGGATCGCATAGAACTGCTCAAAGGCCCTGCTTCCATTCTGTACGGCGAAGCCCCTCCGGGTGGTGTCATCAATGCAATCAGCAAGCGACCTACCGATATTGTTCAGGGCCAGATCAATCTGCAGGCAGGAACCGATGAGCATCGCCAGCTTGGGGTCGATACGGCCGGGCCTGTCGGCGATAGAAGCGATCTCAGCTACCGCCTGGTTGGCTTGTACCGCTATAACGAAGGCGATCTGGATTTCACTGAAAACGAGCGCTATTACCTGGCACCAAGCCTGACCTGGGATATGTCTGACAGCACGGAACTCACCTTATTGGCGAGTATCCAGAAGGATGATGCCATTCCGACCAATCCGTTCAAACTGCCATTTGGCACCATAGACGACACTCCTTTTGGCAAAGTGGACCCTTCCACCAACTACAGCGAGCCAGGCTACGATACCAACGAGCGCACCCAGTCAGCCATCGGCTATTCACTGAGTCATCGCCTCAACGACACCTGGACCTTTGAACAGGACTTCCGCTACAGCCAGGTAGACCTGCTGTTGCGCAGTAGCTTTATCTTCTTCCAGACTGGTCCGCGGGAAGGTCAGCGCTATCTCGTCTACCGCGACGGCGAGATCAACAGCTGGACAGTCGACAACCGCCTGGTGGGCAAGTGGTTTACCGACCGCACCGAGCACACATTGCTGTTCGGGGTGGACTATCAGGATCTCGAAAACGAGGGCAAACAGAACAGCGCCGGGGGCTCTACTCCGTTTGGCGGTCCTATCGACCTGTTCGACCCGCAGTACGGAAACTTCACGCCAATTACTGCCGCGGATCTGATCGTACAGGACATCAACAAGCAGCAGACAGGCTACTACCTGCAACATCAACTGCGCCTGGATGATCGCTGGGTGTTCCTGGCTGGTGGTCGCTTTGACCAAGCCGAAGTCGACAGTATCAATCGTACAGCTGGCACGCGCCAGGAAGCCGATGCTGATGAATTCTCCCTCTCCGGCGGGGTTATGTACCTGGCCGAGAACGGGTTTTCCCCCTACCTGTCTTATTCCGAGTCCTTCCAGCCTATTGCTGGCACCGACGGCACCGGCGATCTCTATGACCCCAGAAAGGGCAGGCAACTGGAAGCTGGCGTGAAGATCGCACCGGACAATCTGGACGGCTATGTCACCGCAGCAGTGTTCCGGATCGAAGAGGAAAATTCACTCGGCACCAGCCAAAGCGGTTTCCAGATCCAGGACCGGGAGCGCACTACCGCTGGCTTCGAACTTGAGAGTGTCAGCTACCTGACTGAACAGCTGGAACTTACCGCTGCGTACACATACAGCGATGCCACGATCAAGGAAACCGAAACCGACAACAGCGAACGCGCGGCCCCGCTGATACCCAGGCACATGGCGTCAGCCTGGCTGGACTACAGCTTCGTTGACCATGTGCCAGGCCTGAAGATCGGCGGTGGCGCCCGCTACGTGGGCTCAACCCGAGACGGTACGACCAACGTTCCCTCCTACACGGTTCTGGACCTGATGGCCCAATACGATGTAACCCGCAACTGGCAGGCACAGGTTAACATCACCAACGTAGCGGACAGGGAATACGTCGCGAGTTGCGATTACTGGTGCTACTACGGCGAAGCCCGTAGCGTGGTTGCCAGCGTTAGCTACCGTTGGTAAGGGGGGCAGTCGCGCAAACTTGCTTGACGTAATAAACCCGAACACGGCAATCTGCGTATAACGAAGCACCTTCTCACACACCCGTTGGCGACTCCTGCATGTCTGAACCGTTCAGTTCATCCACCACTGGCCGCGCCCCATCAGGCTCGGAGTCGCCATCCCAGCCAGTGTCCCCCGATCAAATCAGCGAGCTGCTTAAGGGCGTTGCCGCAAAAGACCGCTCCGCGTTTGCGACACTGTATGAAGCAACGGCGCCGAAACTTCTTGGCACCATCATCCGTATCTTGAATAACCGGGGTTGGGCCGAGGAAGTCGTGCACGATACGTATATCAAGATCTGGCGAAAAGCGGATCAATTCGACGCAACCAAGGCCTCTGCGATTACCTGGATGGTCACCATTGCCCGCAACGGTGCTATCGACGAACTGCGAAAGCAGCCGGCAAGTCGCAAGGCACCGGAAGATGAGCTGAATCAGCTCGCCAGCAAAGAACCCAATGCCCAATCACAAGTGGAAAATCAGCAGACCGTTAACCGACTGAACCTTTGCCTGGAGGAACTGGAAAAAGACCGCCGCGACATGGTGCGGCTGGCCTATCTGAACGGCTGGTCCAGAGCAGACCTGGCCACGCATTTCGATCAGCCGGTGAATACCGTCAAAACCTGGCTGCATCGGGCGCTGAAACAACTGAAGGGGTGTCTCACACCATGACCGACCGCGACGATCTGGACATGCTCGCAGCAGAGTTCGTCCTGGGCACACTGGATGCCCGGGAGCGGGCCGCTGTGGCCGTGCGTCGGCAAAGTGAACCGGATCTCGACGAGATGATCACTGCCTGGGAGCGGCGCTTGTCTGCACTGGCTGATGAAGTAACGCCGGTCACGCCAGACCCCGAGTTGTATCAACAGATTGAACAACACATCGATGCCCTTGAGACGCGCCTAGCAGGTGCTGATACTGACAGCCACGATAAATCCAACGTGGTTTCCCTGCACAAGCGCCTTCGGCGTTGGCAGTGGAGTACGGCCCTGGCGTCAGCCGCTGCCATGGTGCTGGTTGCCGTTCTTATATTCCAGCCTGCGCCAGAGCAGCGCCCACAGTCGTTTGTGGCCGTGTTCCAGCAGAATGACCAGCAGCCGGCCTTCATGCTCTCGGTAGACCTCAACAACCGTCAAATGCAGATTCGTCCGGTAACGGCCGAACCTATGCAGGGAAAATCCTACCAGATGTGGATAAAAGCCGATTCACTCGGGCCGAATCCGCGTTCCCTGGGCGTACTCAGCGACAACTTTGAGCTGGAACGCGCAGCCCTTCATGACTACGATCCTGAACTACTGAAGGAAGCCACCTTCGGTATCAGTGTAGAGCCCGAAGGCGGTTCACCCACTGGCCAGCCCACCGGGCCCGCCATACATGGCTACCTTTATCCCGTTGCTGATGAGGCTCCTGGCCCCTCTCACTGATTCTTTTTCTTACTTGCTGAAACTTTTGGGAACCACCCCCGTAACTGCGGTTACACCCATCGAACACGATATCAAGATGGGATTAACCCGAAAGCAAGGAGAACACAATGAAGAAGCATTTGATGACAAGCGCATTTCTAGCCGCAGCTCTGGCTTCTGGTTCCGCATTGGCAATGGACAACATGAAAGTCGGGGTCTGGGGAGACAATCAGTCAGTTGCGGACGGCACCGTGACTGCCAAAAAAGTGGTTGCCGAGAAAAATGGCTGGCTCGTGGTGCATCGCACGGATGAGAGTGGCAAGCCCGGCCCGGTCGTGGCACATGCCCCCCTTCGCAAGGGTGAAAATACAGACGTGGCCGCTATTCTGACCGAAGACGTCAAATCGGGCGACATGCTGATGTTGATGCTTCATAGCGAAGACGGCGGCATGAAAACCGGCATGTTCGAATACACCCTGGGCGCCAAGGAAGATGGCCCCATCAAGAAAGACGGCAAGCTTGTGATGAAAACCATCACAGCGAAGTAATTGACCGGCCATCAACAGGGTGGGGCCGCTCACGGCCCCACCTAATCAGACGGTGGGGCCACAATGCCCTGCGCTTTCCGATACATCCACGCCAATCCCAATAACGCCAGCCCAAGCCCCATAAAGGCCGCCACTCGCCAAAGCCCCTGCAACCCAGCCATATCGACGAGAAAGATCTTGGCAATCACCAGGCCCAACAGAGCCATGCCTGCCTTGTAGAGCACCGCATTGTCACGCTTGGCAGAATAGGCAATAGCGCCGATGGCGTACAAAAGGCTGACAACCGAATAGCTGTAAAGCTCACCCTCTGACATACCAAACGACAACCCCATATCACTTCCCTGCCAGAGTTGCCGGATCTCCAACGCGGTAAACAGCAGAAAACCGGCAGACGCCACGCACAACGACCAGAACCGGGGCGCAAGCGATGGAAACCGACTGACTGCAAGCGCCAGCAGAATGGGACCACCGTAGGCGGGCAGCAGCATGTTGATGATCGGTGTGTCACCTATATTCCCGCCGCCCCACCAGGGATTGTGGAGCGTCACCAGAGCAAGGTAACTCAACATCGACAGCGCGAGCAGTATCCGCGAGAACAACCGGTACAGCCAGGCCAGTGACTCGCTCGCCCCGGCACGCACCGTATAGGTCACGCCCAGTGCACCCCAGAGTAGTGTGTTGATTGCTGCCTCAGTAAAGCTGTACTGCTGGGAAAAAATATCGCCATCGTAAAGCCAGTAGCGCATCTCAGCACCCAGGAACAGCACCAGTAGATGCAGGGTCGCCCCCTCCAGCCAGGCGCGAATGGCACGATCCTTCCCCGCCAGCCAGGTGGCAATGCCGGCAAACAGCGTAGCCCCACCATAGCTCCAGAGTGACCAATGGAGATCGGTAGCGTAATCCTGCAACCACGGATTGAACGTCAGCCGCGTCACCACCAGGGCCAGGGCCACCTTCAACAACACGTGAAGCTCGGGCATCTGATAACGTCGTGCCAGCCAGGTTAGACTGACAAACTGAGCAGACAGGGCCAGGGTGAGTGACGCCTCGCGGGCAATCATCACCGCCGCCAGGGAATAGCTGACGTGTGCCGCCAGCACCGCCCAGACAACACCCATCCGATAGCGCTGCACGCTTTCCAGCTTCCACGCGAGCACGCCGTAAGCGCCGCCAACCAGCAACATCGCAACTGACCAGACGGGTGATGTTTGATGGCCGTGTATCAACAGCCAACCCAAGACCGCCCAAACCAGTGGCGACAACAGGGTGAAGGAGGCCCACCGGCGACGATCATTCTGGCGAACCCAGTGCCACAATCCGAGCCCGATGGACAGCATGGCGCCCCCTATCAGGTAGGACAGCAAACCACCCTGATGCTCCAGCGCTATCTGAGTAACATAGGTGACCTCAGTGCCATTGCGCCCGACGTATCCGAGCCACCCCAACGCACTGGCCACCACCGCGCCCCAGGGCAGGAACCAGAGCGCTCCACGACTCTGCGGCACCAGCGCTGCGGCCGGCAGTATGAGAAGCCAGCTCCAGAAAAACGGGCGGTCGCCCTGCCCGACCATCGATAGCGCCCAGAGAACCAGCAGCGATACCAAGACTTCCCGCAAATACGGCAACGCCTGATTTGAGCGAACCGGAACCAAGGCAAACACCACAAACAGAGCGGCGATGTACCAGGCTGTTGATGCGCCAATGGCGGCTCCGCTGGATGTGGCCAACCACCACAGCAACGCGCCGGATAACGTGGCATACCAGAGCCAGTCCCGATAGACATAACGCATCAACATCAACGAACTGACGGTGATCACGAAACTGTATGACAACACAAAAGCCACGCTGCCATCATCGCCACCGATCAATAACGGCACCAGATAGGCGCCACTCAACCCCATGACGGCGAGCAACGGACCATGAACCAGAGCCAGTACCATGGTGCCCAGAGACACAATGGCCAGCCCGAAAAGGCCCACGGTTGGGCCGACCAGACCGTAATGGTGAACGCCCGCCAGCAGCGCCGCATAGAGAGTGATACTGCCTCCACCCTCCAGCGCCGCGAATACTTCGTTCGCACCCCGGTTGCGGCGACGCAGATATTCCGCTCCCCCATGCAATGCAAGGCCGCTGAGTAGCGCCAACATCAATTGCTGCGACGGACCTATCATTCCCGCTTTGATGGAGTGACTGACCATAAAGATACCGGCCAACCCAACGCTCAGGCCGCCAAGCCAGACCATCCAGTTTTCTTCAGGGCCTGGACAAAGCGGGATTTATCGCGTGACGTTGCATCTGCACTCGGGGAGCTTGAGTCGGGCAAGGGGGTTAAATCAGAAGGGGCTGACGTGTCCTCGACAACGGTTTCGTCGAGTTCAAGCTCCAGCTCCGGGGCTGGTTGGTCTTGGCCGTTTCCGCCCAAATGTTGCCTTAGATAGGTCACTTCTTCGCGCAAACGGGACACTTCCCGGTTCAGGGACTCAAGGCGTTCCGACTGCTCACGACGTCGGGAAAACGCAAGAATACCCAGCACGGAACCCACCGGCAGGAGTATGGCAATACCAATTGCCAGAATAATCAATAGTGCTTCCATGCAGCCCCTCGTGTGTCAGGCGCCCGACATAAGGGCCCGCCTATCCAAAATAATCCAGCATCCAGTCCACCAACGTTTGGGCACTGACCTCCGACAACGCCATGCCCTGAAACTCATCACCCACCTCATCGTCGATGGTCACGAACTGGTACAACAGCACGCCTGGCTGGTTGTCGTGCAGGATCAAAGTAATGCGGCGACGGGTGCGCAGACAGTCAATGGTCATGACATCCGCGGGAATACCCGAATCACGCATGCCCCGGCGCACTTCCAATACCGGGTTGATGTGCTTATGGGCAGCCTGGATGCGGGTGTGGGCATCACTGGCAATATCGGACAAGGCTTTCAGTGGATCAACATCGGACATGCATTGCTGCCTGCATTATCTGGCAAGTAAGTGAAACGATTGTGAACACAGTTTACCTTGAATGCCCCCCGATCATAACCTGCCAAGTAACGATTGGGGCATCAACGCCCAGACCCACTTAGGCTGGCAGCACACCGTGCCACACTGGCAGCGCCATATCCTCCGGCTCCTCTCCAGGGCCACCAGTCCGGCTCTTGAACGCGCCTTCCTCGATTGGAACCCTAAACAATGCCGTCGCCTTCCGCTCCTTCGTATTAGGAGCACGCACCTGCTCCCAACGGCCCGGTTCAATCTGGTCGATGATGGCCTGGAACGCGGCGTCGAATTCGCTCTCCTCCGTCACTGGCTCTGCCCTGCCGAACAGTACCAGGGATTCATAGTTGGCACTGTGATGGAAAGCCGATTTTGTCATCACCCATTGGTTGGTCACGGCGAATGAAATGCACAACAGTTGTCCCGATGCCAGAGTCTGCGCCAACCTGCCACCGCTGAGTGTATGCAGGTAAAGGTCGTCAGCAAGACGCCAGGCTGTAATCGGGATAATGCGTGGCTCGCCATCTTCAACAAAGCCCACATGCGCTGTTTTTAACCGATCGATCAGGGCGTAAGCCGGCGCCCGGTCGTAGCTGGCTCTCCTGGCCGCGCGCTTCACCCGGCTGCGAGGACAGCAAGACAGCGGTGATGACGGCGGTGATAACGGTAGTGATAAAGGGGTATTCGTGATTTCCTTCCGGGACATCGTATGCTCCTTTTGCAAAGTACGCCTCTATAAAAAGTGCGCCTCTATTAGAAGAAACATCTGATACCATGGAAAGATCCAGATTATAGATTTTAATAGGACCAGTTAAGGTGATTGACGATATACGGTTCGAGCACACTACACCGCTGCAAACACAGCTTTATCAACACCTGTCCCAACGCATTATCCATCGACGTTACCTGCCGGGAAGCCAATTGCCCTCCAGCCGTCAGCTGGCGGCAGACCTGGGTATCAGCCGCAACACCGTCAACGCTGTTTACGACCAATTGAAAGCCGAAGGTTTTCTGCAAAGCCGGGCTGGTCGAGGCGTATTCGTGCACCAAGACCTCAACCTGGCGATCAACCACCCCACCGGCGGAGCCATCCAAACCACACAGGCCATGACCTTGCCGCCATTGCCGCCGACTCCCGCCAGTCGTTTGAGGCTAGGGGAAGACGCCAACCTGCCCTTCCAGCCCGGGCTGCCCGATATCGACGCCTTTCCCATTCGCAGTTGGAACCGAATACTGCACCATCAGGAGAGCCGAAGAAGCCTTCGCGGCTATGACACTACCCAGGGTTACCAGCCATTGCGCCGAGCCATTGCAGACTATCTGCGAGCCTCCCGCGGGGTGCGTTGCCTTGAACAGCAAGTGATCGTAACCAATGGAGCGCAACAGGCGCTGTCGTTGATTGCAGACGTGTTGTTAAAACCCGGTGACCGGGTCTTTGTTGAGAATCCGGGCTACCGGGGCGCCCGATACGCCCTTGGCCGTCACGGCAACCCGCTGCTGCCCGTGCCACTCAAACAACAGGTTCTGGATGTTGGCATCCTGAACAGCCTTGGCGCCGCCAAACTGCTGTTCTGCACACCAACCCATCAATACCCCATGGGGGGCATTCTCGATGTTTCACAGCGCATGGCATTGCTACAGTGGGCACGCCAAAACCAGACGTGGATCGTGGAAGACGATTACGACAGCGAATTCCATTTCTATAACAAACCGTTTGCAGCCATTCAGGGCATGTTCGATACCGCCCCCGTTCTCTATGTGGGCAGCTTCAGTAAGACATTGCTGCCAGCCCTGCGAGTCGGCTACCTGATCGTACCGGAGCCACTTGTCGACCATTTCCTCTGGGCCAAGCGTGTCAGCGGCGGAGAGACACCGTTACTGACACAGGCAACCATCGCCGAATTCATCGACAGCGGCCAGTTCACACGGCATCTGCGCCGTATGCGCCAACTCTATCGTGATAAATGGCATCATTTTCAGGCGCGGGTTACCGAAAGGCTTGGCGGCAAGCTGGCTCCTATAGCGGAAAGTGCCGGGATGCATTTGGTTCTGAAAGGAAACGTGGATGACCTTGCCCTGAGCCGGCAACTAGGCAACCTCGGATTCGGCAGCACAGCCCTCAGCGAACACTATATTGGAGGGGCCGCGAAGACCGGGCTGGTGATGGGATTCGCGAGTGCGAGCGAGTCACAGATCGAAGAGTGCGTGGATGCACTGTGCAGACTTACAGACTACGATGAAAGATAGAAAAAACACACCCCAACCTACTCGACAGGGATATTGTTCTTATGACACTTCACCTTGAACTGGCACCATTAATCAGCCTGGGCGCGGGCATTGGCATACTCGTATTTCCGAAGCTGCTTAACTACATCGTCGCGGGTTATCTTATCATTCTCGGAGTCCTGGGGTTGTTGGGGCATACATTGTAAGCTGACGCCCCAGCGAGACAAAGCCATCTGTTGGCGCGATTTGTGGAGAGCACCGGCAGCCATGCGAAGCAAAGGACAGCAACCCAATCTTCAGCGGAAACTGACCGCGCTGGTAGCAGGGCTATGCCTCACGATCATCCTGACCGTGTGTTTCATGGTCGCCGTGGTGCAAGTGCAGTCGGCAATCACCGCCTATACATGGGGTGAAAGTGTCTGGTCAAACGCTCAAATAGAAACTGTCCAACACCTTGACCATTTTGCCGAAACGGGCAACTTTTCAGAGCTGGCACAGGCCCGGGACTCGCTGGGCATCCCTATTGGCGATCTGCATGCGCGCATAGCCATAACGTCTGAGAACCTCGACTGGCAATGCGCCAGAAATGGCCTTCTGCAGGGTGGCAACCATGCCGAGGACCTGACCCGCATGATACTGCTGATCCGCCTTTTCTCATGGCTCGACCAGTTGGAACGTGCCATTGCCGCCTGGGCGGAAACCGATGAACAGCTACTTGAGCTGGACCAGATCGGCAACGCGATGGAACGTGAATGGCTGGAGACCTCTCCGAGTCGCGACAAACTCGAAGCCCTGCGGGAAAGGCTTGCCGTTCTGAACGTGAGCTTGCAAAAAAGCGCCCGCAAATTCCGTCTGGCCATGGGCGATGCATCCCGCTGGTCTGCCAGTTTCCTCTCCGTCGTCAGCGCCGGATTTCTGATTCTCGTGGCATTGTTATCCTGGTACCTGGGCTTCCGGCTGGTGAGACTGCTCAAACGCACCGAACAGAATTTTCGTTCCATTTTCGAGCAGTCCGCCATCGGCATTATCCGAATTGATACCGAAGGCCGGATTGTCAACGCCAACCGGGCCACCTATGACATTCTCGGTTACCAGCCCGATGAACTCGTACCCAGGCCCTACCGGGAACTGGTTCATCCGGAAGACTGGGACGTTGCCCGGGAAGAACGGCGGGCCATCAATTCGGGGGCCATCGACAGTTACACCACCGAACATCGGCTCGTTCGCAAAGACAACACGTTGCTATGGGCCAGACTCACCGCGTCCCGTGTGTGGGATGCTCCCAGTGCTTCAGCCTATTTCACAACGGTGCTGGAAGACATTTCCGAATCCCATCGACTGTCGACTGAACTCAGCTACATGGCAACCCATGACAGCCTGACAGGCCTGATCAATCGACGGGAATTCGAACACCAGCTTGCCAGTCATCTCGGGCGTGCCCGCAATGAGAATACGCAGCATGCACTTTGTTATGTCGACCTTGATCAATTCAAAGTGGCGAACGACACGTCCGGCCACGATGCAGGCGACCAGCTCCTGCGCCAGGTAGCGAACATCATCTCCAACAATCTGCGTGAAGCCGACACCCTGGCGCGGCTGGGCGGCGATGAGTTTGGCATCATTCTGCAGAACTGCGATCTCAAGACGGCCGGTCAGGTGGCTGAAAAGGTACGCGCCGCACTCGATCATCTGGTGTTTACCTGGCAGGAAACCAGCCACACCATCAGCTGCAGCATTGGTGTCGTGCCGATTAACAATGAGAGTTCGGGCATCAGCGCCCTTATGAAGGCGGCAGACATCGCCTGTTATACCGCCAAAGACAGTGGCCGGAACCGTGTATCCGTCATGTCGCTGGACGATGAACATATGGCATCCCAGCAAGGACAGATGGAGTGGCACAACCGTATCCAGACGGCTCTTCAGGAAAACCTGCTCTTCCTGGAGTGCCAGTTGATCACTCCCACCAACCGGCAAAGCAACGGATTGCGATATGAGGTTCTGGTCCGCATGCGATCAGCCGGCGGCTCGGTGGTGCCACCCAGCGCCTTTCTGCCTCCGGCAGAGCGGTATGGCATGGCTGCCAGAATCGACCGTTGGGTTATCGAGAATGTCCTCGAGAACCTGTCTCAGGTACCGGAACACCTGGCGGCACTGGAGGCATGCCATATCAACCTGTCGGGACGGTCGTTTGACCAGGCGGATTTTGCAGACTTCGTAGTGGACCTATTCGACCACTACCAGGTTCCGCCGAACAAGATCTGTTTTGAAATCACCGAAACGGCCGCAGTTCATAACCTATTGGAAATACAGTCCTTCATGAAACGACTGAGCCTGATGGGCTGCAGCTTTGCGCTGGATGATTTCGGTTCGGGCCTGTCATCCTTTGGCTACCTGCGTCGGTTACCAGTGAACTGCCTGAAAATCGATGGCATGTTCGTGCGCGACATCGAGACCGATAAAACGGACTTTGCAATGGTCAGAGCGATTCACGATATCGGCCGCACCATGAATATGATCACTGTGGCGGAATACGTGGAGTCAGAGCAGGCAAGGGTGCTGCTCGGCCAGATCGGCGTCGATCTTGTCCAAGGCTTTGGGATACACAAACCCTGCCCGCTACAGGACATCCTGGCCATGGACCCCAGCCGGCTCTCGAAACAGGTCGCGCGCCCTAAGGGGCATACAGAATAAGCGCTTCCGATACCACCCGAGAGATCAACTGGCTCGACGAAACAGCACGTAATTTCCCAGGATGGCGAGTAACGCACCCAGTACGGCCGTTGTTGTCCATTCGAAGCCTTCCAACCAGGTCGAAACGCTCAGAGCAACCACCGGAAACAGCACCGTTGCATAGCCGGCCCGGTCGGCACCGAGAGTCTGAATCACCGTGATGTAGCAGTAGAAAGCGATAATGGACCCAGGTACCGCCAGGAACACCGTTGCCCCCCAGAAGCTCGCAGATGTGGGCACCACCCACTCCACCCCCTGCACCAGGCACCAGATGCCCAGAATTACCGCGCCATAAACCATGGCCCACGCATTCGCCACCAACAACGGAATTTGCGCCAGCCGAACTTTGATGCTTACCAGATTACCCATGGAGAACCAGAAGGTGCCGGCGGCGGCAAACAGGATGCTGGTACTGGTGGCATTGCCCAGCTGCAAATCATGCCAGAACAACAATGCTACACCGGTAACACCTAGCGCCACTGCAGGATACAGCCGGGCGGTGGGTTTCAGCCGCAACCATAGCCAACCGTTCAGGGCATTGAACAGCGCCGCCAGCGAAAACACCACCGCCAGCAAACCACTGGTCATCGACTCGGCTGCGCGGTATATAAGCAGGAAGTTTACGCTGTACAGTGTCAGCCCCTGCAGAACCAGCCACCCATGCTGTTTCAGCGTCAACTTTTGCAGGCGTCGAAGCAATGCAAGCACCACAAGGGCCACAACAGAGGCCATCAAAAAGCGATAGAACACTGAAACATCCACCGGTGCCGACTCAACCTGCAGGCGAATGGCCGTCCAGGTAAGCCCCCAGATCAACACTGTCAGTCCATAGTGCACAGAAATCGGCATAGCAATGTTTCCCTTTAATAAATGACGCAGTGGTCGATCAAGTGGCCAACCTTATGGCAGTGCGAGGAAGAAAGCCTGTCAGATACTGACCACCTTACCTGCGACTTTCACTACATTGCCAAAATGTAAAGAAGAGGATTCCAGCATGCCATGCTGGCTCCCCAATCAATACCATGCCGCACTCGATAAATACCGTAACCATCAACGTGGAGTGTGTTCATGAAGGGAAAATTCGGGCTGTTAATGGCCCTGCTCGTGACGGCAGGTTGTGCGACCGCCACTGAAGAACTGCGGATCTACACAGAACAATATCCTCCGTACAACATGACCACCAATGGTCAACCATTTGCTCATTCGAAGGCAGATATTACCGGCCTTTGTACCGACGTTGTGAAAGCACTGCTCGGAAAGACTGAGCTGGAATACAGCATCAAGCTTCGGGACCTCAGTTATGGACTCAACCGTGCCGAACGACATCCTGACCATGGCATCTACTGCGTCTCCAAAACAGACGATCGCGAGCCATTTTTTGACTGGGTGGGGCCGCTGTCCTCCATCAAGTGGACCTTATTCGCCAAGCCTGGCTCGTCCATTGAACTGGAGCGCCTGGAAGACGCCCGCCAGTATCGGATCGGCGGCTACAAAGGTGATGTGATGACGAACTACCTGGCGAACAAAGGCTTTGAAGTTTCAGCCATCAGCAACAATGGCCTGAACGCCCGGCGCCTGGTAGAAGATCAAATAGATCTATGGGTGGCTGACGGCCTTGCCGGCCCCTACCTGGCCGCTGATGCTTCCGATATAACGGGGCTTGAGCCTGTTCTGTCCTTCCGTGAAACCCCGATGTATCTCGCCGTTCACAAAGAAACCTCCGCCGAGATTCTCCAGGCACTCAACAGAGGCTACCAGGAGCTGGTTGAGTCCGGCGAAAAAGCGACCATCTCCCGTTCTTACGGATTCTGACTGCAGATGCAAAGTTGGTAATCCGCCTCCCGACCCGGTCATCAGCGCGGTAAGAAATCACGCTGATGACCGCCTCAAAAATCCTAACGTTTTGTAATGTTTTTGGCATGGATGGACCGATATTCCACGACTAGTCTTGCGATAAGCATCGAAGGAAGTAGTGATGCCCGGGCCCCTGTTTCCCATCCTTTCAGGTGGCCCTCGCTGAAAATCCGCCACAAGCGGATCTAACAACAAACTCCCAGGATTGGAGAAAAAAATGCATATCAAAACCGTAAGCCGCACCATGGCTTTAGGATCGCTTTTCTTTGCAATAACCGCACACGCCGCTCCAGGCAAACAATCCACCGGCGATTTACTCAACGACTTCTGGAGCCCGGACCGCATCAGTCCATTCGAGTGCCGGTTTGGCATTCTCAACAGCACGCCCTTCGGCCTTCCCCGATGTATGCAGGCGAGCAACATCCAATACCATCTGGACAGATTTTACGGCATTGCCGAGGCCAACGATGGTAATCGCGCAGCCGGCTTGTCCGGTTACCAGGCGTCAGTGGATTACGTTAAAACCACACTTGAAAGTGCAGGCTATGACGTCACCGTCCAGCAGTTTCCCTTCAATGCTTTCTACCCGACCGGGGATGGTATTTTGCAAGCAACTGCGCCAACCCCTACAGACTATGTATGGGAGGAGGACTTTACCTACCTCTCGCAGACTGAACCTGGAGACGTGTCAGGCACAGCCGTCGCAGTAGATGTTCAGTTGGGCCCGGACAATACCTCCACCAGTGGCTGCGAACCTGAAGACTTTACCGGCTTCCCCGCTGGTTCTGTCGCCGTAATCCAGCGAGGCGCCTGCGCCTTCGGACAGAAAGCAACCAATGCTGCCAATGCCGGCGCCACAGGTGTGGTCATTTTCAATCAGGGCAATACGGAAGACCGTAAAGGCCTGACCAATGCCACACTGGGCGATGACTATGCTGGCGGTATCCCTGTTGTGTTCACCACCTACGACATTGGCGCTGGCTGGGTAGACCAACCAGACCTTCAACTGCGGGTCGTGACCAACGTAGTGAGAGAGCAAACTGAAACCTCCAATGTGATTGCCCAAACGAACCGGGGCAATCCTGACAACGTGGTGATGACGGGCGCTCACCTGGATTCAGTGTTTGAAGGGGCTGGTATCAACGACAATGGCTCCGGCAGCGCTGCGCTACTTGAACTGGCCCTGCAAATGAAACGGGCCCATCCCCGTAATCAGGTCCGCTTTGCCTGGTGGAGTGCGGAAGAGGCCGGCCTGGTTGGCTCAACGTTCTACGTCAACAGCCTTTCCCAGGAAGAGAAGGACAAGATCAAGGTCTACCTGAACTACGACATGATTGGTTCGCCCAACTTCGGCAACTTTATCTACGATGGCGATGGTTCCGACTTCGATCTGGCAGGTCCTCCCGGATCAGCCGCCACGGAGGCGCTGTTCGAGAAGTACTTCAATCTGCGTGAGATTGCCTCAGAGGGCACGCAAATCAGCTTCCGCTCGGACTACGCGCAGTTCTTCGAGGACGGCATTGCGTTTGGCGGGCTGTTTACCGGCGCGGAAGTGCTGAAAACCGAAGAGCAGGCGGCCAAGTTTGGTGGCGAGGCTGGTGTTGCTTTCGACCCCTGCTATCACTCGGCCTGTGACGACATCACCAATGTTGACGAGCTCGCGCTTGAAATCAATGGCGATGCCGCAGCCTTCGTGACCAGCTGGCTGTCACTCTCAACCCGAGTGATTGACGAGGAAATTGCCGCAGCGGAAGAAGCGGAACCCGCGGCCGGTGCTCGCTTACTGCAGGCAGAGCAGAAACGCGACATTACCCATTGGGGTGACAAGTGGATCAAGTAACGCTTCTCGTTACATCATCCACCTAACGATGAGGGCCACTTTCAGAAGTGGCCCTTTTTTGTGGCCCGGGCGTCACTGCCCACGAATGGCATGAACCAGCCGGGCCAACTGTTCCGCACAGTGTTCCAGGTTTTTCTGTCCGTCCCGCATGGCCTCATCAAGGGTCATCGGTTCTGGCACAATGGAAAAGGCTGCAGTCAGCCCCAGTTCATGAAGCGCCGTCAATTCACTGCCCACTTTTCCACCCAGGCCAAGAACCGGCACGCCGTGCTTACCGGCCAAAGCCGAAACACCTGCTGGTGTCTTCCCTGACGCACTCTGGCCATCAATCGCCCCTTCCGCCGTGATAACAAGATCCGCCGAACGCATCTGTGTCTCAAGCCCCACGGTCTCCATCACCAGCTCGATTCCGGACTTCAGGCTGGCGCCCAGAATACCCGCAACCATACCCCCAATCCCGCCTGCGGCACCGCTGCCCGGAAACGAACGTATGTCGTACCCGGACTTGTCCGCAATGTCCGCAAACCGGCTCAGATTACGGTCCAGCTCGGCCACCTGTGCAGAAGTGGCCCCTTTCTGGGGGCCAAACACGGCTGCGGCGCCATCGGCGCCGTTCAGCGGGTTGCTGACGTCACAGGCGACAACCAGACGAGTGTTCTCCAGTGCTTTAACGGCGGGGGACACGTCGAGATTCGACAACAAAGCCAAACCGGCGCCGCCTGCCGGAATCTCCTGACCGCCGGAGTCCAGCAACCGGGCGCCAAGAGCCTGAAGAATACCAGCTCCACCATCGGTTGTTGCGCTGCCACCCAGACACATCACCAGGGCGGTCGGTCTGTGCTCCATGGCGGCCTTGATGAGCTCTCCCGTCCCCCGGCTGGTTGCCTTCATGGCATCCCTTCGGCTGGCAGGCACATGGTGCAACCCACTGCCTTCCGCCACTTCAACAACAGCAGTGCGGCCATCGGAGACCAGACCATACTGCGCCGTTACCGGATCACCCAGCGGCCCTGTTACGTCAGCGGAATGCAGCGTACCGTTCTGCGACTCAACCAGGGCCACCGTGGTTCCCTCACCGCCATCGGCGAGCGGAACCTGCACCACCTCATCCGTCGGGGCACCCCGATTCCAACCGCGCGCAATCGCAGCCGCCACCTCCTTGGCAGGCAGACACTCCTTGAATGAGTCGGGTGCAATGAGGATCCGCATATTACAGTGCTACCAGTGAGGTCAGCCAAACCATCGAAATCGTGACCAGCCCCATAATCAGTGTTGCCGTGGTATGGGACTTATAAGCCGTAGCCACATCCATCTTGCTGAACTGGGAAACCACCCAGAAATAACTGTCGTTGGCGTGGGAAACCGTCATGGCGCCAGCACCGATGGCCATCACCGTCAACACGCGACCGAATTCCGAGTCCAGCCCCAGTTGCGTCATCAAGGGCGCCACGAGCGCCGACGTAGTGACCAGCGCAACAGTTGAAGAGCCCTGCGCGGATTTCAGCGCGGCGGCGACGAGGAACGGCATGATGACCCCCAAACCAAGTGTCGAGAGCGTATCTCCAAGATAATCCCCCAATGCCGTTTCAGCCAGCACACTGCCAAAGGCCCCGCCAGCACCGGTGATCAGGATAATGGGTGCAGACACCTCCAGGCCTTTTTGAGTGTGGCGGGCGAATTCATCAAGTTTCTGCTTGCCCTGAATCAGCAGCAGTGCGAAGCCAAGGCCGATCATCAATGCGTTCAGAGGCTTACCAAGGAAATTCAGCGTCTCGTACAGAGCTCCCTCTCCAAGTGGAGCCGTCGGATAGCTCGCAACCGACCCCATACAAATCAATAGAATCGGGACAAAGATCGGCGCAAATGCAGCCCAGGGAGTCGGCAGTTCACCATAATGTTCCCTGGCCTCCTCAAACGCCTCTTCTGCCAGCTCAAGCTCCGTGCTGCCAAGATTCCGGCTCCTGCTCGCCCAGAACAGGCCTGCCAGCGCGGCAATCAACGCAAACGCGAAACCAACAGCAATAACCAGCCCCAAGTTGTCTTCCAGCCCCAGATTGCCGGCTGCCGCGATGGGCCCCGGTGTGGGGGGAACCAGGGTGTGGGTTGCAAACAGCCCAGTGGACAGTGCCACCGTCATGGCTACCGGTGACACACTGAGCTTCCTCGCCATGGATCGCTTAAGGCTGTTCAGGATCACGAAACCCGAGTCGCAAAACACCGGGATGGACACGATAAAACCAACCAGAGACATCGTCAGCGTCGGAAAACGCTGGCCCAGCAGTTTGACGATACTCTCCGCCATGACAATGGCTGCACCGGTGCGCTCAAGTATGACACCGATGATGGTGCCTAGAACGATCACCAAACCGATGTATCCCAGAATGCCGCCGAATCCCGACCTGATGGTACTCTCGATGGTGTCGATTGGCAGGCCAAAAGCAAATGCGGCCAGGAAAGAGGCCAGTAACAGGGTAATGAAGGGGTTCAGCTTGAGCTTGCTGGTGGCAAATACGATAAAGACGACCAATACCAGCAGAATCAGGACCAGATGCATTCACACTCTCCGTTCAGTATTGTTTTCTATGCGTAGGGGGCGGCATTCCTCAGCAGCTAGTTTAAAAGTTGACAGCACCCTGGTCGTTAGCGAAGAGCACAATTTTTTTGCTAATTTAATAGGCCAAATTGTGGACTTGAACAATTTTTCTAACGTGTTTCCAGGGCGAACTGGAGCACCAGCAAGTCCCGGAGCACAAACGGAGACAGCCTGGTGAGCGCTTCGATTTTCTGCAGCCGATAACGCACCGTATTGGGGTGGATGTTTAGCTGGTCAGCACATCGCTTTATTTCGCCGTCACAATCAATATAACGTGACAACGTCTTTAGATAGAGTTCTCCCTGCCGATGCTCAACAAGGTGTTCGATCAGCGCCTGCAATTCAGCTTGCTGCCAGTGTGGCGCAAGACTCTGCCAGAGCGCCGGAATTCGAACCTCTTCGTAGCGGAGAAGGCTTGCTCCCGGGTTTCTCCTGCGCCCTACTTCCAGCGTTGCGGTTGCGGACTGATAACCGGCTACAAAGTTCCTGGTGAATGATTTTCCTGCCGCGAGAATGACGTCGTCTTTACCACGGGCAGCCAAGGTTGCCAGCAGGTTATTGAACTCTGACCGACTTGGCCCGGTTTCCGCGAAAATCAGGAGCTGCCTTGGTGATAGGCGAATGGCAAGCGCTGCCCGGTGATGTTGCTCGAGATAAGGTGTCAACGGAACAAGCACCTGCTCCACCGCAACCTGGGTTGTTGCTTCGAGTATCACTCCTATCCTCGGACAATCAGCTTCAATACCCAACTGCTCGAACCAGATTTCCGGCACGGTTTTGCCTTCACACGCCGCCAGCAGCACGTCTTCAATCTGTCGGCGCCGATGCTGCCCTGCTTCCAACAGTGCTGCCTGCTCGAGCATTAGCTCAGCGGTAATACGAACCAGATCCGCGTACTGGGAGACCTCTTCAGGCGCACCGGATATACCAACAACCGCCGCCAACTCCCCGCCAACGGTGACGGGCAGATTTACGCCCGGGCGGGTTCCCGAGTACGCGCCGGAGCGAGAGTCATCGATGATCAATGGATGCCCACTGCTGGCAACAAGCTTCGCAGCTTCATGGTGATCACCAACCCGGCGAGGCTCGCCGGATGCGATAATAATACCGTCCGGCGTCATCACGTTGACGGACCAACCAATCGCCTGCATTGTGCGATCGACAATTCGTTGCGCAGTTTGTTCATCCAGAGTCAGCACGTGTTTTCGGGGCCCATGGCAGGTTCAGAGAAGCGTTCCGAAGGTATTGTGCCGTAGAGCCCCCTTCCGCTCCTAATAGTGAGCGGCCAAGTAGCGCACGCTATCGAAAATGGTGACTAAACGGTGACTCTTTTGTGATGAACGCCCCCGCCAGCTTTGACGACACTGGATAGGCACGTCCAACCCTTTCAGAGGAGTCCAACAATGAAACGTGTCATCCTTACACTAACGCTGGCGGCTGCACCCTTAATAGTGCAGGCAGCTGAATTCGACGTAGAAATTCACAACCCGACTCGGGGGCTCTACTACACACCCCTGCTCGTCACGGCCCACCCTCCAAACATGAAGCTTTTCGAAGCTGGCGAAGCGGCTTCCAGCGAATTACAGGCCATGGCAGAAGGCGGTGACATTATGCCGCTGGTTACCGCCCTGGACTCAGCGGGTGCCACCACGGTTGCCAATCCCGCTGCGGGACTGTTAGCGCCGGGAGAAACCACGACGGCAATCGTCAATACTAACAACGCCACAGCCAACACCCAGCTTTCCATCGTGGCCATGCTGCTGCCCACCAACGATGGCTTTCTGGCCCTCAACAGCCTGACAGTGCCCACTCAACCTGGCACTTACACCTACAACCTGAACGCCTACGACGCCGGCACCGAAGCCAATGATGAGTTGCGTGGAAGCGGCGCTCCCGGACAGGCTGGAATGCCCGTTCCACCGCCGCTTGATCCTGTTCTTGGAACTAACGGCACAGGGGCCGCCAGTAATGCGGAAGGCTACGTTCACATTCATCGCGGAAACCTGGGCGATACCGACACTACCGGCGGCAAAAGTGACATTGTCAGCACGCTGCATCGGTGGTTAAACCCCGTGACCCGCGTCACCGTAACGGTGAAATAGCCCGGAGGTGCCCCATGGTTGTTCATAAACACATGCTTGTACTGGTGCCACTGGCGGTGTTGTTGGCAGGCTGCCATTCCGACAGCGACGACGACACACTGACCAGTTCCCGGGAGTTCCGCTTCCAGGTAACCATCACCAATCTAACTGCCGGGCAGCCGCTGTCACCGGCCGCCGTTGTCATTCACACCACTGGCTGGCAAGCCTTTACTCTCGGGGAAAGCGCCTCAGTGGGGCTGGAAACCCTGGCAGAGGCCGGCGACAACAGTGATTTCATCGTAGCCGCTGATACCGACAGCAACGTGCTTGCTGCCGTATCCGGTCAGGGCGCCATCGTTCCAGGAGCCACTGCGCAAGTCACGGCCACGGCCGCCGCCGATTCGCAAAGCGGACTTCTGCTGACCTGGGCGTCAATGCCCGTCAATACCAATGATGCCTTTGCAATTGTTAATGCCATTGACATAAGCGGGCTGGCCGTTGGCCAGAGTGAGACGCATCTCGCGATCAGCTACGACGCCGGCACTGAAGCCAATACCGAATCCGCTGACACAGTTCCCGGTCCTGCTGCCAGTGGACTGGCCGAGGGTTTCAACGCCGATAGGGACGATGTTAGAAATGCCGTTTACGTTCACCCCGGAGTCGTTACCCAGGACGATGGGCTAACGACTTCCACGCTGAGCGGCAGCCAACGCTGGGACAATCCGATGGCGAGAGTGGATATCGAGCGACTGCAGTAGGGTTCAGCAAGTCTAGAACCTTGATCGCCCGCGCAATAGCACCTGCATCTGGTCAACGCTGTCGTCTCCTGCCAGCGGGAAGGCAAAGTCCAGGTGCAGCATTCTCTGCACTTCGATCCGGCTTGAGGCCAGCCTCAGGCCGAATCCCACATCCGTCAGTACGCCGTCGTCGGGTCCGTTGTTGCGACCATCATCAAACCAGGCCCTGCCTACATCGGTGAACAGCACACCTCCCACGCGAAACAACTCGAAGGGATACCAGTCCGGAAAATAACGGCGCTCCAGTGTCCACAACGCTCTCCGGTTGCCCTGCTGATAGTTGCTCGGATAACCACGAAGGCCGTTATCGCCGCCGATAAGAAGGTGCTGATCCACGGTCAAGTTGTGCGCCACAGTGAATGACAGATTGGTGTACCAACTGTTCCAGTCCACCGACCCGCCGTGAAAGTACTCCAGATTAAGAGTTCCGATCAGGTTCTCGAAACGGGCCTGATCGAATCGCCAGGTACCGCTATGACTGAGCCCGTAACTGGCATAGTCGGAGTCGCTGACCAGAAGCGCATCCCGGAAGTCGATATTCAGTACGGCACGGTCTTCCGTCGCCCCTATTCCCGGTGAGGAGTACCCCAGCTCGGTACGCCACTCGAACCCGTCCCTTACGTCCTCGACGCGCTGCAAGCGGGTCAGATTGGTCATCTCCCGAAAGCGGTTCTCACGGTAGTCAAATCCGATCCATGGGTAGCTCAGGGTACGATCTTCGGGCAGCAGGTCCAGATTGGGTTCGTCCGGTAAGCGCTCGAACTCGCGGGCATCGTATCGAAAGCCGGCGAGCAGTCTTAACTGGCGTCCATTACGTTCCGCCAGTCGCCAGCCGACATCAACACTGGCAAACTCGCGGTCTTGCCGATAGTCCGCAATTGCCTCCGCCCCCACATAGCGGGATTGTTCGCGAACGTCGTCCTCGCCACTCAGGCCAAATCGCCACTCCGCCAGCTCACTGTAGAATGGTCGCTCAAGGTATGCACTGCGACCGCGTCCATCGCTGCGTTTATCGTAGGAAAGCCCTGCCTGCCAATGGGAGCCAAGCACGTTAGGATCATCAAAATCGACACTGGTCTCACTGCGGTCGGCATCTTTTTTGTGGGAAATCCCCACGCTCTTGCCGGAACCCAGGAAATTTGGATCAGAAAGGCCGGTGTTGGTTTTGTTCTCACCCCCCGTCCTGGAAGCACCAACGCTCGGCAGTAGCGTCCAGGTGTCTCGCGCAAGGACAGTGACCTCCAGCTCATTCCCGCAAACGCGGGTAACACCGATCCACGCGGCCGTCAGGTACTCACTCTGCCGCAGTATACGTTCGGATTCGTCCAACGTACCCGGTTGGTAAACGTCACCTTCGTCGAACACCAGTTGGGCACGCAGGGCGGATTCCCAGGTCGGCGTGTTAAGTGCATTCAGGGACCGGTACAAAAAGTTGTCCTGTTCAGGATCGCTGGTGTCAAAGATCGGGCGCCGAACGATACGTATCCATCCAATATGTGCGCCCTGTGGAATCATTAGATCTGACTGGCGGGCTACTTGGTCACGAGGCTGATCAAGGTCAATCGACTCCGGTTGGACGGCACTGACAATACAACCGCCGATGTACTGCTGGGCCCTCACAGGCTGACAGAAGAGCGTTACACTCAATACGAGAAGAATACATCCAAGGCCCGTTGCTCTTGGGGGAATGTCTCGCTGTGGTGCTACGGTGGACCAAGTCCTATCGATAATCACAATACGGGTCATGGTCAAGCTCTAGGATGCGGACAGTTCTCACTAATCTACCCAGGTAACCAACTGCTGCGAACGTTCAGGTGCTCTCGGTAACGCAGGCGGACGTGTAAAGGAGTTTTTTCCGATAACTGTGATGCCACTGTTCCAGATCCGCAACACTCAGGGGCCTAGCGTAGTAATAGCCCTGCCCGACGTCACACCCCAAAGACTTCAGATAAATCTCATCCTGTTCCGTTTCAATGCCTTCTGCAACCACCTTCATTCCCAACTCATGAGCCATCTTGATGGTCGACCGAACGATCGCCTGATTATCCCGATTCGTCTCGATATCGGTGACAAAGGAACGGTCAATCTTCAGTACGGAGGCATTCAGGTCCTTCAGATAGGCGAATGGCGCGATCACGGGAATTCATCAGGGCCGTTTCCGTGATTTTGAATTCAAACTCAAAAATCAGTGCGTGTATGGCCGGCACCAGCTTCAGTCGCTGGCCCGCCGCCTGACGGTCAGCTCCCGTTACAAGGACGACGAAGCGCGAATGAATGGTCGTTTGACAATCTATTTCTGAGCGGGTGACATGGCTTCGTATGGATCTTGCTCTGAAACAGGTGAGGTCTGAACATGCTCAACGCCTCTTTCCGGAGAAGTTCATCTCCTGATGCGCCAGTTTTTCCTCTGCCCCCGTCCAGGCATAAGCCAGTAACGTAGGCTCAAAGTCCCCCGTCGTCATTCGATGGGCTTTCTCCGGAGGGTTAAAGAACAGGGCCCCGGGTGTAAATACACTGTAGTTGCTGTCTGAAACCGATCCACTCAGACAGATATAGGATTCGCTGATGCCATCATGGCTGTGCTCAGGATAGGTGCAGCGAGGCCCAAACAATACCAGCCCCAAAATGACATTTCTGCTGATTGCCGGACCATTGGGGCCCATCAGTTCCGCGTACGCGTACTTGCGGGCCAGGCTTTTATGCATTCGCTCATAACCATAGCGCCAGGTCAGTTGATCGGAAACCCGCATCAACGCCCTCACCACGGGCGCGGTGCGCTCACTTAGCCCCTGATCCAGCGCACGCCCCAGCCAGGCGCAAACAGGTAGCTCGACCGGCTGATCGAATTCCATGGACGGGTTGGTTTCAAGTTCCGCGTTCAGCCTGTTGCGAACGTCTTTGAGGTGTGAGCGGATGATCGGATTTCCGCCTGCGGAGCCAAAACGGTAGAGATGCCAGTACTCACGAAACAGATATTGCCAGTCAACGTGATCAGAAAGTCTGTGCATCCGTCGTCTCCTGTCGGGCTCAGTCAAAATAATCGCGCATCCCGATACCGAGGATGGACTGTTTGACAACTGCAGCCAATGTTAGCCCAACCCGGAGCAGGTTTAAAAAAACCGATTCCCTAATCTACGAGTCCGGATCGGGGAGCCAGACAGCTCATCGCGGTGATGAACAGGTCCCGGAACACCTCTTCCGAGGCTATCACACTGGGAAACCGATCATAGATCCCACGGCGGCAGGTTGATGTACGAGCCTCGCTTTTGCTGACGCAGGTTGAGTGGGCCTCTGAACGCCGGCTTTGGCCGATAGTATCGTCACATAACGCCGGGATCTGCTTAACAACCCAGTCCATGGCAACGCTACGCTCAACCGGATTCGCGGTCAGATTTGTAAAGCGGCTGGCATCCACTGACGGTGGGCGTTCCCGGGTTTGCTCCCACAACACAAACAACAGAGCTGCGGATACCAATACAACGGTGACTTTCGGAAACTTCATGGGCGCCTTGTCAATCCAGTGAAACAGGCTTTAGATGATAAACGCTTGAGAATGTGCTGTCCCGGTTTGCGCAACTATACTGTCGGGAATTTCTGGATAACGAGCCGTTCAGGCGCGACCGCGCCTGATCAAACAACAAGGAACTACAACAAATGGCAACAATGGTCGTTGGGCTGATTCTATTTCTTGGCGTGCACTCTCTGTCCATCGTCAACGAACCGCTGCGCAATCGCCTGCATAACTTCCTGGGCGAAGGTGCGTTCAAGGGGCTTTACTCGCTGGTTGCACTGGTCGGCCTAGTACTGATTGTTTGGGGTTACGGTGCTGCCCGTCTCGACCCGACCGTCATTTACACATCTCCAGGCTGGCTCCGGCACCTGGCCATGCTCCTTCTGATTCCGGTCTTTCCCCTACTGTTTGCCACCTATTTTCCGGGCAAGATCAAGGCAAAATTCGGCCACCCAATGCTCGTCGCGGTCAAGCTCTGGGCTTTGGCTCATTTACTCGCGAATGGGATGCTGCACGACCTGTTGTTGTTCGGCTCTTTCCTGGCCTGGGCTGTGGTGGATCGGATCTCCATGAAACGCAGAACCCAGCGGCCGATTGCGACCCTGCCGGCCAGCAAAGCGAACGATGCCATAGCGGTTGTTGGCGGCCTTGTGGTTTACACGGTGCTGTTACTATGGGCTCACCAGTGGCTCTTTGGGGTGGCGCCGGTGTGACATCCAGTGTCGTGATTTGGGGCAGCCCTGATGTTTGTGGCATGCGGAGATTGTTTTTAGGCAGGCCCCTGATCAACGGAGGTAAAACGGGACCATGGCACAACCCTACTTTCTCGGCTGCCCGCAGTGGCAGCATCCCGACTGGACCAGCCGACTCCCTCCCGGTCAAAGCCCGCTCGCACGTTACAGCAGCGCCCTCAATTGCGTGGAGGGCAACACCACTTTCTACGCCACGCCCAGCCAGGAACAATGCAGACAGTGGCGTTCACGGGTGCCCGACAACTTTCGCTTCCTGTTCAAGTTTCCACGCCTGATCACCCACGATCGGCTACTGAGCGGAGCTGGCCGTGAAGTATCGGACTTTCTTGAAATAGTTGCGCCACTCAACGATGTGCTTGGCCCAATCCTTCTGCAGCTTCCCGCGAGTTTCGGACCGGAGCGTCTGCAGAACCTGTGGAGCTTTGTTGATGCCCTGCCCGCGCCCCTGACCTGCGCCGTTGAGGTCCGCCACAGCGCCTTCTTTGACAAGGGGGAAGCCGAGAAAGCCCTGAATCGTGGCCTGAGAGAGCGCCGCATTGCGCGCGTATGCATGGACAGCCGGGCACTCTTTGCCGCTGCCCCGGTTAGCGAGGAAACTCGTGACGCCCAACGCAAAAAGCCCCGGGTTCCGGTGCACCTTCTTCCCGTGGATGCGGCGCCGGTGGTTCGCTTTGTCGGCCACCCCGACCTGGAGGCCAACCGCCCCTTCCTGATGCCCTGGGTTGAGCGGGCAGGCATCTGGATTGAGGAAGGGAAACATCCGTTCATTTTCATGCACATGCCGAACAAGGGCGATGCCCTTTCCCTGGCCGCGCTTTGGAATGAGCTACTGCGAGAACGCGTGTCAACGGTAGACGCCTTGCACCTCGACACCACACAACCACAGATGGGCCTGTTCTGAAAGATACTGCGCCGTTCACCGTTTAAATTTGTAATCGCCAATAAACGCACCGAGCCCAATCAACAGGTCCCGCAACCCAAGCGTTTGTATAAACGACCTAAATAACAACAAATTAAGAGGTCAAAACCGCCTCGAGACGATGTAACGCTCAGTCTCGCCATGTATCGCTCTGTAAGCGCCAACTTCCTGACGGTATCCGCACGAAAAACCCTGAACCAGGCCGCATATCACCAAAAACTGCCGCTGTAAGATTCGCCCGAACTCGTCAATAAATGGGTGCGAAAAATGTCAAATTGCGGCAAGAATTTATCGAAGCATGGACTGCTGACTCTATCTGTAGTGGTTCTGCTTTCGGGCTGCGGTCTCGACATGACCTCCCCAGACAATGCTACGACACCACAGTCCCAAGCCTCCGCCGACCGCGCCGTTGAAACGGTTGAGATTGCCGGCGCAGCCATGAAAGGTGTCATTCAACAGGGCCTGGTGACCGCCAACCGCCTAGTTTCTGACCAAGATGGCTACTACGCTTCACAACAACAAGTCGCAAAGCCGGTTTTGACGGCGGACGATGGCAGTTATGTGTGGCAATTGCGGGGAGAGGCCGACGGCTGGGCTTTGGTAGAACTCACAGCTGACAGCAATACCCGCATGATTTGCGATGTCGTTCCCCACTGCGAGCGCAGCGGCGCCGAGCCGGTTGCCTTTGGCGACGCGATGGCGCTGGATGATAATTTCAATCTGCGCGGAGCCGGTGATCTTCGTATGGAAACCGTCAATCTCACGCCGCTGACCCACCTGGCCGTGGCGCTGGCTGAGCGCAACAAAAACGGGCTATCCCCCGAAGCACTCTCTGGCGCCTACGAAAAAGTCGAAAACTGGTTTAGCCTGGCCGCGGGTTCCCTCCACCTCAATCCGCCAGACCTGACCCGCCTTGACGAGCTCAAGGGCGTGTCTGCCGATGCCCTGCAAGTTGCAGTTGCCAATGCGGCCTTCCTCGCTCTGGTCAACAACAACGCCCAATGGAACAACATTTCCGATGTCGTGAACAACGTGGCAACCCAGATCGCCAAGACCGGCCAGATCAGCCTGATGGGTGACGGCGAAAACGTTGCTCTGGCCGACCTCGTGTCTGCCGCTGCAGTGCAGGCTTCCGAGCTTCAGACCAAGGTGGATTCAAGCGTCATCAGCCAGAGACTCGTGGTGACCGAGTACCGCAACGTGCAACGCTTCAAAACCATCGCGGACGTATACAGCGAAGACGACACCGGCGTTGCCGACACAGAAGAGCCCGATACGAGTGACGACAACAGCACCGGAGACATCGTCGCCGACAACGGAACAGACAATGAAACCAGCGAGCGGCCGGCCACCAAACCTGGCCCCAAAGACACCGTTCCAGTCAATGCAGCTCTGTTGAGCTGGACCGCGCCGCTCACCAGAGAAAACGGTGATAGCCTGACGATGGGCGACATTGCCGGCTTTGAGGTGGTTTACGGCACCAGCGAAGAAAACCTGGATCAGAGCCTGGCGATTGGCGACGCCTCTATCGACGAGTTGCTGGTGGACGAGCTTACCGAAGGCACCTGGTACTTCGCTATCCGCACTCTGGATACTGACGGCAACCGCAGCCGGCTATCAGAGGTGGTCTACAAGCAAATTTAAAGAGATGGGCTCTCCCTCATCGCCAGGGGGGAGCCTGTTCGCTCAACATCAATAACGATAAACGGTACTCAAGTACCATTGCCCAACGCTGCTCCTTGACGAAGACTGCAAAGACTCCCATCCCGAGGGCTTCGTCATGTTCAGTTTCACGCGCATCCGATCCGCTGTACGCTTTACCTGCCTGTTCAGTTTATTTGCTGCTTTCCTGATCGCCACATCGGTCCAGGCAACCCTCGTATTACAGACCATTGACCAATAGAGGCTAAATAATGAAGCTTGCAACGATATCCCAACCATTCGGGCTGGACCAACTCAGGATTATTGAGGGCGCCGAGCCCGGAGAGCCGGGCCCTGGCGAACTCCGGGTGCGAATTCACGCCAACTCGCTGAACTTTCACGACTACGCGGTGGTTGTTGGCGCTATCCCAACCGAAAATAACCGCATCCCAATGGCTGATGGTGCAGGCGTTGTAGAAGCGATTGGAGCAGGCGTGAGCGAGTTTTCGGTGGGTGACCACGTAGTCTCCACCTTCTTTCCCCACTGGCTTAACGGGCCAGCACCCATTGATAACTTCAGCACCACGCCGGGCGACGGCGTCGACGGCTATGCCCGGGAACGGATGATCGGCCCGGCCCAGGGTTTCACTCGTGCTCCGAAGGGCTACAGCCACGCAGAAGCGGCCACCCTCACCACCGCAGGGCTCACTGCATGGAGGGCACTGGTAGTAAACGGTAACCTGAAGGCGGGCGATACGGTTCTCACACTGGGCACCGGCGGCGTCTCCATTTTCGCGCTGCAGTTCGCCAAGATGATGGGCGCCCGGGTAATTGCCACCTCATCGTCCGACGCAAAACTGGAACGACTGAAGACGTTGGGCGCAGACGACACGATCAACTACAAAACGACACCCGCCTGGGGCGAACGGGTGCTCGAGCTGACCGGCGGCCAGGGCGCCGATCATATCATTGAAGTGGGCGGCCCCGGCACCTTGCCCGAATCTATTGACGCCGTGCGTATTGGCGGCCACATCTCGCTGATTGGTATTCTTACCGGTCAATCAGGCGATGTCCCCACCCGCAAACTGATGGCCAAACAGGCGCGCCTGGAAGGCCTGATCGTTGGCAGCAGAGCGCATCAGCAGGAAATGATTCGCGCCATTGAAGCCAACGACATGCACCCGGTGATTGACCGCTCGTTCAGCCTTGAGGAAATTGCGGATGCCTTCCGCTACGAAGAGTCAGGGGCGCACTTCGGCAAGATCTGCCTGGAATTCTGAGAGTTTGCTGGTTCTGCGACCACGTTCCCAAGAAACCTGGGCGGCTCAATCGCCTGCTGCTGCATCCAGCGATAGATAGTCGGGCGTGACACGCCATAACGACGTGCGACCTCAGAGACGTTCCAGCGGTATTTCTTTAGTGCCGCCAATAACGGATCGCTCTCGTCGGGAGCGACATCCCGCTCAAGGCTCGTTGCTGCGATCGCATGATCTCTCAGACACTCGTCTGGCAGGTCATTGGCGGTGATCTGTCCGCGATCACAGGTTGCCTCGGCAAACGTCAGTGCATTTACAAGCTGACGAATGTTACCCGGCCAGTCGTAGGCAAGCAGCGCACTCATGGCATCTGCCCGGATTCGAACATCGGGCAATTGTCCCTGGTCGATCAGGTGTGTGAGTACCCGGTTAATCACATGCTGGCGGTCAGCCCTCTCTCCCAGAGAGGGCAAGCGCAGCGTGGCCCCATTCAGCCGGTAATAGAGGTCAGCACGGAACGCACCACGTTCAATCAGTTGGCCTAGGTCCTGGTGCGTGGCGGCTATCACGCGACAGTTCACTTTCACGGGGCTGTCTGCGCCCACTGGCAGAATTTCGCCTTCCGCCAGCACCCGCAGCAAGCGGGTCTGGAGCTGCAAGGGCATATCCCCGATTTCGTCCAGGAATAACGTCCCACCATCCGCCTGCTGGATCATTCCCCGCATTCCCCTGGCCCGCGCACCGGTAAACGCACCCGCCACATACCCGAAAAGCTCGCTCTCGATCAGTGACTCGGGAATGGCTGCGCAGTTTACGGCAACAAACGCCCGTCGGGAGCGGTGGCTGGACTGGTGTACAGCTCTGGCAAGCACTTCCTTGCCGGTGCCGGTCTCACCCAGAACCAGCAGCCCGACATCTCTGTTCCTCAGTCGTTTGGCAAGGCCAAGAGTTCGCCTCATGACGGGGTCATCGGCTGCCAGCGCATCCAGTTCAGGCACAGACTCATCAGTGGGCAGCGCTTCAGAAAGGGCGGAAGCCGTCGACGTGATCCTCGGCTGGATCAATGCTGCAAAAAAGGTATTGCCACTGATGCAGTGCCTGAACGCCCTGACCTGATCATCCTGATCGTAAGGAATGCTCCAGATGTCCCTTAACTCGCATTCAAACAGGCTGGTCAGCTTGGTATCGCTGCCGCTTCCATAGCTCGACATGAGTGAACGACCGGCTGTATTGGCGGCCTCCACACACCCATCATCGTCAATGGCGAACAGATACTGGCCATTTACCTGCACAAACTCCCGCGAGGCATCACACCGGAAGACCGTCTGATTGCGATAACGGCGGAGGAAATAGGCGTCCTCAATCATGCGGGCGTAGAGTTGGGTAAGGTGCAGTGCAAACGTCTGGCTGCTGTGAGGATCAGGCGAATCCAGGGCCGAAATATCGAGTACCGCAAGCAGGTTGCCCAGCGGATCAAGAATGGGCGCCGAAGTGCAGGTCAGGCTTATATGGGTTGCATCGAAATGGTCGACCCGGTGACATGTCAGGGCCTGACCCTCTTCAATACACGTACCCACAGCACAGGTGCCCGCGTACTTCTCACTCCAATCGGCCCCCAGGTACAAACCGGCTTTACGCAAACGTTGGTCAAAACGCCGATCCCCCAGAAACTGCACGGTAATGCCCCGGTGATCCGTCAACAACAGCACATAACCCAGCTTTGCGATATTCGTATACAGTTGCTCAACGCCGGCCCGAGCCACGTTTAGAAACTCGTCGACCGAATCCTGATGCTCCCTCAGGGTTTGCTGAGTCACGATCCGGGCACGACGTGGCTGGCTCGGGTCCAGTCCGTACTCGTCAATACATCGCTTCCATGAGCGACCAATCAGTTCGGACTCCGGAGATAAAGGCGCACACACACCTTCATCCGTATAACTCAGAATCGTATCTATGTGGCGCCGCTGTGCCTGTTGCATCGTCATGCCAAGCTCCTGCATCGCTCTGATATTGTTGTTGTCATCTACGATGAGATACTGCTTCGTCGTCCTGACAGCCTATACCCGATTACCCGGCATCAATATCCTCCTTTAGTGCCTGAGTGATTGTTACACCTGTAACGCATTTACAGGCAATCGCATTACAGCCGTAATGCCAGGGCCTTCCACCACAAGGCCTCGCTACCCCCCACCTCCTTTCACAAAAACCCCTGAAACCCTTTTATTTCAGATGCCTGGAAAATAAAAAGCGCCTGGAGACCGATGTGGCACGTCATCTGCTCCGTTCCTATTAGCGTGTTCAACAACGCACTGGGGATCAAAGACTCCCCGCCAACAAAAACAATGTAAATCTGGAGAACCCTGATGACCGAAACCCAAATCACCCCCACCCAACGAGTTCAGCAATGGCTTGATGGGTTCAGCGAAATACTGCAGTCGAGCGATCCTGGACGGGCGGCGCAACTGTTTGAAGCAAACGGCTTCTGGCGTGATCTTGTTGCCATGACCTGGAACATAAAAACCCTGGAAGGCCGGGACCATATCCGCGACATGCTGGAACAGACCTCGAAACATGTCCGCCCCAGCCATTGGAAGGTTGCCGAAGACGCGACAGAACAGGACGGTGTGACCGAAGCCTGGATTACCTTCGAAACCAGAGATGCCCTGGGTAAAGGGCACATCCGGCTTCGCGATGGCGCTGCCTGGACCCTGTTGACCACCATGCAGGAATTAAAGGAGTTTCCCGAGAAGAAAAACTTTCTTCGACCCAAAGGCGCTCAGCATGGAGCGACCAAGTCACGGAAAACCTGGCTTGAGGCAAAGCAGGACGAAGAACAGGAGCTGGGATACAGCCGCCAGCCCTACTGCGTGATCATCGGCGGTGGACAAGGGGGCATTGGCCTGGCCGCCCGTCTGCGGCAACTGGACGTGCCAACGATTGTGATCGAGCGAAACCCGAATCCAGGCGATTCCTGGCGCAACCGCTACAAGTCTCTTTGCCTGCATGACCCGGTCTGGTACGACCACATGCCTTACCTGCCGTTCCCGGACCACTGGCCTGTTTTCGCGCCGAAAGACAAAATCGGCGACTGGCTCGAAATGTACACCAAGATTATGGAGCTCAACTACTGGAGCTCAACGGAGTGCACGGGTGCGCGCTACGATGAGGCCAGTCAGGAATGGGTCGTGGAGGTGGTTCGGGACGGCGAGCAAGTCACCCTTCGTCCCAAGCAGCTCGTGCTGGCTACCGGCATGTCGGGCATCCCCAACATACCCGATATCCCCGGAATGGACAGTTTTGAAGGCGAGCAACACCACTCCAGTAAACACCCCGGTGGCGCTGCCTATAAAGGCAAGAAGTGCGTGGTGCTGGGTGGCAATAACTCCGCACACGATATCTGCGCTGCGTTATGGGAGAACGACGCCGACGTCACCATGGTTCAGCGTTCATCAACCCACATCATCAAGTCCGACACCCTGATGGAGCTGGTGCTAGGCCCACTCTATTCCGAAGAGGCGGTACAGAATGGCATGACCACCGAAAAGGCCGATCTCACGTTTGCCTCGGTGCCCTTCAAAATCATGCCCGATATGCACATCCCGGTATACGAGCAGGTCGCCGAACAGGATGCGGACTTTTACAGTCGACTGGAGCGAGCAGGGTTCCTCCTGGACTTCGGCGATGATGGCTCAGGGCTGTTCATGAAATACCTTCGCCGGGGTTCTGGCTACTATATTGATGTCGGTGCTTCCGAGTTAGTTGCCCAAGGCGAAATCAAGCTTAAAAGCGGCGCCAGCATTGAACGCGTCAACCCTCGCTCCGTGACCCTGACCGATGGCACGGAACTACCGGCGGACCTGATCGTCTACGCCACCGGCTTTGGCTCCATGAATGGCTGGGCGGCACGAATCATATCCCAGGAGGTCGCCGATAAAGTCGGTAAGTGCTGGGGTATGGGGTCAGACACCACCAAAGACCCTGGTCCATGGGAAGGCGAGCTGCGCAATATGTGGAAGCCAACGCAACAGGAAGCGCTCTGGTTCCATGGAGGCAACCTGCACCAGTCACGCCACTACTCGCTGTATCTCGCACTTCAACTGAAAGCCCGAAAGGAGGGCATCGACACGCCGGTGTACGGTATGGAAAACGTTCACCACCTTTCCTGAGCCCGGGATGGCTGGCCTCGGCCAGCCATCAATCGCGATCAGCAACAATTCAGGCCAGTTCACAACTGATCTGGCCGCGGTGGACTACCCACCCTCACTTCGCTAAGGTCCTCCTGGGCCAGGCCGCGAAACAGGGCGAACATCATGGCGAACACGAGAATGAACATCGGCAAGCCAACCACAGTGATGACTTCCTGCAATGCGGTCAGCCCGGCGTCACCGGCAAGTACGATCAGCATCGCTGCCAGCATGCCTTCAGACACACCCCAGAAAACCCGTTGATGCCATGGGCCCGGATCCGGCGAGCCAGTGCACAACATATCGACCACCAGGGAAGCGGAGTCCGATGAAGTCGCGAAGAAAATGGCGACAATCACAACCGCCAGGCCCTGAATCAACGTAGCCCCCGGGAAGTTTTCGAAGAATGCGAACATGGCCAGAGGAACACTTTCCCCCACGGCTTGGGACAACATCCCCGCCTGGTCACCCAGTGCCTCCCTGGCCTCCGGCCCAATGCCATCAATCTGCATTGCGGACCAGCCAAAGATGGCGAACCAGATCAGGGTAAAGATCGATGGCGCGAACAGCACGCCGAGCACGAATTCCCGGATGGTCCGCCCTCGGGAAATCCGCGCCACGAAGATCCCGATAAAGGGCGACCAGGTCACCGTCCAGGCCCAGTAAAATACCGTCCAGCTGCCCTGCCATCCCCAGCCACCACCGTCGCCGGTGTAGCTTGCAAGCGTGTCGTTCCAGAAGGCCATCGGCAGCAAGTTCGATATGTAGAGGCCAAACGTCTCGACCACGGCGCGCAGAAGGAAAACTGTCGAACCAGTGAAGAGCACGAATACCATCAGGCCAACAGCCATACCGATATTGATGTTGGACAACCGCTTCACACCCGAGTCCAGCCCGGCGACGATCGACCCCACAGCGACGGCCGTCAGGATGGCAATAATGAATACTTTGGTGATCACCGCATCCGGAATGCCAAACAACTCGGTCAGCCCTGCGTTGATCTGCTGGGTGCCCAGACCGATTGACACTGCCACGCCGAAAAGCGTGCCGAGAATTGCAAACACGTCGAGAGTCTTTCCGAGAGGGCCATATATGCGGTCGCCGATCAACGGATAGAATACAGAACTGAAACGCATGGGCAGGTCGTAACGATAGATAAAATACGCAAAGGCAAGCCCCGGCATGGTAAAGATCGCCCAGGTATGCAGCCCCAGGTGATAGATGGCGAAGCTCATGGCATCGTCGGCGGCTTCGACCGAATAGGGCTCGACATTCGGCCTCGGCGGTGAGGAAAAGTGCGAAATCGGCTCGGCCACGCCCCAGAACATCAGCACAGTGCCGATGCCGCCAGCAAACAGCATGGTGAACCAGGAAATATTGCTGTAGGCCGGTTTCGCGTTGTTGCCGCCCAGTCGGATGGCGCCGAATCGGCTGAGCGCGACCCACAAGAGGAATGCCACCCAACTCGTCACCCCGAAAATGAAAAACCAACCCAGGTTGGTAACGATCCATTCACGCCCTGCTCCGAAGGCTTCTCCGATTGGGCCTGGCGCAATCAGTAGCACGACCAGGAACAGGATCATGATCCCTGCAGACGTGAAAAAGATGGTCGGATTGGTCCTGAGACCCAACGCTCTTGCGAGAGCTTCCATGGCGATTCCTCCCCGATTCCTTCCGACAACATAGGAGTAAATCGAACTGCACGCCAAATTCTGAGCAAGATTTCATGTCCCCAGAGACAGATGCCTCCGTCTTCAGCTACCGGAAGACTGATTGATCAATGCGAGGGCTTGCTTGAATAGAAGCTTAAGGCGGTGACCGTAACCAGAATGAGGCCCATGCCAAGGAACTGAACGCCACCCAAACTCTCATTGAGCAGCAAAATACCGAAGAGCGCGGCGGTAACAGGTTCGACCATCGCCACAATGGAAGCGACGGTTGGTACGGTGTGCTTCAGACCCACAATATAAGCAATAAAAGACATCCCGCCGCCGAGCACGCCCAGTGCCATAAACATCGGCCATTCCGGTGTATCCAGAACAGCAACGACCTGTACAACGCTGGCCGGCCAGATCAGAACGATACCGAGAACGGAAAATGCGATTACCAGAGCGGCCTGTGGGCTACCGTTCCTGGCCGCAAACTTGAAGCCGAAAATAAACACCGCGTAGCACAATCCCGAAAGCAGGCCAGACACCACCCCAACCCACGTAACCTCGTTACCGCCGACGTCATAGATGCCCGTAAGCAGGGCAATACCGACAATAACGATGACAATGGCCACGCACTTTAACGGCGTCGGCTGCTCTAGTCCGATGGCAAAGGAAACCAGAAACACGAACACCGGGGCGCAATACATGAGGGTCGCCGCAACGGCAACGCTGCCCTCGGAGATACTGAGGAAATAGAAGGAGAAGTTGCCCGCCACCCCAAGGCCAGCCACCGTCGCCCAAAACCAGAGCCGCGGATTGGCCAACCCGCTGTTCCCTGGACGTAGAATCAGCCAGACAAGCACAAACAGCAGGCCGATAATCCCCCGATAGAATGAAAGGACGTACGCCCCCCACCCTTCAGCGATGAGGATCCCGCCGATACCCCCCGAAAGGCCCCAGAAAAATGCCGCAAGCGCTACAAGCATTGCACTTTTTAGCGCGCGGTCGCTGGACTGTTCTGGCGTTTGATCAGTCAGAATATTCTCCGGCCCGGCCAAACCATTGCTAGCAGATCAGATTTACCGAGGGTGACTGCGGAAGTCGCCTACCGTCAATACGGTGGCGGGTTATAGAAAAAGCCCCAACGGGCAGGTTAACCTGTAACTTATTGAATCTATTCTTTACTACGTTTGCTCTGATTCCAACATGAGCATGCTCTCGCTGAGAGTGAGATGGGGTCGGATTTGCTTCCTGCCTTGGGGCAGGGTTTGTTGGATACGCCCTCTGGCAATGGGCTGATTAACATTGGAATTCACCTTCCTGGGCACATCTGCCGGAACGCCAAAACGGTCACGAGATGTGAGCGGCTTGGCCCAAACACATTCAATCTGACGAAGGAGGTTCACAATGCCTTACCAGTTCGAAGATCTACGAAAATCCTGTCAAACCGAATGGCGCGACTACATTGAGCACAGTTTTGTAAAACAGTTGGGTGACGCATCGCTTGCTCCCGAAGCGTTTCAGCACTACCTCAAGCAGGATTACCTGTTCCTGATCCAGTTTGCCCGTGCCTTTGCCCTGGCAGCCTACAAAAGCCCAACCTTGCTGGATCTCCGACAGGCAAAGGAAGGCTTGCAGGCCATCGTGGATGTAGAACTGGACTTACACATCAGCTACTGCAAGGAATGGGGCATTTCAGAAGCAGAACTTGCCAACCTGCCGGAAGCACGCGCCACCCTTGCCTACACACGCTATGTGCTCGACACCGGCAATCGCGGCGACTTGCTGGACCTGCACGTTGCACTCTCACCCTGCATGGTGGGTTACGGGGAAATCGCCAATTGGCTCAACAACCGGACAGAAACCATTCGGGGAGACAAAAATCCCTATGATGCCTGGATCGCCATGTACGAAAGCGACGAGTTCCAGGACGCCATGCACGCGGAAATCCGCTGGCTGGATGAACGGCTGGCCGATGTATCGCCATCCAGGTTCGACCAGCTTACCCGGATATTCAGCGACGCCACACGGCTGGAAATCGATTTCTGGGAAATGGGTCTGAAACAGAGCGATTGAGAAACGCGTGGTCAACCACAGCACTTCTTGAACTTGGCACCACTCCCGCAATGGCAAGGATCATTGCGGGAAGGCAGTTTCGCCGTGGTCACCGTCGCCCCTTTGTTCAGGAGTACCGTCAGTTCGGTGATGGATTCAACCGCACCCTCGCGGGTATCCATTGTAATGTTGGCATGCAGATTGGCTTCCACCACCTGAGCTTCGACCTCCTGCCTGCGCGCCTCACTGGTAACCACCAGCGTTAGCGGAAACTTCTTGCTGCCACTCTTCTGACTGGCCTTGGTCTGGAAGCCGCCATACGCGGTGTGATGCTGGCGCGCGTCCTGCCGGCCTTTGTAGAAGAACTTGTCTGACATGCTGAAATCTCGATGAATGGAAGAGTACCCGGCGCGCGAAAAAAGCGAGCGAACACCGGGCGAGACGTTTTAGCATGCTTAGGGAATTGGATATATAGGCATAAGTGGAAATTCGATGCTCCACCCGCCCGGCTCTTACCACATCACTCTGGCAAAGTGTCGCCTGACCCGCCCATTTCGGCCGGAACATCCTTCATCTTCGGCAGCCCGTCGCGAATCGGCAGCACGGATTCCTGATAATGCACGTGGACTGCAGGCTCAAACGTCAGGCCGGGAAGATTGGCAACATAGACATCCATGAGGCTCAACGCCGGATGATCGGTAAACACGTGACCGCCGCACTTTTTACACCACTTGCGATAGCTTTGTTCCGTGAGATGGAATTCGCCAATCTGGTCGGCACCCGCTAACACCTCGAAGCTGTCGTATGGCCACAGAGAAAACGCATTCACCGGCCCGGCTGACCAGCGACGACAGGAATCACAGTGGCAATATCCCATCGCTTCGGGTGCGCCAGACACCTGAAATTTAACAGCGCCACAAAAACAACTGCCCTGGTATTGAGTCATAACGATCTCCCCCGTTCGTTGGTTAAACACCACCTTCCCAGAGCCACCCATTTGCTGTACATGATACGAAATCATGAAACTGCCAGGACTTTGGTAGCAGGAAAGTCACGATTCGGAGCGACGGTTGACGGCTACCCGACAAACCGCACAAACTAATGGTTCAACCCTCCAAGATAGAACGCACACTCAATGCCCGCAAACGTAAAAACCCGGATTTTGTTCCGCTCTAAACATCTAAATCTGTATCTCGTCCGTTACCCGGAAGGTCACAAGGTGGGCCCTCATCTGGACATGATTTCCGAGGGCCGGCTGTACAAGCTCAATTGCGTTCTGGTTAAGCCCAAAGCAGGCGGTGAATTCAGCTGCGAAAAGAACATCTTCAACCTGTTTGGCCGGGTATATCTGTTTCGACCAGATCTATACCAGCATCGCGTTTCAAAGATTGAGCGTGGCAGCCGATGGTTGCTCAGCTTCTCACTGAACACCCCGGGAGCAGGCGAACCGGCCTGATTCGCACAACACAGTCGGTTACCTGTGTCTGGCGACACCAACCAATATTGTACGATCCTGTCATCCGTTTGCTCCATCTCCTGGATCAGCCGCAGGACCGCGAAGTACTGGAGCCGCTCGTACGCCGGGAATATCTGTTGGCGTCTGTTGCGCCCCCGGGGAAGGACAGGGCCATGATGCGATCGAGCGTGGCGATTGAAACATGGCCTAACAAGCCTGAAGCCTTCAGCCCAACAAACACTCCTTGGCCTCATTGATACGGGCTGCCAGATAGTTACTCCCGCCGCGGTCGGGGTGCACTTTCTGCATCATCCGGCGGTGAGCCTGGATGATCTCTTCCTGTGTTGCACCGGGCTCTAGTCCGAGGATGTCCAGGGCTTCGCTCTCGGTAAGGGGGCCGTCAGCATTGGCGCGCTCACCTGACTCTTCACCGTCCGTGCTGGCCTCATCGTCAGCACGCCAGGAGTCACCGAACCGGCGGTCAAGGTAGCTTTCCAGCAGCCGGGCGGAGTCCTCGTCGTGCGCCCGGCAGTATCGCAACAGATCGAGAAATTCGCTTTCGCTCAAGTCCGCTAGTGCCCTGCCCGCCATGGGGCCTTTCAGGACCTTGCCACTCATGGTGCCGGAGTCATGATCCAGGCTCATTTCCAGGATGTCGCCGGACACATGGGATTGGTTGCCTTCACTTGCGTTTGAACCTCCCGTTCCGGCTCCCGCCATGCGTCCCGTCAATAGTGATGGCAGCATCCGGCGTAACAGCGGGTAGAGAAACGCCAGCAACGCGAACAGAGCGTGTAAACGGCCGGTAACGGCCATCAGAACCACTATCCCGATAGCGGCCATCAAGGCCAGCTTGATCATCGCTGGCTTACGTTGGCTGGCCGGCTGGTTGCGCAGCCACACCCACGCGACAACCGACAGTGCTATGACCAGAAGCGTTAGTGGCACTCAGATACCCCGGAACTCATCGGTCCATTGATGGCTTGAACATGGATTGAAACAAGCGCTATTTGATTTGCCGGGTCAAGCGCTTGACCTCTGGAGAGCCACGGCTGGAAAAGTCCTGCAGGGCCTTGGCTCCCCCGGAAGCATAGACCGCAACGGCAGCCATAAGATCCTTGAGCACCTGCGGGCTGTTGCGATCAAAGGGGGCATAGGCGCCACCGGACAGCTTGCTTACCTGCTGGAACACCGCCCTGGCATGGACATCGGCGCCCTCGTGGAACATGAATACCGGTGTTCGCAGCATCCCCAGTTCCCCCGCGGTATGGCACAGCTCGTCCACTGGCTCCTCGCAACAGTCCCCGATAAATACCACGGCGCTGACCGCCTTTGCGCGGGTTTCTTTCAATGCATGAGCCAACACCCGGCTTATCTGGGTGCGGCCACCCAGGCAGGAAACGCCGTTCATCAGGTTCAACAACTGACCGGTCTCAGTCACAAACCCCGTGGCCTTGAACTCGCCAAAGCCGCGGTAGTAACACAGCTGAATGCACAGGCCGCCCAGATCACGGGTCGCGATGAACAGCTCACTCTGCAAGTGGCAAGCCTCATCCCACGTCGCCTCCCTGCTGGCTGTGGCGTCCAGGGCAAAAATCAGCCTGCCCTGTTCACTACCTTGTTTGGGAAGAGTGCGAACCTCATTGATAAACCGGTCAATAGACTGTTTATCGGATTTGGCACGAAGCTCTTTGTCGGACATCGTGGAGGTTACAATCCTGCCAGTGCGTCAGGCACCGGCGTTTCGCCAGACACCACGTCAAACACGCGGTTAGTGGTGGCATCCGAATCCAGCACCGCCAGCAATACGCGAGCAACGTCCTGCCGTGGAATCTTGCCGAAATCCTCCAGCCTCGCACTCACCGCAACCTTGCCCGTGCCCTCATCGTTGGTCAGTTGCCCTGGGCGAACAATGGTATAATTCAGGCCGCTGTGCTTCAGGTGCTCATCAGCGTTGCGCTTGGCCTGAAGGTAATGGCGCAGCTTTTCCGGCCCCTTCTCCGGCTCCTCAGCCCGCATACTGCTCACGATGATAAACCGCTTTATACCCATGGCCTTGGCCCTATCCATCAGCCGGATGGCACCGTCCTGATCAACATCAACGGTTTTATCGGGCCCGGTATGGGGGCCGGAACCTGCGGTAAAAATGACCGCATCGCAGCCTCTCATGGCTTCGCTACAGTCGTGCTCCAGATCACCTTGCACGGTTTCCGTAGCGCCCAGCTTCTGCAACTCCGGGCCCTGGTCCGGGTGCCGGATGAGGGCCCGTGCCTCATGATCGCTGTCTGCCAATTCCCGTAACAGATATTGCCCGATTTGCCCGTTGGCTCCTGCAATGAACACATGCATGGCAGATCTCCTGATTGCTGGTTGCTGATTGCTGATTGCTGATTGCTGATTGGCGTACATATTATGTTTAGCTGAGTGCGCTGAAGATACAATTCAAGGCACCGGAGATACCGTTTACGAGAATGCGCGACACACGACGGAAGATAGCTTTCGGATAACGCTAAACGTTGGTCACGGAAGGCGCCTGAGTCCAGCGATACTCTGAACCTTGAGCGCAACGTGCTTGCCCTTGAAGATCCCAGGTAAACCGGGCGGGTACATTAGCCAGTTACTCATGACCAGAGACCTGGCAATGGCAGGATTTACCATTGCCAGGCACTTGATTGCTATGACTTAGCGTCAAGTTTTTTCATTGCTTTTCTAAGTACCTTAACGGACTCGGCGTGCTTCCCTTCGCTGTGCAGTGATTGGCCCTGATCACGGAGCGCTCTGATACTGGCTTCAGCCTCACTATCGAGTTGGGCTGACTGCAGTTGTTGATCAATCTGGCTAACCAGAGACGGGCATTGGCCGGCCAGCGCAGTGCCCGAAAAAAATACAGTGATTAATAGTGCAGTAAGATAGCGCATGAGAATTCCTCCTTTGGCGCACACCAGATAGCGTTGCTAATCTGGTCGCTATTCGACCAATTTGGGGCGGTTTAGTTCCGAAATCCGGGACAGATCTTCCGCCAGCAAATGGAATCGACTGGATCAGGGCAAATGAGCGGCAGCTCTGGATTTTAGTCCGCCAGCGCGGCCCGCACCTTCGTGCTCAGATGGCCCATATCAACCCGGCCCAGAACCTGAGGACGCAGGTCGTTCATTACACGCCCCATGTCCTTCATGCCCTGGGCGTCGGTAGCGCTGATAGCCATACGGATCAGGCTGTCCAGATCATCCTCGCTAAGGGCGGCGGGCATGAATTCCTCGATAATCACCATTTCTGCCCGTTCCTTGTCGCCCAACTCCTCGCGGCCGGCCTCATCGTACTGACTGGCGGCATCACGGCGTTGTTTGAGCATCTTGTCCAGCACCTTCAGCACATCGTCATCGCTCAACTCACGGCGCTCATCAATTTCGATCTGCTTGACCGCAGCCTGTGCCATACGCAGGGTAACGAGCCGCGTTTTGTCCTTGTTCCGCATTGCATTTTTCACTGCGGTGTTAAGTTGTTCCTTGAGTGATGGTTCCGACATTGCCGACCTCCTGATTGATGGATTAAGTGAACCAAAAAGCCACTTGCAGACTACACTACTACCCTGCCCATTCTTTCGATAGACGTGGAGTTTTTGCATGATTACCGTTCACCACCTCAACAATTCCCGCTCACAACGCGTTCTCTGGATGCTGGAAGAGTTGGGTGTGCCCTACGACATTCAACGTTATGAGCGTGACCCTAAAACCATGCTGGCGCCTGCCAGCCTAAAAAAAGTACACCCGCTGGGTAAATCACCGGTCATCACTGATGGCGATCTGGTGGTAGCGGAGTCAGGCGCTATTATCGAATACCTGACCCACACCTACGGCAAGGACACCCTGTTGCCTGAAGCTGGCGGCCAGGCGTGGCTGGATTATACCTACTGGCTGCATTACGCCGAAGGCTCCCTGATGCCACCGCTGGTAATGCGCCTGGTGTTCCAGAAGGTAAAAAACAGCCCGATGCCGTTTTTTATCAAGCCGGTGGCCAAAGGCATCGCCGATAAAACCACTGCCACCTTCATCGGCCCGATGATCAAAACACACCTGGATTTTGTCGAGGCCCATCTGGCACAAAACACCTGGTTTCTGGGGGACGACCTCAGCGCAGCGGACATTCAGATGAGCTTTCCGCTGGAAGCCTCGGTGGCACGGGGTATCGTTGGCAAAGACAGGCCCCACATTAATGCGTGGGTTGAGAGAGCGCACGCCAGGCCGGCTTATCAAAAGGCGCTTGAGAAGGGCGGCGAGTACGATTTTGCCTGAACGCTCGGTGGAGGGTTCATTGCCCTCCCTTTTAGAAGCGACAAGACAACACCAAACCAACCTGCAGATATGTCTCGGTTTCCCACACTTTTATTGAACATCGCTCGCCACCATATATAGGAAACATCCTTCGACCATACATTCTTCAGGATCACTCCATGAACGCTACCATCAAGCAATTCCTTCTGGTTTCAAGCATCTACCTGCTCGCCCCAACCGTTAACGCCTTCGACCTTAACGACGCGCTTTCCAGCGGAACAGAAGCAATGGCCTCGGCATCAGAAGTCAGCGGTGAAGCCCAGCAGCTGGTCGGCCAACTTCAAAGCCAGCTCGGGGTCACGCAGGCCCAGGCAACAGGTGGCACCGGCGCCCTGTTACAGCTCGCGAAAAACCAGCTGGGCAACGACTCCATGAGCACCCTCACCAGCAAAGCCTCTGGCCTGTCCAGCCTGCTGGGCGGTGGTAGCAGCCTCAGTGGCAGCCTGCTTTCCGGCATCTCGTCGCTGGACGGCGTGCAATCAGCCTTTACAGCACTGGGTATGGACAGCGGCATGATCCAGCAGTTTGTCCCGGTCATCATGAGCTTCCTGGAGAATCAGGGGATTGGGTCTTCGTTGCTGGGGCAACTGCAGGGTATCTGGACGCCGGACTCTTAAAGCGGTCGCCCGCTCTCAAGGACGGCCTTTACACCGTAATTCGCTCCAGGGCCTTCCGAATCCCTGGAGGAATCGATGTGGATGACTGGGTGGCGCGATCCACGAATACGTGGACAAGCTCGCCGTGTGCGGCTGCCTGGGTGTCGTTCTCCATGAAAATCCCCACTTCGTAGGTCACTGAACGGGTGCCAACTCTGGCGACCCGAACACCGGCCTCGAGGGCATCAGGGTAGGCAACCGGCTTCTTGAACTGGCAGCTGGAACTCACCATAAAACCCACTACCAGTGCGTTGTGTATATCAAGACCGCCTTCTTCAATGAGATAGCGGTTTATGACCGAATCGAAGTAGGAATAGTAGGTCACGTTGTTGACGTGACCGTAAATGTCGTTATCCATCCATCGGGTGATGATGGGGTAAAACACGGGGAAGTCAGATCGTTCCATGGAGGCAGCCTGGCGTCAGTGGTCGTCGAAAAGAATGACCTGGCGAATGGCCTTGCCGTTTGCCAATCGCTCAAAGCCTTCGTTGATCTCATCAAGGGTCAGGGTGTCGCTCAATAGCTTGTCGACCGGCAACCGCCCCTGGCGAAACAGGCTGACGTAGCGGGCCACGTCTCGCACCGGCACACAGCTTCCCACATAGCTACCCTTGAGGGTTCGTTCCTCTGCCACCAGGCTCACCTGTTGAATGGACACCTTCCTGTCAGGATGTGCCAGCCCACCCGTTACGGTTGTTCCGCCACGACGGGTCACTTGGTAAGCCAGCTCCAACGCCTTCTCAGACCCCGCCATCTCGATCGCGCAATCAACGCCGCCGTTGGTTAAGGCTTTCACCTGGCTCACACAGTCTTCGTCCGCCGCATTGATGCCAGCGCTGGCGCCCAGGCTCTTGGCCATTGCAAGCTTGTCCTCATCCAGGTCAATGGCAATGACCTGTCCGGCCCCGGCCACCAGCGCACCCAACACACTGTTCAGGCCTACGCCGCCAAGCCCGATAACAGCGACCGTCTGGCCAGCTTTGATATCCGCCGAATTGATGGCAGCACCCACGCCCGTCAGCACGGCACAGCCAAAAAGGGCGGCATGGTGAAACGGCAGGTCCGGATCAATCCTTACCAACGAGTGCCGGGATACCACCGCGTGATCAGCGAATGCAGACACGCCCAGGTGGTGATTCACCGGCGTACCATCCGCCCGATGCAGCCGGTGTTCGCCACCGACAAGCGTACCGGCATTGTTCGCGATGGCCGCCGGTTCGCACAGGGCCGGGCGGCCTTCGGCACAGGGGCTGCAGTGGCCACAACTGGGAACAAAGACGGTGACCACATGATCACCCGGGCTGAGATCCGTCACCCCTGCCCCAACCGCTTTGACCACGCCTGCCGCCTCGTGGCCCAGGGCCATGGGCACGGGCCTTGGCCGGTTGCCGTCGATCACGGACAGGTCTGAATGGCACAACCCCGCAGCCCGAATCTGAACCAACACCTCATGATCGCCCGGTGGGTCCAGTTCCAGTTCTTCGATCGTCAGCGGTCGGGTTTTGTCGAACGGTTGCGGCGCACCAATCGTCTCCAATACAGCGGCACGGATTTTCATAATGGTGGTCCTGTCGGTGTTTTTGTTCGGGATTTCCGCAAGGTACTAAGTTTCTCTGACTTAGGGAAGTTCTGAGGTTTCTCTACTGGATGATCAAAGCGTTATCGGGAAACCGTGAAGATTCCTGATAAAGTGAGCGCCAGGAAAAGAATCCACCCCACTTACTGGTATTTGCACCTGTCACTTATGCCTATTGCCATACCATCCGAGCAGACCATCTCCGAAGCAGAGATTGAGCAAGCCATAGGCTCAGGCATTGAGCGTTATTTTGCCGACTGCCGGGCGCGGGTGCCGGCGTTTATCGACCGACATTTTCATTACCCCGGGGCTGTCGCGACCAACCGGATGGCTTTGGGCTGGGACATGTTGCGGGCGCCGATCAACCTGCTTTGGGCGCCGATTTACGCCCTGGCCTGTCTGGTAAAAATTCCGACGCGCAAACGAGCCGGCCTGAGGTGGCTGTACCGAGTGGCCGATCGCGTGCCTGCGGGTTTCACCACCCGCGTACAACTACACATCTCGAATCTGATTCAGGCCGACCTGCTGAACAATGGTCAGCCAACGGGCCACCTGCTGGAGGACTATCTTTTGGAAGCGCTGGAGGAGGTTTATGAGCGCCACAGCTCTGAGCCGGTCGACCACCAGCGCTTTATCAAGCTGATAGAGCCCGTGATTGCCGACGCCCTTCGTCAGTACCGCGTAACCCGGACGGCCTCTGCCGATATCACCAACAGCATTTCATGCACGGTGCTCGGCGCGTTTGCGTTCCAGAAGTTTACGCCTGGGGGCATAGGGCTCGGAGTGGTGCTGGCGTCCATGCTCGCAAAGACTCTGGCTGCCAGGGATTTTATCCTCGGCGAAACCATCGGCGGGTGGTACTACAGCGTATTTCCACCGGAGCCGTCGTTGGCGACGACCGCCAGCGTCATGCTCGCGGTCATGGCCGCCCTGGCAGCGTTTGCAGCGCTGTCCGGCGTCATTTCCGACCCTGTGCAGGCGGCAATCGGCCTACATCGCCGGCGCCTGCATAAGCTGCTGGATCACCTGAAGCGGGACGTCTCGCTCAGCACCCAAAGCAGCTTTCGCCCGAAAGACCAGTATGTTGCGCGCATTCTGGACACGTTCGATATGATCAGGGCAGGGCTAATCTAACCCGATTTCCGAGACCTCTCTTATTCAATGGGCGGCGTGGGCCGGACAAGTATCTCATTCACATCTACGTGGGCTGGCTGTGACAGGGCGTAGACCACCGCATTGGCGATGTCGTCCGGCTTCAGCGCCCTCTCTGGGGGCTCGTCAAAGAAAGGCGTGTCGACCATTCCAGGCTCTATCAGCGTTACCCGAACGCCGGTTCCCCGTAACTCTTCCCGGACACCGTAGCCGATGGCCGACACCGCCCATTTCGTGGCGCTGTACATAGAGCCAGGAATGGTCGTCCTGCCGGCGGCGGAACCGGTGAGCAGCAAGTGGCCACGGCTTTCTTTCAGGGCTGGCAGACAGTGTTGCAGAGTGAGGCCAACCCCATAAACATTGGTAAGAATCATATCCCGCCACGCGTCGGTGTCTGCGCCACTGAAGCCGCCCGGCGAACCACCGCGACCGGCGTTGGCAAACACCGCATCAATTTGCCCAAAAGCTTCCAGAGCCCGTTCAACCATCGCCTTCTGGTCTTCACTGCTTTGAACATCACACTGAACACTGATTGCCCGGTCGCCGCCAAGCTCCTCCTTCAGGCTTTGAAGACTGTCTTCCGAACGCGCTGCCAGTATAACACGATAACCATTTTCCGCAGCAGCGCGCGCCGTGGCGGCACCAATGCCCGAAGATGCGCCGGTGATCAAAAGAACTGGGTCTGCCATGACAACCTCCTTTTCGATTGGGTTCTGGATTGTGTACGAAGTGGTATTCAGATTAGCTTCATTTGGTCTTTTGCGCTGTTTTTACGCTTCGGCAGAAGCGCGGCGCCCCATAAAAGGGCACAAGCCATTCCGCTCAGGGCTCCAAACCCGGACGGAACGGTCATCCAGATACGGTATGCATCTTGCTTTGCGTCGAAGAGCACCCTTTAGATCGTGAGGAAGGATCATGAATCCACTGCTGTACCCTGCGGCCCTGTTTGCCAGCCGACTCAGGCTCCGACCTGTTATTACTGGCACCAGTATGGCCCTGATAGCCGGTGTGGTGTTGACTATTTTGGGGCATCTCGCGGCTGGACTGGTACTGATGGTATTGGCGGGCTACCTCACCAACAGCCTCATACTTCTTGCTCAAAGAGAAACGGAAGCTTTAATTGCCGAGTGTCGAAATCAGCTCGACAAAAGAGATTACCGCCTTCTTGATACGCGACTCCGGGTATTTGGGCCCGTCGCCCAAGCCTTCGCCGACACACTGCGCGACAGCGAACGCCGGGAGCAAAGGCTTGAGGACCGCCTTGCGGAAATCGCCCATGCGACTGGCGAGCTGTCTCAGAGCAGCCAACATATCGCCAACAGCGCCGGCGAGCAGCGACAGGCATCCGCTGCAACCTCCGCAGCTGTCGAGGAGATGAGCCAGAGCATTGCCGAAGTTGCACGCAACGCCCGGTTTTCAGAACAGGCCAGCGAACAGGTTCGCGATCTGGTCAAGGAAGGCGGCAGTCGCCTGGCGACGGCCAGCGACACCATTGTCGAGATGGCGGCCGATGCAGAGCGGACCACCAGACTGATGACACAACTCCTCGATCAGTTTCAGTCTGTCACTAGCATGACTGCCACCATCAGCCACATCGCGGAACAAACCAACCTGCTCGCCCTGAACGCCGCGATTGAGGCTGCGCGTGCCGGCGACGGCGGCCGTGGTTTTGCCGTTGTTGCCAGTGAAGTCCGCCAACTTGCCAACAGCAGCCATCAATCCGCCGCTGACATTGGCGCTAACATTTCCAGTGTCAGAGAAAAAATTGAAGCGACCCATAACCAGATGGACAAGCTTCTGGGGCAGGCTCAAGACGGCGTGGCTCACACACGGGCCGTTCAGGAATGCCTGGAACAGATTCAGTCCCACTCCCTGCAAATGAACGAGCAGGTCGCGTCAGTGGCGCAGAACGCACGCGAGCAGGATCTCGCTGTCAGCGAAATCGCCACCCAGGTGGATACCACACACCAGCGGATTGACGCCAATGGAAGGGCAACCGAAGAAACCGACCGGATTGTTCAACACATCCAGAGCCTGACAGCCACGCTCACAGAACCGGCCATGGCAGGAGGTGCTCGCTGATGGAACTCCTTATTGCAGCCTCGTTAAGCGCTCTCGCAGTCATCGTTGTGGCGATCAGTAAACCCTGGCGGAACCCGGCCCGGCGCGCGGAAGGATTACACTTGCTCAAAGGCCTGCGGCAGCTCCTCGAACACCTGCAACAACACCGTGGCCTGAGCACGGGTTATCTCGGCGGTGATCGCTCCCTCAAGCCCAAGGTGGATCAGACCCGGGCATCAATTCGGGCGGACCTTCACAACCTTGATGCCTCCAGCCTGTCTTGCCATGAACGCTGGGTGTCGTTTACCGACCACTGGTCCCGGCTGGAGGGCTCAGCCCTTACGCTTCCGGTCAGTGACAACATAAAACAGCACAACCAGCTCATCGCCAACATGCTGCAACTGATCGAAGACATCGCAGCCCACCACAACCTGCTGTTTGTGACGCATCCGGGTGACGGGGTGAGCACCCTATGGCGCGAGCTACTGTATACCACCGAATGGCTGGGACAGGCACGTGCTCTGGGCACCGGCATTGCGGCAGCAGGACAAAGCACTGGCGTGGAGCGAATCAGGCTGGGCTTTCTGTGTGAGCGAATTGAAGCATTGTCGTCCATCGCACACGCCGATCTGAATGGGCACAACCAGAACGGGCTGCGGTCACTGAGGGACGCCGGCCGGACCGTCAGCGTACTATTGTCCGTTATCGAAACCGAGTTCCTCTCTGCCGCCGCACCGAAACTGCCGGCAACAGCCTATTTCGACCAGGCCACCAAGGCCATCAGCGCCCAGTTCGCGGTGGTCGATGAGATGCTGTTGGCACTGCAACAAAAGGTCTGACTTCACGCCGGAAGCCCGGACTCCCCCAGAAGGGCATTGTGATGAAGCTCGGGCCTCATCACAATGCGTCGTCACAATAGCTCTGCGTAACAAACGGCTATCACCGGTGTCTTAGTGTCTGTAGCCTTTATCAATAAGGAGAGCGACATGAACAGATTCCTAATGTTCGTCACCATTGCCCTACTCTACACAACCAGTGCATTAGCTTCGGAGTCGCCCGTTTACACCGGCCTCTTGAGCAACACGGGCGCCGGCGGGTACGACACAGTCAGTTACTTCGAATCAGGACAGCCCACCAAAGGCTCCAGTGAGTACACTACCCAGTACCAGGGGGCCACCTGGCGATTTGCCAATGCTGAGAACCTTGCCCGCTTCAAGGAAAACCCTGAACGGTTCGCTCCGGTCTACGGCGGCTATTGTGCCTGGGCGGTCAGCCAGGGCGATCTCGCCAAAGGGGATCCAAAGCACTGGAACATCCGGGACGGTCGACTGTACCTGAACTACAATCAGTCCGTGCAGGACCAATGGCTGAAAGACCCCGATGGGTTTATTCGCCAGGCGGATGCGAATTGGCCGACGGTTCTGGAGTAACCACGCCCAATACAACCGTGCAGCCCCAGGCTGGATTGAAACTCACATGAGGCATCCATGGCGCAACAGACCCCGCTTCAAACCCTTTTCGACACCCTCCCTCAGCGCGGTCGGGTTGAATGGATTGGCATCCGCCCTGCCCGCGGTGAGTCCATGAAAACGCACGATAACGTGATGATCACGCCGGGCAAGGGCCTGGAAGGCGATCGATTCAATGGCCGCGAGACCAGCAAACGGCAAGTCACCCTGATCCAGAAAGAACACCTGCATGCCATTGCCTCCTGCCTCGGGCGGGATGCTCTTGACCCGGAAATTTTCCGGCGCAACATCGTGGTCTCTGGCCTGAATCTCCTTGCACTGAAAGGCAAAACGTTCCGAATTGGCGGTGCGGTGCTGGAATACACCGGCCTGTGCCACCCCTGCAGCAAAATGGAGACCGCCCTTGGGCCCGGCGGTTATAACGCCATGCGTGGGCATGGCGGTATAACGACGCGAGTGATTGAAGGGGGCAAGGTGGCGATTGGCGACAGCGTTCTGGCCTGCCTCTGAACCACCCTGCGCTATTACTCCACCGTGATGGTGATCTTCTCGGACATGACAGGCTGCTGATGGGGTACGTGCAGGTGATCCCCCACCAATAACTGCAAGGTGTGTTCGCCCGGTGACAATTCCAGGGACGTCTGGGTTTGTCCGCCACCAAAATGAATATGGCGTTCATCAGACGGAACCGGTTGGTCCATCGACGGCAGATCGTCTACATCCACAAGCAGGTGATGGTGGCCAGTGCCCTTGCGCTCCACACCCGCAGGCGCCACTCCCAGCCCTTCCAGGCCAAACCTCACTGTGACCGGCGAACTCACGGTCTGCCCATCAACGGGCGTAATAAAATACACCGACGCACCTTCCGGAGCAGGTGTCGCTCCATGGACCCCGGCAACCATTGAGATGGCAAGAACCGAACCAAGCAATAAACGTTGTGTGCTGCTGATCATGCTCATGACTCATTCCTTGAACGCGGGATTTACTGTTCAATGGTAGGACAGAATTCCGCATCCTGCCGAATATCGATACGGCCTTGCACAAGCCGCATCTACGGAGCTAACCGAGCGTCCATACTGTTCTGCGCCAACCGGCGGGCCTGCTCTTCGGTCATCCCCAGGCCATCACGCAGGGCCACGAAGTTCTCCAGCACATAACCGTCGAAATAGGACGGGTCGTCCGAGTTTACGGTAACCTTCAAACCCTGCTCCAACAGATCCAGAATGTTGTGGTGGGCCATGTCCGGGAACACGCGCAGCTTGATGTTCGACAGCGGGCAAACTGTTAACGGAATCTGCTCATCCGCCAGCCGCTCCAGCAACTTCGGGTCTTCGGCTGCACGGACCCCATGATCGATACGATTCACCTTGAGCAGGTCCAGGGCCTGCCAGATGTACTCAGGCGGCCCCTCTTCACCAGCATGGGCAACCGCCAGGAAACCCTCAGCCCTCGCTTTGGCAAACACTCGCTCAAACTTGCTGGGTGGATGGCCCTGTTCGGCACTGTCCAGCCCCACCGCAAAAAACTGATCACGAAACGGCATCGCCTGCTCAAGTGTCCGGAAAGCGTCGTCTTCAGACAGGTGCCGCAGGAAACTGAGAATCAGCCCACCGGTAATACCCAACTGCTCGCGCCCATCCCGCATGGCGCTACTGATGCCGTTGATGGCCGCTTCAAAGGGAATGCCGCGCTCGGTATGGGTTTGCGGATCGTAAAAAGGTTCAATGTGGACAACGCCCTGTGCCTGACACTTCTTCAGATACGCCCAGGTGAGGTCGTAGAAATCCTGCTCCGTGCGCAGCACATTGGCACCCTGGTAATACAGATCCAGGAATTCCTGCAGGTTATTGAAGGAATAGGCCTGCCGAAGCACGTCGACATCGCTCCACGGCAATTCAATGCCATTGCGCCGAGCCAGTGCAAACATCAGTTCAGGCTCAAGCGCCCCTTCCAGGTGTAGGTGCAACTCCGCTTTGGGTAGGGCTTTCAGCCAGGCTTCGTTCATCACAGTCTCCGGGATCGATTTATCGTGGATCAACAAATCATCCCGGAAAGCCATGAGCTCTTGCAAATCCCTGTTGGGTTCGCAAAGAAAAAACGGCAGGGCGTCAGCACGAGGCGTTATCAGCTAGGAGATCGGCCTACAGATACCGACCACCAGCACCGATCACCACTGTGATTAGCCCAAGAATCAGGTTGATGCCTACCAGTTTGCGGATCTGCCCCACCCGGCGTCCACCTTCCTGTGGGTCCTGATCGGCAACAGCCTGCTTCAACCGCCGGAAGGGGGCAAAATAGACGTGAAAAAAGAGCAGCATCATCACAATCCCCAGCGCCTGCATCACATGGACATGCCAGCCGGCACCCGCCATGCCACCGAATACGCTGAAGACCATCCAGTAACCGGTCACCAGCAACAGAATGATCGACACCCAAACCCACCGGAAGAACCGGGACAGGGTGTGACACCAAAGCGCACCGCGCTGCGATGCTTCAACAACCTCCACCACTGCGGGCCGCATGGCCATATAGGCGAAAAACATACCGCCAACCCAAATCACGGCAGAAAGAACATGTAATGCGATAGCCAGACCCATAAAACGACTCCCGGACAAGAAATGTGTGTGACGAGCATAAGCCTCACTCGCCACAAAACCAACTCTTCTGACCGGATTGCCGGATAAACCCGCCGGGGCGGGTCGCTGTTACGGCAGTGGCGAGCAACTGGCACTTGGCAACTGGTCAATCCAACTGCGGATCAGTTGAGCACCTTCCTGATGCGTCGTGCTGCGGCCCAGCTCGGGCATCTTGTGCCGGCTGTCAGTCGTCTCAATACGGAACAACAGGTAAGACTCATCCGCGTTGCCTGGAATCACGTCGTACGGATACCCCTCTTTGCCGCCGGCCACCGGGTCCTTGCAGACTCCGAATTTACCCGGCGAGTCAGCGTAGTTGCGGTTGTACTCCAACTGCACGCCACTACTGCCTGCGGGCCCGGCATAGTCGGCCGGCAGCGTCAGGTCTGCCCGGTGACAATGGGCGCAGTTTATGTCCAGGTAGGCCCTGGCCTTGTCGTTCAGTTCTGTGTCGCTCAGTGACGGAATGTGGGTTTCGTCATTGAACACCGGCGCCTGTTCCACACTGTTGAAATCCGCCGGCAATCCAGTGAGCAGTTCGCCGTCCGCCCAGTATTGAAGCTGGTTGTAGACCGTGCCGTCCGGGTAGTTGAAATCCTTGTTCAGATAGCGGGCCTTGGGGCCAATGGGCAGAAAAATCTGCTCACGCTGGTCATCCGGCCCGGCCAGATCCGGCACGATGGAGTGGCAGGAGTTGCAGTCCGCAGCTTTAGGCACCGCATAATCAAAGGTCAGTGTCTGCCCCTGGTTGTTTATGGTGGTCAGGTCGGTCAGGCGTTTCCCTGCAATGGCCAGTGTCGCCTCGGACTCTGACGACCAGTAATAGGGCAATGCCATCCAGCCGTCAGCTCTGTTGATCAACAGGCGGGTTTCGATCACCAGCTCCGCACCGTCACGCATCGCCGTATTTTCCGGCAATGCGAAAGTCTTGGTAATGACCGTCCCAACCGGGAAATCCAAAGCTTCTGATGGGTTGTAACCCACGGTCTTGCCTTCTGGCACAAACACAAAACGGTACTTGCTGGTGTAATCGGAGAACAACGCCGTGGAGAGATCATAAGGCACCCCGCCCCGGGTCGGTCCGGCCGTTGGATCACTGGCATCGGTAAACAGATTGTAGTCGGAGAGCTTCGGGCATACCTCCGTCATCAAGGCGTCCCAGTTCACCCCATTCGTGGTTGCACTGCAGCTGCCCTCTGCTCCCGTCGGCGCGCCCGCACCGGCATTCAGTGCGCTGCCCGTAGGGCCGGCTCCGTCATCGCCTGATGAATCGCCACTTCCACCGCCACCACACGCAGCCAGAAGAAAAGACGTCACCACACCCACCGCGATCGTTTTATGGTTATGTTTCATTGGAGGTTCTCCCTTACAGCGCGCAGGCCGTTTCCGCCAGATCATCCCCGGTGCAGCCGTAGATATTGTTGCGGAAGTTCACTACCGCTGGCGCCAGTCGCGGCTGGACGCAATTCAGGTAGGTGTTGTTAACCATCTGATCGATCAGCAGGTGTGGCAGAGGGTTGCCGTCGCCGTCGACCATGGTCACGTCGGCAGGATCATCCGGATAGACCAGCCCGGTATTCACTTCGTCATAGTCTGGCGCCGGGTTGCCATTGATGTTGCTGTTGGCACAGATCTGGTCGCCTGCGCCGTACGGGTCGTAGTTCACCCCATCGGCCTGCGCCTCGGCGCCAACCAGAGCATTGAAGCCAGCCAGCTCTCCGGCGTTCGACAGCAGCTCACCGATTCCGTCATACAGAATCGCCGGAAAGGTTTGTGGAGTCCCCTTGCTGTTCATGTTCGAGGAGTAACCATCAATAACCGGCTGAAGTAGCGCACCTCGCGGGTTGTCGCCGTTCCGGGCAATGGTGTTGTTATGCAGGTAGACATTCTTCAGTGTCGGGCTCCAGCCATTGCCCATGGTGGCGCCGTAGTTGGCCGGGTAACTGGCAAGGTCATCATCAACCAGCAGATAGCTGGTGATCGCGACCGCCGCGGTGTCGTTATCAGTGATCTGGTTGTTGTACATCTCCACATCACTGGTGGCCAGCACCAGGACGCCGGTTCCCGGTGGCACCGTACCAACCACGCCAGCGCCTACGTTATCGGCGTTATTGTTGTAGGCCTGGTTGTTAAAGACTCGAACATTGCCACCGTAGGCCTTGTCCAGCCCTGGCAAGTCGAACACCAGAATGCCGCCGGAGTTTCCGAGCGCGATGTTGTTGTACACGTCGGCCATGGTGGAATTTTCGATCTCAATCCCAGCCACGTTCTGTTTGGCGGTATTGTTCCGAACCACAATGTTTTCAGACTGCCCCACGTAGATACCCGCATCCGCAGACCCGAAGGCGTAGTTGTTCTCCAGCAGCACGTTCTGGCTTTTCAGCGGGTACAGTCCGTAGGCGCCGTTAGCCGCCTCCAGCTCGCCCTCCCAGACCGTGGCGGTATAGGTCATATGGATGCCGTTGACGTTGGTGGCCTTGATGCCGTTCTTTGGTGCCTCGTACACTCCGAAGTCCCGCACCGTAATGCCGTTCCCGCCCTGGAAGCGGAACGCGTCGTCACCATTGGACGTGCTGAAATCCAGCGCAGTTTCATTGATGCCGTAGCCGGTGAGGGTCAGCCCACTGGCACTGTTGACGACAATACTCTCCGTCACCATAAACCGCCCTTTTGGCAAAACTACCAGGGCATCCTCCGGCAGATCGAACAACGCTACAGAGAGCGCCTCGGTAATATCGTCACCGTCTGCGGCATCCGGCGCTACCAGAATGGCGTCTTCAGGAATGGGAAATCCAGACGTGGTCACCGCAAGTTGGGCAACAACGTCTGCGGACTGCCCATCGGCTCCGGCCTTACCGTCGTCTCCATCGTCCCCATCACAACCGGTGAGTAGGAACCCACTTGAAATGGCAGTCACCAACAATAGTTTCTTGAACGTTCTGGCCTGGCGCATCGTAACCTCTGCTTGATCGTGTTGTTGTTATTCAGGCGTTCCGGAGAAGAACCCTGTGTCCCGAACGACACTAAGCAGGATGCGACACATTGGCGAGAACAACCGATGTGCAGAAAACCACATGCCCTGTGCAAATTCTGCAACGGCCTGTGCACCAAGGGTTTCAGAGGATAAAGGGTGGGCACTGTGCAAAACCTGCAATCCCTGAAATTGCAGGTTTTGATCAGCTGATGTCAGCCCCAAGGCATTGCTGACGGAACTCCGTTGGGGTGGTGTTCTGGATATCCCGAAATGCCCGATTGAACGAACTCAGGGTACGGTAGCCAACGTCCAGAGAAATGTTCAGCACGGGTGTGTCCGGCTCGTTCCGCAAACGCTCGGCGGCGTCGGCTACCCGGAGCTGGTTGATGTAGTCATTGAAGTTTCGATAGCCCAGTGCCTGGTTGATCACCTTGCGCAAACGGTATTCAGGAATCTCTGTGGTTTCCGACAATTTTTTGAGCGTCAGCTTTTCCGTTCGATAGAAGCCCGCCGCCATGGTTCGGCCAAGCATTGCGGCGTCCTGCTCCTGTTGTGCAAAATGTGCCGCGTGGGCCTCTTGCGGCTCTGTCTCTGGAGTTGGTCTGGACTGCGGCGGTGGCGAACCGGCAGGCCGATCGCTGCCCACCAGATCCATGATTCCCTCCCGCGCCGTGACCAGGCAGATCAGGGTTGCGAAAGCCGCCAGCCCCGTGATGATCCCCCGAATGTACTCATGGTATAGCCCGAAATTCAGGCTGACCGTCGCCACGCCCACGGCGCTGCCGACAATCAACAGAAACGCCAGGCGGGCCTTCCTCCGGGCTTCCACCAGATCGTTTCGCCAGTACCGAATCACAAAACTGAGGCCATGCAACAGCACCAAGTACTCGAAGAATTGGCCCAGCCGCCATCCAAAGAACACCGCCGGTGTCCACGCACTGCTGGGCTCCACGAAAGGCCGCGCCAACGCAGGCGCCAGAAAGCTGTAAAGCGCCATCGCGCCCCAAACCGACTTCAACCGCGGCCGCGGCGCAAAAATCAGCTGACACAGTAGCCAGAACAGGGCGGGCAATACGGTTTGCAGGTCGGAAGTGATCCAGCGCCATTCGATTGGAATCAGAGGATCCACCAGGAACGCCGCGGACCCAATAATCACCAGCAGGAACAGCTGGCCAACCAGCAAATGCCGGAAGTCTCGCAACGTAATCACAAACAGGGGCAACAGACAGCCAAGCCCGAAGCCGGTTAGCAACATCACTGTTTTTACCTTCTTGTTGTTGTCTCAATCCTTGAAAACGGATGTTAGCCGAAGTGTTGAACGTTTTGATAGCAACTCACGATACGTTATATGAGATTGTTGAGCGGATTTTTCTGACCTTGTCTAATGGACATTTGCTGTTAAGCCGAATGTTCAATTGAACATCCTAAAAAAACAAGCTTAGCGAGCTGGTCCTTCCCGGATGTTCAATGCGAGGCCGAGAACCCTCAGGCATGGACCGCTCCAAAGGGAGAAAAGAATGAACCTTTCCAGGAAAGTGTTTCCCGGCATCCTGCCGTCGGTCACCCTGACAGCGTCCGCGCTGTTGGCAGGTTTCAGCGCTCAGGCATTTGGAAATTGCGAGCGAGGCTCACTAGACGCCAAATACTGCGACGAAAACGGCGACATGGTTGCAGACCTGCCGGCGGACGAATCCGAGTGGGTTAATCCCGACACTCTGATCTTTGCCTATACGCCGGTTGAAGACCCCGCCATCTATTCCGACATCTGGCAGCCCTTCATCGATCATCTGTCTGAAGTGACGGGCAAAGACGTCCGTTTCTTTGCCGTGCAATCCAATGCGGCACAAGTGGAAGCCATGCGCAGCGGCCGTTTGCATGTGGCGGGCTTCTCCACCGGCCCAACGCCTTTCGCGGTTAACCTCGCCGGTGCGGTGCCGTTCGCGCTAATGGGCTCAGACTCCGGGCAGTTTGGTTACTCGCTTCAGGTCTACACCCATGTCGATTCAGACATCCACAAAATAACCGACCTGAAAGGCAAGCGCATTGCACACACCTCCCCCACCTCGAACTCCGGTAACCAGGCCCCCCGTGCCCTGTTCCCGGAAATGGGCGTGGTGCCCGGTGACGACTATGAAATCACCTTTTCCGGCAGCCATGACCAGTCCATGCTCGGCGTCGTTGCCAAGGATTACGACGCGGCCCCTGTGGCCTCGGAAGTGGTTGAGCGTATGGCCGCACGCGGGCTCTACGACGAAGAAGATGTGCGTCTGGTGTGGGAATCCGAACGATTCCCGACAACCTCCTACAACTACGCCCATAACCTCCATCCCGAGCTGGTCGAAAAAATTCGTGAAGCCTTCTACAGCTTCAAGTTTTCCGGCACCGAGCTGGGGGAAGAGTTCGAGGGCGTCGAAACCTTCATTCCCATCAACTACAAATACAACTGGCGCGTCATTCGCACCATCCAGGCGTCCAACGGCGTTCAGTACACGCCCGACAATCTGAAATAAGAGCAACAGGCGCTTCCGGCCATTGGCCGGAAGCGCTGGCCGGAGTGAATTCATGTTAGAAATTACCAACCTGGTAAAGCGATACGGGCACAATGAGCCTGTGCTAAAAGGCCTGGATCTCGAGGTTGACGGCAGCAGTGTCGTTTCCATCGTCGGCGCTTCGGGAGCGGGAAAGAGCACACTGTTGCGTTGCATCAACCGGCTGGTTGAACCCACATCCGGTTCGATCAAATTGAATGGCCACCAGCTGGTCAATCTCCGCGGCAGCGAATTGCGACATTCCCGCCGGCGCATCGGCATGGTTTTTCAGGGGTTTAACCTGATTGATCGCCTGACGGTAATGGAGAACGTGCTGTCCGGGCGTCTGGGCTATGTGTCACTGTTCCAGGCCCTGACCCGCCGCTTCCCACAATCGGACATCGACCGCGCCTTCCACCTGATGGAGCGAGTGGGTATCGCCCACTACGCCAATAATCGAGCCGACCAGTTGTCCGGGGGTGAACGGCAACGGGTAGCCGTAGTGCGGGCACTGATGCAGGAGCCGGAAATTTTGCTGGCGGATGAGCCAACCGCATCTCTGGACCCCAAAACGTCTCAGCAGATCATGAGTCTGCTCCAGACCCTGGCCAGCGAAATGTCGCTGCCGGTGCTGATCAACATCCACAACGTCACTCAGGCCCGGATGTACACGGATCGCATTGTGGGCATGCGTCACGGTCAGATGATTTTTGACGGGTCGCCCAAGGACTTCAACCAGGATGCGCTGGATGCCATTTATGGCGGCATTGAGTCCCCGGACGAAGATGCGGCTGAGGCCGGCGCCCAAACCCAGGAGGCGACCGTATGACCACTGGCAGAACTGCAACCGACATAACGTCGGGCAGGGTCTGGAAAAAGCCCCCGTTTATAGCCAACCCCTGGCTCCGCTATGGCTTGGCCGCCGTTACCCTGACCTATCTCTATTGGGCATTCTCAACACTGCCGTTTGATTGGGCACGTATTTCCGAGGGCCTGCCCCGGGCCGCCAAGATTTTCGGTGGCGCCTTTCCTCCCAGCTTTGAGCGTGCCGGGCTCTTGTGGACCGGCTTCAAGGAAAGCTTCCAGATTGCATTCCTGGCAACCCTGCTTGGGGTATTTCTGTCGATACCGATCGCGGTGATGGCTGCCAAAAACGTGGCCCCGAAGCCGGTTTATCTGGTAGGTCGCGCTATCATCATCATCGCCCGCAGCTTCCACCCGGTCATCGTGGCTATCCTGTTTGTGGCGGCCGTCGGGTTTGGCCCCATGGCCGGCATTCTGACCCTGACCCTGTACTCCATCGGGTTCGTCGCCAAACTGTTGGCGGAAGAAATCGAAGAAATCGACTGGGGCCAGGTAGAAGCCGTGCGCTCCGTCGGCGCCGGATATCTGAAGATGCTGATCTACGGCGTATTTCCACAGATCATGCCGCGCCAGATTGGGCTATCCATGTACCAGCTCGACAGCAACCTGCGCGCGTCCGCGGTGGTTGGCATTGTCGGCGCGGGCGGTATTGGCGGCACACTGATGAATGCGTTCGGACGTTACGATTACGACTTCGCCTTTGCCATTCTGCTGATGATCATTGGCATCATTCTGGTCAGCGAGGGCATAAGCGGATGGGTGAGGAAGAAAGTATGGTAGATCACGCTGCGAAACTGACTGACCGTGTTTGGTCCCGCTACGACCGGAAAGAACAGTGGACCCGCTATGGGATCTACCTGGTAACCCTGATTGCGATTGTCTGGGCGGTGCGTGACATCGACATCTTCTGGCCCTGGGTATGGGATGCCCCCAACCAGATCCAGAACCTGGGCGCACGCATGTGGCCACCGGAGTTCAGCACCTGGAATGCCATTTTCGCAGCCATGCTGGAAACCGTACACATTGCCACACTGTCTACCATGCTCACGATCTTCATCGCCCTGCCGGTGTCCTATATCGCAGCGCAGAACACCACCCCGAACAAGGCCACCCTGTGGCTGGGCCGGTTTATCCTTGTGTCCAGCCGCTCAGTGAACACCATCATCTGGGCCCTGCTGTTCGTCGCCATTTTTGGCCCCGGGGTACTGGCGGGCATTCTGGCGGTTATGTTCCGGTCGATCGGCTTCATTGGTAAACTGATGGGCGAGGCTATCGAGGAGATCGATCGCCGCCCCGTCGAAGCTATGCAGGCAACCGGCGCCAGCAAAATGAAAGTAGTGCTGTACGCGATCGTGCCGCAGGTAATGCCAGCCTTTTTTGCCATCATCATCCTGCGCTGGGATATCAACATCCGTGAATCCACCGTACTTGGTTTGGTGGGCGCCGGTGGCATCGGAGTGCTGCTGCAAGGGTCTATCGACCTGTTTGCCTGGCAGACGGTGGCCACGATTCTGCTCGCTATTGTGGTGTTGGTGATTCTGGGCGAAGCGCTAACCAGCGCCTTGCGCAAGAAAGTCATCTGACGCGGAAAACCCATGCCATGACAAACAGCTTTAACTTTGGCCAAGCGGACGTGTTGTTCACCGACGTGGACGATACCCTGACCACCGATGGTCAACTGCTGCCAGACACCTATCTGGCCCTTTGCCGGCTGGCGGCGGCTGGCATTCGCGTGATTCCGGTTACCGGCGGCTGCGCCGGCTGGTGTGACCAGATCATCAGGACCTGGCCGGTCACTGCCGTTATTGGTGAAGGCGGCGCCTTCTACGCCGATCGGACAGCCCCCCAGACGGTACGCTGGCATTACTGGAACGACGCAGCCTCCCACAAGCGCGACCAAGAGGCCATACTGGCTGCCGTCGCCGCGCTGGAGCTGGATTTCGAACCACAACTCGCCAGCGACCAAGCGTTCCGTTATGTCGATGTGGCGGTCGATTACAACCAGCAGCAGTCTTTAGGCCCAGAGCAAGTAGCAGCTCTTCATAACGCTCTGGCTGGCCAGGGCTTCAATGTTCGGCAAAGCTCGATCCACCTCAACGTCTGGCTCGGCGATTTCGACAAGTCCACGATGGCTGTGCGTGTCGGGCAGGACGTGTTGGGGCTGGATCTGCAGGCGTTGCAGCAGCGCGCAGTTTTCATCGGCGACGCACCCAATGATGAAAGCATGTTTCGATGTTTTCCATTAAGTGTTGGCGTGGCCAACATTCGCAAGCACCTGCCCGGGATGACCCATCGGCCGGCATCCATTGTCAGCCAGCGTTCCGGGCTGGGCTTTGCGGAAATGGCCGAAAACTGGCTGAGGCAACGGGCTGAATCCGACCTGCCGCAGGCCGAAACACATCCTGTGTGATCAAGCCAGGGGCAAAGGACCGAGTATCTAATCTGATGGGCGCCAAAGATCGGCAGAATAGCATTCTGGATTGGGTGAACGAGCAGAAGCATGTTGAGGTTGAAGACATTGCCCAACGCTTTGGAGTCACCACCCAAACCATTCGCCGAGACATCAACAAGCTGTGCGAACAGGGCGTGCTACGTCGCCGTTATGGCGGCGTCAGCCTACCGGCCAGTGCCACGGCTTCTCCGGTTGAAAACACGCAGATACGCCATCTTGCCACCAAGCAGCAGATGGCTCAGCGGGTTGCAATGGATATTCCTGAAGGCGCCACCGTCAGCCTGGGGGTCGGCAGCACCATCGAACTGGTGGCGAAAGCGCTGATTCATCATCAGTCACTGCGCATCCTGACCAACAACCTCAGTGTGGCCGCGGCGCTTTCCGGCAATCCCGACATCGAAGTCATCGTTTCCGGTGGGCAATACCGGCACAACCACCATGATGTGGTCGGGCCGGAAGTAACCGGGTTTTTCAACTCCTTCATCACCGACTTCGGCATCATCAGCACCGGCAGCATGGACCCACAGCATGGCCTGATGGATTTTGATATCCGCGAGGCCGAAGTCAGCCGCGCCATCATTTCCAACACCCGATCCCGCTTGCTGGTGGCCAACCAGAGCAAATGGACCCAAAGCTCTCATTGCAAAGTCGCCTCATTCAAGTATGTGGATCGCTTCTACACCGACTTCATCAATGACGGGAAACGGACAAGCCTGCCGGCGTCTCTGGATATCATCGAATGCGCTGGCGCTTAACGCGTCGGGGGCGCCATGAATTCAGGCCCTACCGGGTCATCAATGCATCTGGCCAGAATGTCATCGATTGCAGCCATCGCGTCCTTATCCAGTGACCAGCCTTCGATCTCACCAACAGGATCGAGCTGTTCCGGCCGCCTTGCTCCCCAAAGCGCAGTCGTCACCCCGGGCTGATCCACCAGCCAACGAAGCGCCAACGCCAATACGTTTTTCTGGTACCGCTCACGGGCAAACGCATCCAGTTCGGCGACGGCATTCAGGTATTGGCGATACCGTTCACCCTGGAACTTCGGATCGTTCTTGCGTAAATCGTCACCGGTGAACTGCGTATCCTCCTGCATCTTACCGGTCAACAGACCCCGACAGAGCCCGCCATAGGTGATGGTGGCAATGCCGTTTTCGCGGCAGTACGGAAGTATCTCCTGCTCAATCTCCCGCTCGAACAGGTTATAGGGAGGCTGCAAACTGTGCAGGGGAACCGTCTTCTGCAATTCGTCCATCTGTGACGGGGTGAAGTTGCTGACACCAATAGCGCGGATCTTTCCCGCCTGATATAGATTCTCCAGTGCGCGGGCAGTCTCCTCCATGGGCGTCCTGGAATCCGGCCAATGCACCTGGTAAATGTCGATCCTGTCGGTCTGAAGGCGTTTCAGGGAGTCCTCAACCTCCCGCTCTATGCGCGAAGCAGTTGCGTCCCGCCAGACTTTGTCCTGATCGTCGTTCCAGTTCAGAGCCACCTTCGTGGCCAACGCAACCTGGTCCCGACGACCATCAGCAAGGGCCTTGCCCACAATCTCTTCAGAACGACCGAAGCCATAGACCGGAGCCGTATCGATCAGGCCAATCCCCTTGTCGATGGCCCGATGAATCGTATCAATGGATTGGGCTTCATCCGTTCCGCCCCACATCCAGCCACCAATGGCCCAGGTGCCCAGCCCGACAGGTGTCACCTGAATGTTTGTGTTTCCGAACGTACGCGTTTCCATGAGTCCTCCCATTGCCCTGCAAAACCGTTTGGAGAAGTGCGGTGTTGTGAATGTCTCCTACACTAGACATGCGAGGAGGGTTGCGTAAATTCAACCCCGATCGCGGGCAGTATCGGCAGCAGTCCGTTTCAGCGTTGCCAAAAAGCCTTGCTACGCTCATCCATTGGGAAAAAATGTTCGATCCGCAAATTCTGTGCGGTGACATCCAGAGGCGTGCCTATCGTTGCGATGGTCGAGAAGATTCTAAGCTGCTGATCCCCCAGGTTCAGGGTAAAAGGAATCGCCGGGTAGTCGAGATGTTCCACCAGGTGGCTTTTCCAACCCTGTGGAACACCGTGCAAGGTCAAGGCATGCTCCAGCAACCGGTTGGGCTGGTCCCGGAAGGGGCCGGCAAGGTGTTCATGGTAGACGCGTTGCAGCATGTGACATGCGATGTTTTCCCAATCGCCCACGAAGGGCTTCATGCCCTCGTTATCCAGCAGTGACAGTAGAAAGTTTGGCCTGTAGGGGAATCGAGCGCCCAACTCCACCATTCTTACCATCATCTCCTGCATGGCCGTGTTAGCCATCACCAAATAGTATTCGTGATCGAACACTACTGCCGGATATGGGAGGTGCGCCTGCAGTAGGTGATCAAGCGCCTCTTTGATCATAGCCATACCGGGCGCGCTCAAATCCTGATCGCTGTATACCTGGCTGTAACCCGCCGCAGACAGCAGGCGGTTGGTCGCTGCCAGATCCGTCTGAAGCATCTGCGCCAAATGCAGAACCATGCCCTTACTGGGTTTGCTGCGGCCTGTTTCCAGAAAGCTGATGTGTTTTGCCGACACTTCGCATTCAAGGGCGAAATCCATCTGGCTCAACCGTTTACCCTGCCGCATTTCTCTAAAAAGCGTACCGAAGGCGCTCATCGTCGTTCCTGTGAATGTCCGAGTGTTCAGCGATTATCTTCATCAAGGGTGGGCTGCACCATTACCTCACAGGTAATTGTACCCATCACCGCCCGGGTAGAAGCTTTGTAGTGTAGTCAAACACATTGCGAAACCCGATTGAGGTGATCCTATGAAAAACTTCGTGCGTCAATTCAGCGTAAAACAGATCGTCCTGAGCGATGTCTTTCTTTCCACGCCGTTGGCGTTGGCACTGATCCTGGCATCAGGACCAATTGCCCAGTTGGCTGGCGGGCCCGGCGCAACGTTCTATCAGGTGGTGGGCATAGTGATGCTGCTCTGGTGCGTGGATATGGCCGCTATGGCCATGAACGCACGATGGCTGGAGAAATACTTCAACCTGATGATGGTTGTGGACGTCAGCTGGGCCTTACTGTCTTTCGCCCTGATGCTGTGGTTTGCGGACAGCCTGCAGGCGTTGGGCTGGGTGCTGTTCGCACTGAACGTTCTTGTTCCACTGGACATGGCGTGGATGAAACGGGTTGCTGGAAGTAAGCCTTTTGAGCCCGAGTTCAGCTAATCACCAAAGCACCGGCGGGTGGTGGTCCCTGTCGCCACCCGCCTGGTCAGAAGTACCCTAATAGCCTGCCAAGGACCAGCGCACTGCCCCAGGTCACCAGAGATATCAAGGCCCCTGCTCTCACGGATAAAGGCATGGCTGCATCCATTGGGAGGCTCCGTATATCCCGGTGCTCTAACACCCGAGCGAGTATCAACGCGTTCGACACTCCCAACAGGACAACCACCATCTTCACCCGGAACAACATCGATCCGGCGTAATCGGCAGCCGCCGTGGCGAATAAAAGAGCACCACAAACGATCGCCAACCCCAAGCCAAGCGCCGATGTCATACGAAGCACATCAACAAACACCATCACGGGGTAGCGACGCCAGAGCCCCAGCAAGCGCAAATCCAGTGGCACAATTCCGCCGACCAGCAGGGCAACCCCAAGAATATGCCCGGCGTTGACCAACGGATATGCCAACGTGGAATTGCGTAGGGCTGAGACAACGGCCAGGTTTTCGACGAAGACCAGTGCCTGCTCAATCATTCCCAGGTTCAGGAATCACGACCGGGGTACAAGTCGTAGCTCTCCCCGTCGATCACAATCCGCTCAGCCTTGACCAACCGTTCGCCTTCTTTGGCGGACCGATGACCGTGCACGGTCATTTCCCGGCCGACACTCAAAACCTCTTTACTCAGCCCGACGCGGTCGTTACGCCAGGGCTGACCAACTTCCACAACCCATGCCTCGCCATCAACGTCGATCGTGACCTCGCCATGGGGATTACCAAGGCGCATCGACTGGATGGTACCGGTAATTTCAAATTCCTCGTCCGTTGCCCAAGCCCAACCGTGATGGGCCTGAGCGGTAGAGGCCGCTAAAATCGCAACAAGAACAGCAAAACAGAGCAGCTGGGTAAAACGCACGTGAGGCATATCGAATCCTCTTTTCGCGAGTTTGTCAGGGTAATTGCGCGAGCACTTTTCCATGCCCATTTAAATCTACGCGATTTCCATTTCACCAGACTAGGCCAGACTATGACAGGTACGCCAAAGATGCATGTTCCGGAAAACTGATTAACCCGGTTTACTATTTCAGGGTAATTTGCTTCGGGTTCTGAGACGTTTCTTGTCCACTCTTGCCCTTACCCACATACTCGACAGCCCCGCCTGACTTCAAAAAAGCAGCGGTCTGTTCCTCAATCGTGGCAGACGTTAAGGTGACTTTCTCGGGCTTCTTGCTCATGGTGTTCTCCAGGTTAACTGTTGGCCTACCCAACAAATAAACATCCATGATATCTGAAATAGGAAAAAAGTGTTTGGAGACACTTTAGCGCCGGTAGCGTGCCGCGATGATGTGATCTATTGAACACCAACTCTGTTCAAAGGAAAGTGCGAACAGCACAGTTGCGAGTGCCGATTTGGACCGAGACCGAGAGCGATGGCACGCGGAACAACATCCGGGCCAACCGGTTTGAATGATGAATTTGGGTAGAAGTTATCCGTTTGTTCCCCGCATGCTGTAGAGGGGCTCCAGTATTGGCTTCAGCCCTTTTGCATCATCAATAAACAGTTGCAAATGAGGGAAAGGAATCTCTATGCCGGCAGCGTCCAGCGCCTCTTTCATCTGCTCCAGAACATCCGCCATGATTCTGGGTTGTACATCCAGATTATCGGGTGTAATCCACACCTTGGCTTCCAGATTCACCGAAGAATCACCCAGGCTTTTGAGCAAAACTCGGGGCTCCATACCAGCACCCTGTAGAACTTCAGGATGCGTCAGCAAAACCGGCATCAGCACGTCCCTCGCAGCCTTTGCCGACTCTTTGTATGCAATGCCAACCGGAATATTCAGGCGCGTGACACCTTCTGCGCTGTAATTGATGATATCGGAAGACGCCACACTGTCGTTTGGAATCATCGCGAAGATGTTATCCCGGGTGCGTAGCCAGGTGGTTCGCAAGGCAATCTTGACCACTTTGCCGTCTTGCCCGTTGATGGTGACCCAATCACCAATGCGGAACGGTCTTTCAATCAACAGGGTGATACCGGCAATGAAATTGGAGAGGGTTGATTGCGCGGCAAAGCCTACTGCGATACCGACTATCCCCAAACCGGCAACAATCGAAACCACATCGAAACCGAACTGGGCGAGTACCGTCACCACCGCCAGCGCTGAGACGACAACAGAAAACAGGTTCTCGACCAACTGACGAATCGAAGGGTCCATTTTGTAGCGCACCATGCTGTCCTTGATCAGGCGCGCCAGAATCAGCCAGGCCACATAGAAACCGAGGGCCATAAAACCCGCCCTCGCCATCGCCTTGAGAACCTCATGAGACGTTCCAAACTGCGCAAGAATGAAGATCAGCGCTCCTAACCCGGCCAGATAACGCAAGGTGCTACGTACCTGGATGAACAGATGCGTTTTGGCCCGCCGCTTCCCCAATACCAGCCGGATGGCACCTGTCAGGACCAAATAAATTCCGAAGAAAACCCCAAGGTAGATAAAAGAAACCAGCAACTGGCCAAGCACCTGAGCGATTAGCTCGCCCCATTCCAAATCCTCGCCAGACACGGCCCGGAAGGCATCGCCAATATTTCGCTGGAGCTGTTCAACCAGCTCGGTACTGAATGATTCAGCCATCAGGTGTCTGCTCTTTCATTGTTGTAGGTGTCGGCATCACTTTATCGGATCTCTTGCTCATTATGATAGCTGGGTTAGCGTCGGCCGGCAGGTTCCTGGTTTCACCCGGCCGCTGGGAGCAGATGTTTTCCAGGGGCCAGGTTGACACAGTCCCAGGTTGGCTTAAGGATGGTTGTATGACCAGACAAAAAAAAGCAACCGAAAACCAGAATAGCCACGCGCCGACGGAACTTGTAAAAGCATTTGACGGCGCCGTCAGCCGCCTTGCTGAAGTCAACGCAGTTGAGGGTGTGTCGCCCGTATTCGAGGTGATTGATGCGGCAAAGCCCCTGATACTCAGCCCCGAAGGCCTGCAAGCGCTATACGAGCGCGTCCCGGCCATAGAATCCGCCGGGTTCTTTGGAGGCAGCGATTGGGACTATCCCCAGACACTGGTGCCCTCTCTGGCTGCACGTACGGTTCGGCACGGTGACCCAACGGCAACACTGGTCGAATGCCTGAGCCAGATTCGCCTGTTGGCGGTCACCAGAGGCGACTTCATCCACGCTTCCATCTCGGCGGAACACGCCCATAACTTCCTCGCCCAGGTGATGGCGATGAACCTTGATCTGGTGGTTAGTGATGACCTGCAAGAGAGCGACAGGCTGCGGCCCGACCAGCTCGGCCACGCCGTTCAGAACCTGTACCACTACCTGCTTCACCATCTGGGATACGAAAACCTTCTGGAGCACCTGGTGGCCGAAGTCTGGCGTATTCTGGAGCAGCGCCCGGTTCAGGTTGAGGGCGTCAAACACATGGTGACCCAAATAGCGGTTTGCCTGGAAAAACCGGACGCCCTGGGCGGCGAAGTCGGCGACGACGCCCTGCAACTGATCAACGCCGTATTCAGCCCCACCGAAGGTTGCCGTGAAGACCCCGGCTTTGAGGTCTATTCCGAACGACTGGCGGAGATGGACGACGCCGCCCTGATGCGCGAAGCCATCGCCTTTGCCCAGGCCATGCACAGCACCGGCCTGGTGTCAGCCTACATGCCCGTCTTCATACGCTTCCTGCGCGGGCGCTGGAACGCCCTGATCCCCACGGCCCTCGGGCTGAGTTACACCGGTGCCGATGCGTTTCACTGTTACCCCGCGCTGATTCACCGCCTGATCGACGACGCCCTGTTTCCGGAAACCAGCCAGTGTGCCTACGGCCTGGCCATGATGCTGGAGCGGGGCATTCTCTACTCGCCCCCGGTAGCCCCATCCCTGTGGCGCCAGATACGCATGTCGCTCTGCGACGCCGCGGCCGAGAAGATCGAGACAGTCTTTGGCACTAGCCGCTCCCCTGAATGTTTTCTGCTCGCCGACGTACTAAACGTGCTGGGGCGGCCACTGGGCGTGGGCCAGGGCAATTACCCGACCTGCCAGTCCACCCGTGCCCTGTCGATGTGGGCTTACAACATGCCGGCAGAGCTGCTGCGCATCCTTGCCTGGGCAGCACGGGACGATGAAATCATTATGCGCTTCGAAGGCAACAGCATTTCTTCACGGGAACTCGGCACCGGACTGGCCACCGAGCCGCCCGTGGATGTCGATGCCGTATCCCTGCTGACCGTGCCGCATCTGGACCGCATCTATTTTGAAATGGGGCGTCGCAGTATTGGCCGCGGAGAGGACCCCCACAAATGGGTCAACGCCGAATTTCATGGCGACCACGTTGGCCACGGATTTCGCATCGCCGTGGACGTTTTTACCGGCAGCCTGAAAGATTTCGAAGGGTTTGTGCGGGATTTCTACGCCGCCTATCACCCGTTCTATAACGGCAACATTCCCGTCATCAATCCACAGCCGGCTGGCATCGCGGTGACCGACAGCGCCACTCGTTTTCTGGGCTGGCACGCAATCACCATCCAACGGCTCGCGATGGATGCAGACAAGACCATGCGCGTCTACTTTTTCAACCCCAACAACGACAGCGGGCAGAACTGGGGCCAGGGCGTCGTCACCTCAACCCACGGCCACGGGGAGCTTTTTGGCGAAGCCTCCTTACCGGTAGCCGAATTCGTTTCCCGGCTGTACGTGTTTCACTATGATCCGATAGAAAAAGGCGAGCCGGGCGATATCCCTGCCGATGAAGTCAACCGGGCCATGGACCTGGCCCGGGGCAGTTGGGCTTCGGGGCGGTAGCCAGCGCCGCTCAACGACGGACTCCCTGCACAATCAGGTAGTCGCGCGGTACCGTGATACCGAGCTCGTCTTGAAATTCTTCATGAAAAGCCACGAAATCAGACTCAAACCGATTTCGGCGCTCGGCATCAAGCTTGCCCGCAAGCGTTTGTACAGGACCATAACCCTCCACAAAAGTGCGCCATGCGGCCTTGGCATCAGGCTCGCGATAGTAGGAAGTGCCCCGCTCAAAGCGCAACTCAAAGGCGTCGCCCAGCAACTCCATTAGCCGTTCGGTATTCCCCCACGCGAAGGGAGACGCTGGCGGTTGGCCTTCGGGCTTTGGCATGTACTGCTTGATCACCTTGAACATTCCGAAAACGTTGCCATCCGGTGTCCAGACCGCCAATACCAGTCGCCCCCCTGGACGCACGACACGAGCCATTTCAGTGGCGGCATCCTCGGGCCGATCTGGATTGGTAAGCGGGCACTGGCGCCAGCAATCGAGCGGGGCGACATTCGCCTGCACGGTCGCGTGGACTTAGCACGCTCGATCAACCATTGGCTTATGTTGTCGGCGCTTGCAAAAGAGCCTCCTCTTACCAACGAATAAGACCGAAAGCAGGCGTCAGCCTGATTGCCGAAAGAAACGCGTGACAAAATCGCGACAGGTCTATTTCTCCAAACTGATCAAACCGGCAGCTCAATGATTTCACCAGACACACCGCCTTCATTCACCTCCAACCGCCCCACCGTGATCGGCAAGGTAAAGCGCCGAGGCCCGGCGCCGCCGGGATTGAAGTAAAGCACGTCGCCGATCCATTCATTACGGGGCTTGTGGGAATGGCCGGCGATCACCACGCGGTAACGGCCTTGCGGATCAATGTCGAGGGTTTTGACATCGTGGAGCATGTAGATTGCGTGGCCGAGGAACTCCAGATCCTGAACATCGGGAAACGTCGAAGCCCGGCCCGTTTTGTCGATATTGCCGCGAATGGCAACCACCGGCGCGATCGCCTCCAGCGCGCCCAGAACCTCATCCCGGCCAACGTCACCGGCATGAAGGATCAGGTCAGAACCTCTCAAGACCTCCAACGCTTCGGGGCGCATTTTGCTGTGGGTATCTGCGATCACTCCGATGTGCATATACTCCCCCTTTTAATCCTTCAACCCCTCAGTGATGCCCACCCGGCCCATGTGCGTGGCCGTGCGCGATCTCTTCCGCATCGGCGGCGCGTACTTCGATGACTTCGATATCGAAGGTCAGGGTTTTACCGGCCATCGGGTGGTTGGTGTCGACATCGGCAAATTTGAGGCCGACCTTGGCGATGACCACATGGCGCGGGCCCTGCTCGGTTTGCACCTGGGCGATCATGCCCCGCTTCCAGCGTTTGGCACCCATCAAATGCTTGACCGGCACGCGCTGCACGGCATCGGCCTTGCGCGGGCCGTAGGCTTTTTCCGGAGTGACGGTAACGCTGAACGTATCGCCGGCCTCGCGACCTTCCAAAGCTTCTTCCAGGCCCTGGATAACGCCGCCATGGCCATGCAGATACGCGTTCGGCTCACCGCCACGGGAATTTTCGACTTCGTTGCCCTGTTCATCACGGACACTGTAGTGAAACAGGACCACCTGATTCTTTTCGATTGGCATAGGGTTCTCTACAAAGATAAATGGTCGTCCATTATAGCCGGCAGAGGCGTTTCGATAGTCCCCAACCAAACATACATAAAATCGATTACCAAAACACAAAACAACCATTTAGTAGATATATAAAAACTCATTAGAATAAGCATATTCCATAAAGTTAGGAGTATCGCAAATGTTCAGGGGATTAGGGTTGTGCGCGTTTCTGACGTTGACCGGCTACGGCCTCGCGGCTTTGCCCCCGGTTCGTGAAACAGGCTTGGGGCCTTTAGTGTTTACGTTGATACTGGGCCTCGTAGTTGGAAATCTCCGTGTAGGAAAACAACTGGATGGCGTGGCAGCCGGACTTGGCTTTGCTTCCCGATGGTTATTGAGGGCCGGGATCGTCCTGTTCGGATTTTCCCTCACGGTGCAGCAGTTGTTGGGCCTGGGGCCAAAAATTCTGGTGCTGGACACACTGGTCGTTCTGACAATTACAACCGCAGGCTATTGGCTAGGCACACGGTGGCTCAAGCTGGATCGCGATACAGCCATCCTTACCAGTGCAGGAAGCGCAATTTGTGGTGCGGCTGCGGTGCTTGCCACCGAAGGGGCCATTCGCGCGCGGCCGGCGGCAACCTCTATGGCGGTAGCCACAGTGGTCCTGTTCGGCACCCTCGCCATGTTCATCTACCCAGTGATGTATCCGCTGCTGGGCTGGGACCAGGGGCTGTACGGTATTTACATTGGCTCCACAGTGCACGAGGTGGCACAGGTCGTGGCCGCTGGAAATGCCGTTGGTCCGGACGCTATGACCAATGCAGTCATTGTGAAACTGGTTCGGGTGATGTTGCTGGTCCCATTCCTTCTGGTTATCGGCCAGATCTGGTCACGGTATCGAAATGAAGGTGACGACGCTGACGAAACAACAGGCAAGCTCACGATTCCCTGGTTCGCGTTTGGCTTTGTCGCCGTTGTCGTACTGAATAGTCTGTTGCATCTACCCCAGACAGCCCAAGGTACATTGGTCCTTGCGGGGCAGATAGCCATGACGATGGCGATGGCAGCTCTCGGATATCAGACCCGGATTGAAGCTCTTCGGCACCTGGGGCTGAAGCCGTTTATCCTGGCGTCGTGTCTTTTCGTCGGCCTGCTCGTCGGAGGCGCACTGGTCACACCGGCGATTATCGGTTAACAGCGACCAGGCTCTACGCCTCATTCGCCTTACGATAGCTACCCTGATAATCAAAAATCCGCTCCTGCACCTGCCAGTAGTGCTTTTGCTTGCGAGCAATTACAAAATCCGGTGCAGGCAACAAAGCCTTCAACTCAAGCACCTCCCCCACCCTACTGAACTGCTTCGGGGCCTGGCTGTTTGCAAAACGACGCCCGAACAGCCGGTTAAAAACAGTGCGCTGCGCCGGCCTGCTGAAATCAAACGACTCGCTGAGTTCTTCCCCTTGCTCGCCGTGATAGGTGATCTTCAGTTTGCTCCCGTTAAAGTTTAATGTAATCCCAGCGCAACGGATCACCATCGCATCCTTGAGCTTCAGGGCATCTCTCAGTTGATCATCCGGGTCGATAATGGCTTTCTGGCATTGGTGACAGTTGCGGGCGGCAGTATCATTCTCGCCACCGCAGTGCGGGCATTCCTTGAAACGAAAACGGTAATCGCACTGCTGAGGGCGCCCGTTCTGCGCGGCGGGTTCATCCCCGTCCGCAGTCTCCAGAAGCCCCTGACAACGGCGCCCGTAGTGCTCGGTCACACGGCCGTCACTATCGGTTTTGCCCCAGAAGATATTGGCAAAGCCACAGCCTGGGCAGAATACCTGCACCGGCTCACTGTCCGGGTTCGGTTTCGGCTCGCCCACCTCCGGGTGATGCAGATTCACGTGGTTGCCCGCGTAATCAATCACCAGGCAATCCTGCTTACCGTCGCCCAGGCGAAGGCCACGGCCCACAATCTGCTGATACAGGCTCACCGACTGGGTAGGCCGAAGAATGGCGATAACGTCCACATGGGGCGCATCAAAGCCCGTGGTGAGCACAGACACATTCACCAGATACTTCAACTGCCGCTGTTTGAAGCGCTGAATCAGCATGTCCCGATCTTTCTGATCGGTCGCGCCGGTCACCAGGGCGGTCTGGTGTTCCGGCAGATAGCCGGTGATCTCCCGCGCATGGTCCACCGTGGCCGCAAAGATCATTACCCCCTGGCGCTCAGCGGCCAGTTCCATCACCTGCTCAATGATCGCACGGGTCACACGCTTGTGTTTGCTCAGCAGCTGGTTGACGTCCTTCTCGGCATACTCGCCAAAGCGGTCCTGCGCCAGCGCGGAGAAATCGTATTGCGCCACCGCCGCGTTCACCAACTCAGGCCGGGTCAAATACCCCCGGTTGATCATATAGCTCAATGGCAGTTCGTAAATGCAGTGCTGAAAGGGCTTGTCCTGCTCTTCACCAGAGCCGCGAACAAAGCCCCGGTAGTGATAGCGATAGATCCAGCCCATGGCCAGACGATAAGGCGTGGCGGTCAGCCCCAGCACTTTGAGGGCATCATTCTGTTGCCGTAGTAACTCGATGATCCGTTGGTACTGGCTGGTTTCATTACCGCTGACCCGATGGCACTCATCGATGATGACCAACGAGTATTCATCCTGGAACTGTTCCAGATTCGCCGATACCGACTGCACACTGGCAAAAGTCACCTGGTGGTGGCTTTCTTTGCGCTTCAGCCCGGCAGAGAAAATACCCCCTTCCAACCCATAACTCTGGTATTTGGCGTGATTCTGCTCCACCAGTTCTTTGACGTGGGTCAGTACCAGGATTTTACGCTTGGCAAGACGGGCCAGCTCGGCGATGACCAGGCTTTTGCCGGCGCCGGTTGGCAGCACGATGACCGCTGACTTGTCGGATCTACGAAAATGATTCAGCGTGGCGTCGACGGCTTCCCGCTGGTAAGGTCGGAGCTTGAACGGGGTTCCTGAATACGTAGGCATCCTAGAAAAACAGTACCGGAGACACCCCAAACCGCTTGCCGAGAGCCTCCATGTGTTTGCGAGTCAACTTCTTTCCTTCAGCGCCATTGAGAATTTTGCTCACATTACCCTTTGAACCCAACTCCGGCAGATCAGCAACCCCAAGGCCGTGTTGAGCCATCAGAGTTTTCAGCACAGCAATCCCCCGGTCCGTTTCAGCAACAGCGGCATTAAAGTCGGAAAACTCTGCAGCCTGGTCCTCCCAGCGCTCAATGCTGACAGCCAGAACCTCAATGAGAAGCCTATTGGCGTCGTAGTCGTCCACCAACTGGTCCATCAGCTCCAACGCACGCTCATAATCGTTCTGAGTCTCAATATGAGCCACAAAAGGCACCTGAGCCAGCGCTTCTCTAATCTCAACAAAAGCAGGCGATAACATAAGCCTCACTCCCTATTGCGACGGTATTTGTCGGTCAGCCGGTCGTATTCGGCGTGGCTACAAATGTGTTTTACGTACATACGATTATCACGGAACTCAATGAAGGCAATCAGCCGAAGATTGTTGCCGCCAATGTCGATAACCCACCATTTGTCCCGGTATTTGAAATTGTCCAGAGACGGGAACACCTGACGCAACTGCCCAGGTGTTTCAAACCGTCCATTTCGCAAAGTGGTGTAGGTATTCACCAGAGCTTCCCGATCATTGGGAAACTGCTTGGCAGCATCATTGAACGGTTTTCTTGAAATAATGTGCACAAACGTTCCTTGTTTCTTTTTTTGAAACCATATCACGAGGTTTCAAAAATGGAAACTATTGACTGGCGCCGCTATCTATTCGTACACCGGTGAACTAACTTTATTCCATAAGGATTCCAGTCAGGGCGGAGTTGCTTATGCGAATCGAGCGAATGGCGGTCTACACGGCGAATCTGGAATACACCGGGAAAGCCTATGCCTTTGCTGGCGGCCGCTCCCATCAGGTCTTCGAAACAACGGTTGTTGCCCTCTCAACAGACACGGGACTGGAGGGCTATGGTGAGGTGTGCCCCTGCGGCCCCAACTACATGGCGGCTTTTGCCGAGGGCCTTCCTTCCTGCCTGTCAGTGTTGGCACCTGAGGTACTCGGCCAGGACCCACGGCAAGTGTCGGTAATTCAGGAACGAATGAATCAGGCGCTCACCGGCCAGGCTGTCGCCAAGGCGGCCATCGACATTGCCTGCTGGGATCTCCTGGGCAAAGCGTGTGGACTACCCGTTTACACCCTGCTTGGCGGGCTTCAATCGCCGTCCATGCCCCTGCATCGGATTGTTCCACTGGCCGAGCCAAAGGAAATGGAAGAGTTGCTTGGCCGTTATCGTGCCGAGGGTTTTCGGCACATCCAGATCAAACTGGGCCATGAGGTGGACGAAGACATCGACCTGATTCGCAGGCTCAGCAAACTCAAACAACCGGATGAACTCTGGGTTGGCGATATCAATGGCGCCTGGCGGCGCGATCAGGCACTGCGATTTTCAAAGGCCATTGATGACGTGGATATCTACCTTGAACAACCCTGCCGCAGTTACGACGAGTGCCTGTCAGTCAGGCGGCGTGCCAGGCATGTGGTCAAACTGGATGAAGCGTTCAACACCGTGGATGAGGTGCAGCGTGGACTCAGAGACGATGCCATGGACGCAATTGCTTTGAAGGTCAGCAAGTTCGGTGGGCTGACGCCCTCCCGGATCATTCGGGATGTGTGTGCCGACGCCGGCATTCCCATGACCATTGAAGACGCATGGGGCAGTGGCATCGCGACGGCGGCCTATGCGCACCTCGCCGCCAGCACGTCCCCCAGAGCCTTATTGAACACCACCGATTTGCACAACTACAACACAGCGCAGCTTGCCACGGGTGCCCCGGAAGTGGCGGACGGCCGAATGTGGCTCAGTGACCGACCCGGCCTCGGCGTTGTACCAGACTTTGCCTTACTGTCCTTGCGGGATGTCTACGAATAGGCTCGAGCCGTCATGCCTCGCCCATCGAAAGCCATAACGACAAGCAGGCAATCACGACAAAAAGCATGGCCACATGAACAGCCAAATTCTTCCGGGTGGTTGGAGCGGGCTTTCTGGCAAAACGGAAGTAGTCCTCACCAAACAGCCCAACGCCGCAGCTCTCACAATAGTTCTTTGAGTAAGAAAGCCTCAGCTCGGATGGCTCAAATTTTTTCCGACAGCTGTAGCAACTGGGCTTGATCATTTCGGGCTCCAGACGAGCGGCCGCAGAGACTTCGACAAATCAAAGCCCAATTGTTGACGCCAACTCATCGCCTCCGGAGCCAGCAGCAGCCACCCCACAGCACCCAGATTGGCCAGCACCGCCAGCCAGAAAACAAACTGATAGTTGCCCTTCCGCGTCTTATGCCGAAAAATCTGCTGGGCTAAAACCGCGCCGGGCCAACCACAGCAAAGCTCGAACAAGTGCAGCGTTTTTTCCGCGATGCGTTGGCCACCCCGCTGCGCCGCCCGCTTATCGATCCAGTACATCACAAACAACACCAGGCTCACCCCACCGTAGGCAGCCAGGATCGAGACCGGAAGATAACCGCGATGAAACAGGCCAGCCAGCGCGGCAAACAATGCCAGCACAACAGCCGCGGCCGCCCAGACTCCCGGCGCAATGCTGGCACCAACCTTTGCTGCTCTGGCGTACTGGAACCGCCCTGCCCTCAGCCGGCCCTGACCATCCTTCGTGAGGCTGTAAGTCACCTTGCGATTGGAAGCCGGCCGGCCACGGCCTGCGTAACTGCTGATATGAGCAAACACCCGTTCACCGCCGCCCTCCGGCGTAATGAAGCCGAATCCCTTGGCGTCATTCCATACGGTGAGTAATCCTTTCTGATTCAATACACGTCCTCCTCGTGTCACACCCTTCGCTTGATATGGTGATAGGGTACTTCTTGTCACGCATCTGAAGGTAGGTTTTCGAAGAGTGTATTATCGAGTAGGCGAGCGCCACTTGGATTGAAATATCGTTGCTATAGTGAAACCAGATCACCTGATTCGGTAGGATTTCCTCATGCCAACTTACACTGTCACAGTCGCAAATCTTTCCCTGTCGCTACAGCAGAAATCACAGATAGCGGAGGCTATAACAACGGCCCATAGCGAGCAAACCGGTGCTCCCCGTTTTTTCGCCCAGGTTTTGTTTTTCTCCACCAATGAGGGCGATCACTTTATAGGTGGCAGCGCGAACAAGGCGCCCCAGGTATATGTGCACGGCCTGGTACGGCAGGGCCGCAGTCCCGAGGTGAAGCAGGCCCTGATGAGCCAGATGCTTGAAGAGATACCCCAAATTGCGGGCATAACTGCTGAGGATGTCTGGATCTACCTGCAGGACATTCCAGCCACTCAGATGATCGAGTTTGGCCGGTTTCTGCCAGCGCCGGGAGATGAAGCTGAGTGGGAGCGGGAAATGACCCCAGAAAAGAGGTCCAGGTTACCCAAATAACCGGATCTACTCTGGCAACGATTCACCAAACAGATCCGCGAGAGAGCTGGCCCAGGGGCTACGACCGGCCAATGACCAGGCTTTTGCCGGCGGGAGGACTGTTTCAGGAGCATCGATTCCAAGGCCAGACTGGTTCGACAGTCTGGCCGTTTCCAGAGCGGGATGGGAGTTATGGCGTTTGCGGGACCAACAGTTGTTTAAACTGCTGCTTCTCTGTAATCAGAGTGATGACCAACCCCGCCACCAATGCCCAGAATGGCGCAGTGATGTTCAGAAAACTAACGCCACTCAAGGCAACAACAAAAGCGGTGAAAGCACCGAGTTGGAAGGACGCTTTTTTCTCGGTTGTGAACGCCAGTTGCAGTGACTGAAGCAAGACGTTGATCATCGCCAGCCCTGCAACAGTGGCGATGAGAGCCAGGGGCACAAGTTTGATAAAGCTGATGGCATAGCTGGAAAGGATCCCGAAAGTCAGGCAAATCAGCCCACAGATTATCGAAGCTACATAGCGTTTTTCTTTCTCGCTCCCTGCTACCTCGGACGAACAGATGGCAGTCATTGGCCCGGCGATGTTGGCATTATGAGCGCCAAAAAAGCACGCGATCATGCCTCCAATTCCCGACAGCGTGGTCATGGTATTCACCGGCGGCTTGTACCCCTCGCTCATGAGCACCCCTGTCGCCTGAGCATTTTCTGCACCAACCACCAGAATGGCAACAGGCAACGAGATGGCGATGAATGCCTCGAATGAGAACGCAGGCATATAGAAACCAGGCAGCTGAAACTGGGCGGCTGTTGCGACCGGTGCGGCTTCACCAAAGACGAAGAACAGCGACAACCCAACCGCGAGCGCCGGGATAATGGGTGTCACCCTGGGAAGAAGAGCCAGAGAGCAGAAATAAGTAGCCACTGTCGCCCCTGCGATCAGGGGCAGGTCCGACACCCCTCCCATTATGCCCGTCGCAAACCGCATAAGGGCACCTGCAATCATCGCCATGATAATAGGCATAGGGATCAGGCGAATGATGCGATTCACCAACCCCGTTATCCCCAGCACAAATACCATAGCGCCAGCCATGAAATAGGCACCCACGGCTTCCTCAAACGGGAAATGTCCGAGAGTTCCGCCAAGCATCACTGCCGCCGGAATCGACCAGGCGCCACTGATCGGCTGGCCCGTTTTCCAGGCCAGATACACACCAATACACCCGCCAAAGAACCAGCACGAAAACAGCCAGCTCACGATCTGGCCATCCGTCAGCCCTGCCTGCGCTCCCGAGTTAATGATAATGAGAGATGTGGCAACACACCCGAAGATAGCGGCCAGCAAACCCGCAGAGATGTTTTCCTGCGTCAGGTCCCGAAGGGGATTACGAAGATTTTGTTTTGTTTTCATTATGTTGTCCTCAGAGAGCGCTGCCGTTGTCACGCATCATTGCGCGAATAGTTGTACCCTCAATACTGCGCATAGGAACGCTTGCGTTGAGAGAGTAAACCGCCGCTGTAGCCGCAGCATGGCCATATTCAAAGCACTGTGCAGTGACACGGGCAGAAGCCAGTGCCTCATGTTCAGCACTCAGGCATCGCCCCGCAACAATAATGTTCTCTCCGATTTCCGGAAGCAGCGCGCCATAGGGCACTTCGTAGTAATCATCCAGCAACCAGTGCAACTTCGGCTTTTCGCCATTGTGAAGCTCAATGGGCCAAGGTACCCGACAAATCCCGTCGCCTCTCTTCCGGCAATTGACGACGTCTTCATTGGTAAGCATCTCAACGCCGACTATAGAACGCGTCTGGCGAATCCCCACTTCGACCCCCGTATCCACCACGTAGGCACCCTCACAACCAGGCACGAAGTTGTTGAGGAATTTTGTGTAGTCCCTGACCTGTAATCGTCCTCCGATCTCTGCTTCAGTGAAATCTGCAGGATCAATGACGTTCAGAACCCGACCATCCTGACCAGCCAGACGGGTCGCATTCACCATGAGTTCACCTGGTCGAGTCGTCGGGAACATCCAGATTTTATTTCTCGGAAGGTTGTATTCACCGGTTTCCCTGGCCTCATCAATGGCCGCCGTGACCTTCGGCGGACAAATGGTATTGTCACCGTAATAGTCCAGATAGGTATCGATATCGACGCCCCCCACGCGGAAGAACATCGTTGGATTCTGGATTCGCCCTTGGTCCCCGTAAAAATAGCGATGCCCCGCCCGTGCGATGACCGCCGCATCCCCTGATGCATCAATGATCCGCTTCGCAAGAACCACAGAGCGCCCGGCATTGGATTCGATCACAACACCCTGGAAATGATCGCCCTCCATGATCACGCCGGTTACCGCCGTATGCAGGTAGAGCTTGACGCCGGCCTCCAGCAGGAACTGATCTGCTGCCTCTCTCCACATCAGAGGGTCGTGGGTTGCTGTGAACGTTTTGCCGTAGGCCTGCGGCTCAGTCAGGCCGCCCCGACGGCGCAGTTCCGTGCGAAATCTCTCCGTAAACCCGAAAACCACCTGCTCCGGGCCATCCGGGTGCTGCTCCCTCGCCAGGTACATGCCACAAATGGTGCCTGACATTCCAGCCACAGCCGCGCCACCACAGAAACCATACTTCTCGATCAGCAGCACTGATTTCCCGGCTTCTCCAGCCACTGTTGCGGCTGCAACCCCGGCGGCACCGCCGCCAACCACCAGAACATCTACCTCATCCAGAACCGGAAGATCCGGCTGCTGCTCATAGCGGCACACTGTTTTCCACGATTTGAATTCCATAATACTCACCTCTTGTTGTTGTGATATATCAGTTGAACATCAATCGTATTCAGAAGATATAGTCAGTGTCAAATCATTTTGCTATGCTGGCGATCAATCCTTTTCCAACATTCACCCATAAGCAGCCCCTGACGGATGAAGAACAAAAGCGACGTTGCCTACAATTTGCTGGAGCAGTTGATTACCTTCCGGGAACTGGAGCCAGGAACCATGGTTTCGGAGAGTCAGCTGATGAAGCAGACAGAGCTGGGCAGAACCCCTATTCGAGAAGCGCTTCAGAAACTCGCAGCAGAAAAGATGGTCGAGATACATCCGCGCAAAGGGATTCTGATTCCGTTAATGTCGGTCGAAGTACAGTTAAAACTGCTTGAAGTCAGGAGAACCCTAGAAGAACAGGCGGTACGATTTGCGGCTCATCGCTCAACCGTCGCGCAGAAAGAAGCGATGCTGCAGCTCGCAGAACAGCTGCTGGACGAGACCCTTTATGGAAACCCTAAACGGTATGGAGAGACGTTGAAGAAGGTGCACCGTGCCGTTGCGGATTCCACTCAGAACGAATACCTCACCATGGCCATTCTTCCCCTACAGGGGCTCTCAAGGCGGTTCTGGTTCGCTCACATTCAGTCATTCAACCGTGAGTTCGGAATTGCCGGCAAACTACATGCAGCAACCTTGAAGGCCATCTGCCATGGGGACGAGAGCAAAGCGGCGGAAGCCTCGCTGGCGGTCAACGATTACCTCACGGAGTTCGCTTACCACACAATCAGACGGTTCCCGGGTACGGCTCGGTAGTATTTGCAAAACTGTGCATCCATGCCGGCAGACGGTCGAATGGGGCTCAGTGACCAATCCAAGCTCGGCGTTGTACCGGACTTTGCTGTACTTTTCTTGCGGGATGTCTACGAACAGGCTGAAGCCGTCAAGCCCTACCCACCAGAAGCCATAACGACAAGCCGGCAACCACAGAAAGAAGCACGGCCACATGAACAGCCAGGTTCTTCCGAGTCGTTGGAGCGGGCTTTCTGGCGAAACTAAAGTATTCGTCACCAAACAGCCCAACGCCGCAGCCCTCACAGTAGTTTTTTGAGTAAGAAAGCCTCAGCTCGGATGGGTCAAATTTTTTCCGACAGCTGTAGCAACTCGGCCTGATCATTCCGGGCCCCGGGCAGAGCGGTGTTCGGTCAACAATCGGCAACTCCCCAACGCCTGCGCCTGCAGGTACTCACAAAACGCCGTCACATCGGAATTCGTGAACTCACTGGAAACAAACTCACCCGGAATCAGCCCTTCATCCCATCGAGACGTCACCAAAGTATGGGGATACGCCACCTCGTCGCCGGGATAAATCTGCACCACCGCTTGGGTCTGGTGAATATAAAGATCGCGAAGTTCTTTGGCACACCGAAGCGTACTCGGGTCAGGCGTGGCATCGCACAAATAGCCCTCCCCGATGAAAAACTCACTGGCAACGGAAAACAGCGTGTTTTCGTCCAGAGCAGACGACGGCGCCGGATGAATGGCCCTGGCGACATCGCCGGCCACGTTGGTACAGCCGGAGATTAACGACAGCAATGGAATTACCAACACCGGAAGCTTATTCAAAACAGCGCCTGACCACTTAATCTTTTCGATTGGCATAACGTTTTCTGCAACGGTTGGAAGTAGGGCCATTATAGCCAGCAGCGGCGCTGACTCCAGAAGCCGGCGATCGGAACACCTCAGCGCAATCTGGTGAACAGGAAAGTAAGCCGCCCTCTCCAGAGAGAGCTAGGTCTATCCCGGTCACCCACCTTATGCAATAATGATATAACAATATTCTATTTAGATAACATTGTAAGGAAACAGAACGATGAAAAGGATTTTAGCGTGCACCTTTATTTCGGCATTAATGGTCGGCTGCGGAGGCGGCGGTAGTGGGAGCGACCTGGAGAAAGCCAACGAGAATACCACTCCCGGTTCAGGTGCGTCTGACGGGAACGACGATAGCAACCCCGTGACGCCACCCGATCAAGTCACGGTACTCGAGGGCACCTGGAAGAAGCCATGCGGGCACGTGGCGGGCGAGTCGCACTACGATATCGTAACGGTCTCTTTCACCCGCAGCGCATTCTCCACAAGTATCGAGAATTACATCGATAGCGCTTGCACGACCCCGTTACCGGAGGCTCCAAATCCTACTTCATCAGGCCACTTCACACTGGGTGAAGATGTTTTGCTGAGTTCCGGCCTCACCGCTACCGAACTCTCGTCGCATGTGACTCAGTTCAATGGCGCCGACTTCCAGATCGACGAGTACAATGTCGTTTACATCAACAACAATATTCTCTACACAGGAGAAGGCACAACCAGTTCGCCAGACCAGCGGCCAACCAGTCTCGATTATGATCGTCCATTCTATCGACTGAACTAGGTTACTTGCCCAGGGGCGCTCCCCTTTCTGATTCAATGCTCTTCCCCTCGCAAAACCTTATACCGAGCACACGCCTTGTCCCTGTCTCTTAGAAGGCGCGGATCCGAGCTACCAATAGCAGCCGCAATCAGGGAGTTACATTCCTGCCGCGCCAAAAGAAACTCGGAGGAAGATTGATGAACACGCTGAATAACAGCACTTGACGAAGGCTCAGGCTCCACCGTCCGTGAATCGGTTTTGGGCTCGCTTTCAGGTCTATGACGAGTGGGCTGCGGTGCGCTTTCAACCCTGTGCTCAGGCACCCTTTTTGTGTCTATTGCCATCGCCTGCGAAGCAAAATTCCAATAGGCGTTCATTCCGATCGCGCCGACGCCCAACATCAAGGCTGGAAAAACCAAGAACTTGAGGCGCCCCCTACTCGGCCGACGAGGCGCTTCACCGTAGCGCACGGCGACCAAATTTCTCACATGGTGAGCATGGGCCCGGTCGGTGGCGAAAGATGCCTTGAGGCGGCCAGCTGCCACCTTCTCCCGAACCTCCGCCACCTGCTCCAGGCTAAGCAAAGGATCAATCTTCGACTTGATATAACGAACATACCCCAGCCCCTGAGTCACGTTTTCCGGCATGGGTGTTTTGAACGTGCTGTCCCCCACAAACACCACCACCGAGTGCACCTGATGGTCGTTTAACCCGAGCAATGTCTGGAGCGTTTTTACGTGCTTATAGTTCTGGTGCAGCGGGTTCTGGAACTTGTGATTGGAGCGGAAAATCTTCTGGGTCCAGAAGCGCTGATGAGGGCCACCGAAGATCCAGCCCTTCATGTTTTTTGTCTCGACAATGAAGCCCCCGAATTCCGATACCAGAACATGGTCAATCTGCGTGGTGCCGTCCTCTGTGGGGAGGGTAACGTTCTTGATGAGATGGTAGCGGGATTTATCCAGTAACCACCGTGCGGAGAGGTTGACCAGAAACTCGCCAAACTTACCTTTGAACCAGGGCGACTTGATTACACCCAGCATGATGGCAAGAGGTAACAGATACCAGAATTCAGCAATAAGGGTATAGGCTAGGCTCAAATCCATTTGTCAGACACCCTTGTGCTACTTCCTTCATTCGATCAGATGTGCAACATAAATCAGTCTTTGATTTGGCGCCTTAGGATTTTTGTAACTATTCGCCAAGGAAACATCGGCCACTGTGGCCGAGCAACAAAAACGTGCTTTGGGAATTCGGAGTTGAAAAGGCCGACAGAAACTGTCGGCCGAGAGAATTCCAGGTACTTAGCGTGCAAGAATCTGAACTATGCGTTTGCGCTGCAACCGTCGATCTCTTCGTCGATAATCAGATTACCCTCCACACGGAACCCTATCCGGCCAACCAGGAACGCCTGCTGCAGACTGGTTATGACAAGGTCAGTCAGACCAACTGCGCAACGATCCTTTTCAATCGCGTCATCTACCGCTGTCTTGACATTGGGAATACCGAGCGGGAACAGAACAACGGGAACGATATCCTCGCCGGTTACCCGATCACCCTTCAGAAAACTCGCTGAATTGATGTTGTAGTTCTTGGTACTGCCGACCGTCAGATCAGCGACGCGGTGGGCACAGCCAGAAACCAAAACCGTAGTGGCGATTACTCCAACAATTGCTGCCTTTTTCATTATCTACCTCTTATTTAGGTTACTTTTTATTGCGGCGCAAGTTTATGTTTTTATTGAAAAGAAATGAAAGAGCGAAATGTAGTCAATTGTAAAAGTTTGCCAAGAACCACATCGGACGAGTGCATGCTGGTAAAGTCATTCGTGGCTGACCACAACCGGAGCACAGAGGACAATGGCTATGATTGTATGCGGAGTTGAACTGACGGGCAGCGATGCGGTGGTGTGTTTGCTGAATATGGACAGGGGGCAGTTCTACCTGCCGGAGTGCAAGGTTCGCAAACTGTCACTGCCGAAAGACCATAGCCGTGAAGACCTGAAGCGATTCCAGGCGGCTTTTGCGGAGCTTATGACCGAGTACGGGGTCACCCGTGTTGCGATCAAGGAGCGGATGCCGAAAGGCAAGTTTGCCGGCGGCGCCATCAGCTTCAAAATGGAAGCGGCCATTCAACTGATCACCGATACTGAGTTAACTGTGACCCTGCTACCACCGGCACTGATCAAATCCACCCTGGCATCCAACCCGCTGCCGATTGCGTTTGCCGATACGGGTTTGAAGGTCTTTCAGGAAGCGGCCTTTATCACTGCTTATGTAGGACAGTTGCATCGTCATTGCACCTGACAGTGTGCATCTGGCTGCGGGCTCCAAATGCACATCGCAAGCGTCCAGATAGTCCACCACAGACTAACTCCGTTGCAAAGTTGCCAACCACCTACAACGCAGCGTCCAGTTCATCGATCGCCTGCCAAAGTATCAACGATTTATTTCACCAGACTCCGGAATACGTCATGGTGGCAAAGCCGTTGAGGCCGAAATACGTTTAGACAGCCAGTTTCAGCCATCAGGGTCAACTATCTTTCAGACAACACGCATAGAAAAAGCCGGACCTGACCCGCTATTCTTCTAGCTCTGCCCCCATTTCCTGATCAATAGGAGCCCAGACACATGACACAGCAATCCCCGGTCATACTCATAACCGGCGGCGCCCAGGGCGTCGGCAAGGGTATTGCCGCCCACTTCCTGGACAAGGCCTGGCAAGTGGTGGTCCTGGACCAGAATGCAGAAGCCATCAGCGCATGCAGGCAGGATTTCGGCGATCCGGACAACTTGCTAATGATCACCACGGATGTATCCCGCGAGGCCGACGTCGCCTCGGCCGTAGAGGAGGCCGCGAGATGGGGCCAGGGGCTGGACGCTCTGGTCAATAATGCGGGGCTGGCTGATCCAGACACTGGCCCCATAGAAATGCTTGAACTGGATCAGTGGCAACGACGAATCGACGTCAACCTGACCGGCGCCTTTTTATTGGTCAAGCACACGGTACCGCACCTGCGCCAACGCCGGGGTAGCATCGTCAACATAGCCTCTACCCGAGCATTGCAGTCAGAGCCCAATAGCGAGGCGTATGCGGCAAGCAAGGGCGGCCTGCTCGCCCTGACCCACGCTCTGGCAATGAGCCTGGGGCCCGATGTGCGAGCCAACAGCATCAGCCCTGGCTGGATAGATGTCAGTGCCTGGCAGGCTCATGCGCCCTCTGAACCACAGCCTCTGCCTGCTACTGATCATGAGCAACACCCCAGTGGGCGTGTCGGCAAACCCGAGGACGTGGCTGCTATGGTGGCCTACCTGGTTTCGCCGGAGGCCCGCTTTGTGACCGGCCAGAACTTCGTAATCGACGGCGGTATGACCCGCAAAATGATTTACGAGGGCTAGGCCCTTGGGCTTCCTCCAGCAGGTCGGCCTGACCGACAGACGGATCGCAGGCCTCGCGGCCCTAGGACAACTGTTCCTCTGGCACCGCCTGGCTTGAGCTTGCCTCTACCGCCTCATATTTATCCTCGGAACGGGCAATCACCGACGTACACACCAGATCCCCGGTCACATTCATGGCCGTGGCCCCCATACCCACAAGGGCATCGATGGACACCAGCAGTGCTACGGTTTCAATGGGCAGGCCCACCTGAGCAAACACCGTAGCAATCATCACGATACCCGCGCCCGGCACACCGGCCGTACCGATGGAGGCCAGGGTGCCGATCAGAACGATTTCCAGCATGGTGACAAAGTCCAGGGGCACCCCTATCACATTGGCGGCAAAGGCGGCAGAAATGGCAATGCGGATGCCGGCCCCGTCCATATTGATGGTGGCGCCCAGCGGCAGGCTGAAGCCATAGATACTCTGGGGAACCCCCAAACGCCGCGCCGCGTTCAGGGTCAGGGGCAGCGTTCCGGAGCTGCTCTGGGTGGCAAAGGCCGTGGCGACCGGGGCCCGTGCCTCACGAACAAAGTCCATAAGATTAACGCCGTTAAGGCGCATAAGAACCCCGTAGACCACCAGCTGTACCGCCAGGGCGATGTACAACACCATCACCATATCCCCGAGGGCCAGTATCGTGTTCATACCCTGGTCACCTGCCGTGCTGGCCACAATCGCAAACACACCAATCGGAACATACTGGAGCACCCCGGCCATCACCTTCATGGTGACCTCATTCAGGCCAGAAACCACGCCATACACCCGCTCTGCGACTTCGCTGTGAGCCTTTGACTCACGCAGCTTCAGCAGAGCAATGCCAAAAACAATCGCGGTGAAGATAATCCCCAGCAGGTTCGGCTCAGCAAAGGCCTCAACCATGTTGGTGGGAACAATATTCAGAAGTACCTGGACGAAGCCTGGATTCTCCGGCACTTCGACACTCTCCGAAGACGTCAATTCCAAGCCACTGCCAGGTGCAAAAGCAGACGCTACACCCAGCCCCACCGTGATCGCCAACGCCGAAGTGAGCACGTAGAAGCCCAGCATTTTCCGGCCCACACGCCCCATACTGCCAAGATTGGCCTGATTGATTCCCACCATCAGGGTTAACAGGACAATCGGCACAACCAGGAACTTCAGCAACCGAAGCAGCAGTTCCCCCAAAGGGTCCAGCCATTCAGCCACCGTGGGCCCGCCCACCAATCCAACAACCAGACCAAGAACAAGCGCAATACCAATGCGCAGCACCAGCGACGTATTCAGATAGGCATCAAGTACAGCTTTCATGGAGGCTCCCGTTAAACCCTGGCCCGTCAGTGAGCAGGCGTTCAAAAACGTAAGGCAAGGGATTCTGGTCAGTACCGGCTCATGGGTAAACCGGTATTGCCACGTACGTTACTCACAAAATCTGTGGATAAGTTTGTTAGGAACCTAGGGTTAAACACCCACAGGCCTTGTGCCACAAGGCCTCGGGAAACCTGGTGCAATTATGGGCTATACGCGAGTGCTATATGGATATGAAGGATCCGTCTCAGCAGGGATAGGAAAAAATAGAGGGGGAAGCCGAGAAAATAGTTCTGTCCCGGTTTTCTTCGTCCCGGTTTTCTTCTGTCCGGAGGCTCCTTCCCTGGAGCGATTGCCTTCAGGCGTTGCGGCGCCGCATTATTCCTAACCCCAAAAGCGCAACACTCAACAGGCCAAGGGAGCCGGGCTCAGGAACCGCTGAGACTTTCTCTATAACATTGAAAGTGATGGTGTAATCGTTAACTATGCCATCTGGCAGAACATTCAGACCTACAGAGCGTAATTCCGGTAATTCACGATTTACTTCCCAAAAATAGCTGCCTCCGGTCAGTCCGCTTGCAGCAACGACAGGACCAGAAAAGTACACAGCAAACCAACTCGCGAATTCCCCATTTCCTCCGTCGCCTGAAGCGTAATCAAGCGAGACACTTTGGAGAATGGCGTTGGCCGGCATAAGTACGTTAAATAAGTCAAAGTCAGAATCGTAGCCATCGTTATCGGAAACGAACGTAGAGGATACAGTGCCAGAAATCATATTGGCGCCAAAACCCAAAGGCTGACTAATATAGACATCACTTCTATAACTAAGATCACCATCCACAGCCTCATCGTAGATCAGAGGCACTGCGCTGGCGTGCAATCCCCAGAAACTCAGAAGCACAGCCAGAAGCGTTCGCATGTAACTGTTGTTAAACATGATGACAATTTCCTTTTTTGGATTTAAATGCCGACCACGCTATAAAGCACTCTGTGTGCCACAGTATTTTTGTATTTCAGAATCAAACGCCTGCACATAGCGGGTTTGTCATGCCAGATAGGTATGTAAAGGATGTCGACACAAAATCACGTTAGCTAAGAGTTCGTCCAGCTTTCTGGCTCCAGGATTGGCAATGGCGCTCTCCTGTTTGCTGGGGGGGGGGCGTGGGCGTGGTTACTGGCCTTAGACTAAGCCATTATTTTGATGCACTCATTGCACTAGAACACTTCAAGGTTGCTGCAGTTGTTCGTGGAAATACCACCAACTCATTGCCTTCCTGCCACGGCTGGCATTTAACCATTACCTGCAGGAACACTGGATGTTCCAGCCACCCCCTCAGCCATCGCTGTAAATTCGGATAGGGCAGACTGTAGAACACCTCCCGATCCACATGGGCGAACTGGCGCACAAAGGGCATGACGCCAATATCAGCGATGCTGATATTGCTCCCCAGGAGATACCGGTTCTTGGCCAATAGGCTTTCCAACGCCTGCAAAAACACCTCAGCCTTTTGCCGGTAATCCAACTGGGAGAGTTCTGGGTGGCGATCCGCGTATTTATAGCGATCCAGCCAGTGTTTAAATTCGTTATCGTTGCGGTCGATCAGGGCATTAGCGCTTACTAAATCAGTGTTCAACAAACCCTTCGGATCACTCTGCCGCAACGCCCATTCGACGATTTCCCTGCTTTCCTCAATAACGAGCCTCTCGGAACGGTCACCTCCTGCCAGCTCCAGAACAGGAACCGTGCCTTTGGGACTGACCGCCAGCATCTGCGCCGGCTTGTTTTTTAGCACGACCTCCCGCAGCTCCACCGTCAGCCCGGCAAACAAGATCCCGAGCCGAGCGCGCATAGCGTAAGGGCAACGACGGAAAGAATATAAACGAGGCAGTGGCACGGTAATGGCGTGGCTCCTGGCTGAATAAACGACGCCGATCTTAACCGTTATAATAGCCCATTGACCAACAACCCGAGCCGAGCGTAGCAAGGTCCAGCGCACATAGTGCGCGATGCTGCTTGGCCTTGTTAGGCGACTATATACGCCCCTTCTTTTTCCCCTTTCGATTTTCTGGGGATCCCGATACTAATAGCGAGTCTGCGTCAATCTCTTTTGCTTTCGCAATGTAATAGTCTATTTCCTCTTTTGAAGTGCCTTCCGGGACCTCAATGGATGCGCCGTTCTTACCAGTAATCGTAATATGACCTCCTTTACGATTCGCCAAATATGCGAATGCTCCAGTGATTGCTGCGGAGATTACACCGGCGCCAGCCGCTATTAGCGTTGTGGATGTCAGAAATACATCCGCAGGACCAACGTCTTCGATTTGATACGTATGTGAATCGTATTTAATCTCGAACTTCGTATCAGATAGCCCAAACTTGTCTGCATCAGGTCTCCTTTCGTATCCACCCTCGTAAAGCTTTACAGACACTTTCTCTGTTTTTTTCATAGCCAATTCTCCTCGAATGAATTGTTCACTCAGCAAAATCGAGTTGGTCTAAAATCGACATCGTAACGCCTAACGCTTTGGCTTTTCGGCGCACCAGAGCGCCAGCGTAGGTGCGTCCGTCAACAGCCACTTGTTATACCCAATAAGGTAGTTCAAACCCGGTATCCACATTTCGCAGATTGCACCTGACAACCCTCGCAGGCCGCTGAAAATTGCCCGCTACTGATTCATTACCGAAAACCGGGACGACCGAAAACCGGGACAGATCTATTTTTTAGATGCAGGCCTCCCCGGCTTACGAGTTTCAACTCTGATACCGATACGGTTTTCAATTTCATCCACGAACTTGTTGCCGCCGGTCAGCTTATTGCTGTTGATTGCCGCGCGGATCAATTCATCTGACGGCGAAGCATCTTCCTGGTCAACAAGCTGCTGATAGGCTTCAACCCTCATCTGGCGGCTCCCAGCCAGTGCCGTAAATGTGTCGGGCTCATCCAGCCAATGACATTGTGACAACCCTATCCGCGCAGAATAACTCGACCATTCATACAACTCAGGTTTATCCACCATCCCTGCTTTAACTGGGTTGAGCTCCACATAGCGACAACAAGCCAACAGATAGGCATCTGTATCAATCGGACTAATCTTGTAGCGCCCTTCCCAGAGCGAACCACTGCGTTATTCGAGGGCATTTACAAAGCGTGTCTGACGACCAGCCAGGCGCTTCATCAATTGAGGAATTGCGGTTACATTGTCGTTTGCCTGAACGACCAGATGAACATGGTTCGTCATCAGGCAGTAGCTGAACACCTCCAGCTCATAGACCTGCTTCCACTCCTGAAGGTTTGCCAGGTAGTACTCAAAATCACGGCGTTCGACGAACACGGGTTGGCGGTCATGGCCGCGTTGGACAATATGATGGGGAAAACCGGGCACAATCACCCTAGTGTTCCGTCTGGTTAATTCCTAAGCGGAAATGTGCTACAATTCGAGCTATTGTTCACGAGCTCGGAGACTCTGTTTTGGCCCGGAAACCAGCACCCTTTAATCTTACGGTAAACGATCAACTGGAGCTGGAAAGCTG